>NZ_JBEHWS010000040.1:0-3834 GCF_040239565.1 Fulvimarina thalattae
TGTTGTTGTTGTTGTGAAGAAGGTTTTTTGTTCTGCGTTTGGCGGACCTGGCGGCGACCGACTTTCCCGCGTCTTGAGACGAAGTATCATAGGCGCTGGCGCGTTTCACGGCCGAGTTCGGAATGGGATCGGGTGGGGGCGCGCCGCTATGACCACCAGGTCGGCCAAAGGCAGATTGTGAGAAGCTGGCGTTTGTTGTCAGGAGTTTGTTCTTGCTCACGGCAGATGCCTTTCGGCATTGCCTCCGCGGGGGCGGGCCATCAGGCCCGACGCGCGTTTGCGCTACGCTTTGGCTTCGCGGCAGTCCCACGCAAGATTTGCGGGGGACAGCCATGAAGATATCCGCGAAGGATTTCCCTGAAGGTGAGCGTCGGGCGACTGCCCGTCGGCGCTTTTGCGCCGCGTTGTCCGCAGCGCAGCGGCATTTGGCCGCGACAGCGTGAGGACATAACTCAAGAAGAATGTTGATCGCCTTTTTGGCGATCAACATGATGATCATGGGCGAATGGGAACGATCAAGTTCGATCGGGCGATTAGTACCGATAAGCTTCACAGGTTGCCCTGCTTCCACACTCGGCCTATCGACGTGGTGGTCTACCACGGCCCTGATAGGGAGCACTCGTTTTCAGGTGGGTTTCCCGCTTAGATGCCTTCAGCGGTTATCCCGACCGGATATAGCTACCCTGCAATGCGGCTGGCGCCACAACAGGTCCACCAGAGATCCGTCCATCCCGGTCCTCTCGTACTAGGGACAGATCCTGTCAATGCTCCTACACCCACGGCAGATAGGGACCGAACTGTCTCACGACGTTCTGAACCCAGCTCACGTACCGCTTTAATTGGCGAACAGCCAAACCCTTGGGACCTGCTCCAGCCCCAGGATGCGATGAGCCGACATCGAGGTGCCAAACAACCCCGTCGATATGGACTCTTGGGGGTCATCAGCCTGTTATCCCCGGCGTACCTTTTATCCGTTGAGCGATGGCCCTTCCACTCGGGGACCACCGGATCACTATGACCGACTTTCGTCTCTGCTCGACTTGTCTGTCTCGCAGTCAGGCGGGCTTATGCCATTGCACTCGACGAGCGATTTCCGACCGCTCTGAGCCCACCATCGCGCGCCTCCGTTACGCTTTAGGAGGCGACCGCCCCAGTCAAACTACCCACCATACACTGTCCCGGATCCGGATAACGGACCGCGGTTAGACATCCATGACGGCAAGGGTGGTATTTCAAGGATGGCTCCACGCAAACTGGCGTCCACGCTTCAAAGCCTACCACCTATCCTACACGTGCCGACACGAATGCCAGTGTAAAGCTATAGTAAAGGTGCACGGGGTCTTTCCGTCTGACCGCAGGAACCCCGCATCTTCACGGGGAATTCAATTTCACTGAGTCTGTGCTGGAGACAGCGGGGAAGTCGTTACGCCATTCGTGCAGGTCGGAACTTACCCGACAAGGAATTTCGCTACCTTAGGACCGTTATAGTTACGGCCGCCGTTTACTGGGGCTTCGATTCAAGGCGTGAACCTCTCCTCTTAACCTTCCAGCACCGGGCAGGCGTCAGACCCTATACGTCGTCTTATGCGACTTCGCAGAGCCCTGTGTTTTTGATAAACAGTCGCTACCCCCTGGTCTGTGCCACCCCCACCTACTTGCGTAAATGGAGGTCACGCTTCTTCCGAAGTTACGCGTGCAATTTGCCGAGTTCCTTCAGCACAGTTCTCTCAAGCGCCTGGGTATTCTCTACCAATCCACCTGTGTCGGTTTCGGGTACGGTCTATACGATGGAGCTCTTTCCTGGAACCGCTTCACCGCAACCTCAATCCAATAAGAGATTACGATACACGCGATCCGTCACTTTCCATCAGGCCCACGAATATTAAACGTGGTTCCCATCGCCTACGCCTTTCGGCCTCGGCTTAGGGGCCGGCTAACCCTGCTCAGATTAACTTTAAGCAGGAACCCTTGGATTTTCGGCGAGGGAGTCTCTCACTCCCTTTATCGTTACTCATGTCAGCATTCGCACTTCCAATACCTCCACCGCCCCTCACAGGTACGGCTTCACAGGCCTATGGAACGCTCCGCTACCACTCCTCGAAAGAGAAGTCCTCAGCTTCGGTGCATGGCTTGAGCCCCGGTACATTTTCGGCGCAAAGACCCTTGTTTAGACCAGTGAGCTGTTACGCTTTCTTTAAATGATGGCTGCTTCTAAGCCAACATCCTGGTTGTTTTGGGATCTTCACATCCTTTCCCACTTAGCCATGACTTGGGGACCTTAGCTGGAGGTCAGGGTTGTTGCCCTCTTGACGACGGACGTTAGCACCCGCCGTCTGTCTGCCGGATAGTACTCCTCGGTATTCGGAGTTTGGTTAGGATCAGTAAGACGGTGAGTCCCCATAGCCCATCCAGTGCTCTACCCCCGAGGGTATTCATCCGACGCTCTACCTAAATAGATTTCGCGGAGAACCAGCTATTTCCGAGTTTGATTGGCCTTTCACCCCTAGCCACAAGTCATCCCGATCTATTGCAACAGATATGGGTTCGGCCCTTCAGTGCGTGTTACCGCACCTTCAGCCTGCTCATGGCTAGATCACTCGGTTTCGGGTCTAATCCGACGAACTGAACGCCCTGTTCAGACTCGCTTTCGCTACGCCTACACCTACCGGCTTAAGCTTGCTCGTCAGACTAAGTCGCTGACCCATTATACAAAAGGTACGCCGTCACCCTTGCGGGCTTCGACTGTTTGTAGGCATTCGGTTTCAGGTTCTCTTTCACTCCCCTCGTCGGGGTGCTTTTCACCTTTCCCTCACGGTACTGGTTCGCTATCGGTCATGCACGAGTACTTAGGCTTGGAGGGTGGTCCCCCCATGTTCGAACAGGATTTCACGTGTCCCGCCCTACTCAAGGATCTTGATTAAAATTACGCCTACGGGGCTGTCACCCAATCTCGCAACGCTTTCCAACGTCTTCAGCTTGTTCAATCAAAACCACTGGCCTGGTCCGCGTTCGCTCGCCGCTACTAGCAGAGTCTCGGTTGATGTCCTTTCCTCCAGGTACTGAGATGTTTCAGTTCCCCGGGTTCGCTTCTTTGACCCTATGTATTCAGATCAAAGATACCCTCATATGACTACCGTTAATTTTAACCGCTCACGCCAGATCGCTTTGCGATCGGCTCCGCGGGGGCGGCGCATCAGCGCCGACGGCCGGTCGGCCTTTGCTGCGGGCAAACTCGCCATCGCGGCAAGTGCGCCAACATCAAAGACCGCAGATCGCCATGCGGCAATCAACGGCTCAACGGTTAAAACTTAACGGTAGTCGAAGGTGGGTTTCCCCATTCGGAAATCGCCGGATCAAAGCTTATTCGCAGCTCCCCGACGCTTATCGCAGCGTATCACGTCCTTCATCGCCTGTGCATGCCAAGGCATCCACCAAATGCCCTTCAGACACTTGATCGTTCCCATCGCCCATGATCATCAAGGCTTCGCAAAGCGAAGACTTGATCGATTGATGATCGCTCACCGCAGCCACCTGACGGTGACGCCTCCGCGGGGGCGGACCATAAGGTCCGACGGCCGTTCGGCCGACGCTGGACAGGTGCCCAACGCTCCTCAGGAATCGCGCTCTGGTGTCCGTTCCCCTTTTGCACTGGAACAGCGTAACCGGAGCAACATCCGCCACCCTTGTCAGGCAACGAATGCAGCGACCTCAATCCTATAGAGAGAGATCATGGTCGATCAGATCATTCTTCTTGAGATCGCACCGCTTTCTAAGCCAGGGCCCAATTCCCGAAGGAACTAGAGACCAAAGCCTCCTGCAGCGGTGCGTCATGCC
>NZ_JBEHWS010000040.1:3934-6663 GCF_040239565.1 Fulvimarina thalattae
GCTGGTTGTCTAGACCAACCGGCGAAAGACCAGCTTCTCGAAACGGACCCGAACGATGCGCGGTCAGGCGACATCGGCTTCAAGTGACAGGAACCGTCTAGTCCAGCGTCGAGCGATGAACTCGACCTCTGGCAATTCCTGCCGGCAGGACCGTCGGACCACCCTCACCTCGAAGAGGCAGGCAGAACGCTTCGGAGCGAAGCGCGGGGTAAAACCCCTTTCCATGACGATCCTTCCAGATCCGTCTTCTTCTTCACGATGTTTGAGAACAGGCAGACAAGGAAGGCCAAAGCCAATCCAAGCTGCAAACTTGAGCTTTCTCTCCTGGATATGACGGACGGTCGCTCAAAAGCGCCCTGCCCTGTTGTATTTCACGTGTCGCTACAGCGCTCGCCCCAAGAGGGCTCGCGCATTTCGGTCTCGCGAACGCATGGTTCGCGTTCGGCTTACGCCGAACCGACCTCAATGGTGGAGCCTATCGGGATCGAACCGATGACCCTCTGCTTGCAAAGCAGATGCTCTCCCAGCTGAGCTAAGGCCCCATTCTGAAGCGAGCCAACCAAGCAGACCATTCAAAGGAATGGTGGGCCCGGGTAGACTCGAACTACCGACCTCACCCTTATCAGGGGTGCGCTCTAACCAACTGAGCTACGGGCCCTGGCTGTGAACCAGCGAAGACGCCGGCAACCAGTAACATATGCTGCGATCGGAACGCCGCGAAGCCAAAACGTAGCGCGAACGCGCGTCGGCGATCGTTCGCCGTGCCGTCCGCAGGCCAGTGAGCGAAGCGAACGCTCGGCCGTAAGGACATATATCCAAGAGAAGAAAGAGAAACGAAGGCGGCGCTTGCGGCCATCACGCCGTGGCGACCGTCAGAACGGCAGCTCATAGGCGTCTTTGTTGTGACCGTGATTGCTCACGGGCGGTGCCGATCCGACTAGAAAGGCACCTTTGTTCTAAAACGATCGGGTTCGACGATCGATCGGGGCTCGATGTCGCCATTGCTGACGAACGGTCGAGGGCCGATCGGGCCGATAACCAGATCATCCTTAGAAAGGAGGTGATCCAGCCGCAGGTTCCCCTACGGCTACCTTGTTACGACTTCACCCCAGTCGCTGAGCCTACCGTGGCTGGCTGCCTCTCAAAGAGTTAGCGCACCATCTTCGGGTAGACCCAACTCCCATGGTGTGACGGGCGGTGTGTACAAGGCCCGGGAACGTATTCACCGTGGCATGCTGATCCACGATTACTAGCGATTCCAACTTCATGCACCCGAGTTGCAGAGTGCAATCCGAACTGAGACGGCTTTTGGAGATTAGCTCACCATCGCTGGCTTGCTGCCCACTGTCACCGCCATTGTAGCACGTGTGTAGCCCAGCCCGTAAGGGCCATGAGGACTTGACGTCATCCCCACCTTCCTCTCGGCTTATCACCGGCAGTCCCCTTAGAGTGCCCAACTGAATGATGGCAACTAAGGGCGAGGGTTGCGCTCGTTGCGGGACTTAACCCAACATCTCACGACACGAGCTGACGACAGCCATGCAGCACCTGTCACTCTGCCCCGAAGGGAGGAAACCGTCTCCGGTAACCGTCAGAGGATGTCAAGAGCTGGTAAGGTTCTGCGCGTTGCTTCGAATTAAACCACATGCTCCACCGCTTGTGCGGGCCCCCGTCAATTCCTTTGAGTTTTAATCTTGCGACCGTACTCCCCAGGCGGGAAGCTTAATGCGTTAACTGCGCCACCGAGCTGTAAACAACCCGACGGCTAGCTTCCATCGTTTACGGCGTGGACTACCAGGGTATCTAATCCTGTTTGCTCCCCACGCTTTCGCACCTCAGCGTCAGTTGTGAGCCAGTGAGCCGCCTTCGCCACTGGTGTTCCTGCGAATATCTACGAATTTCACCTCTACACTCGCAATTCCACTCACCTCTCTCACACTCTAGATCAACAGTATCAGAGGCCGTTCCAGGGTTGAGCCCTGGGATTTCACCCCTGACTGGCTGATCCGCCTACGTGCGCTTTACGCCCAGTAATTCCGAACAACGCTAGCCCCCTTCGTATTACCGCGGCTGCTGGCACGAAGTTAGCCGGGGCTTCTTCTGTGGGTACCGTCATTATCGTCCCCACTGAAAGAGCTTTACAATCCTAAGACCGTCATCACTCACGCGGCATGGCTGGATCAGGGTTGCCCCCATTGTCCAATATTCCCCACTGCTGCCTCCCGTAGGAGTCTGGGCCGTGTCTCAGTCCCAGTGTGGCTGATCATCCTCTTAGACCAGCTAAGGATCGTCGCCTTGGTACGCCATTACCGCACCAACTAGCTAATCCTACGCGGGCTCATCCATCCCCGATAAATCTTTCTCCAAAAGGACGTATTCGGTATTAATTCCAGTTTCCCGGAGCTATCCCGAAGAGATGGGTAGATTCCCACGCGTTACTCACCCGTCTGCCGCTCACCCCGAAGGATGCGCTCGACTTGCATGTGTTAAGCCTGCCGCCAGCGTTCGTTCTGAGCCAGGATCAAACTCTCAGGTTCGATCATAAGAGTATAAACCCTGACCTTCTGTCGCTTGCTCAAAGCAAAAAGACGAAAGAACCAGACCCCAAAAAATCCAGCCGACCCGAAAGCCAACCAGACAAAAAGAGACCCGGCATCGTCGATCATCCATCAGCCAAGGCCGAAACCCCAACCAACAAGACAACCAACGTCATCTATGCTTCGAAAGAC
>NZ_JBEHWS010000041.1:0-6610 GCF_040239565.1 Fulvimarina thalattae
GTCCTCGTCTCGATCAATACGACACCGAGAAAATGCCTCGGCTTCGTCACGCCTCTCCAGGCCATGCTCAAAGAACTTGGCAAAGACGTCCAAATCCGCTTCTCATGATCACGTTGCACTTCATGCTGGAATCCACCATAGGGTATATTCGCGCCTGTGACCTTCTCTGTGGCATGGCGGGCCATTCAGGTTGACGGGATCGCATCCCGCCAGAATATGTAACAGTGTCTATTGTTACAGATGTGGACGTGATGAAGTCCGATCCTGCCGAGATCGTAGAGACCAGCCCTTTCAAAATGCCACCATGGTCTGGACCTGGTAGCGGTAAGGCCGCTTGGAAAGAATGGGCTCTGCATCTTGCTGACGCAAACGACGGGCTATCAGATGTCATCAAAAGCCAGTCAGCCACGATTGCTTATCTAAATGGAGAGGTTGCCTTACTGCGTCAGGAGGCGGCGGCTCGAAAGCCAACGGGCTCTCGCAAGCGTCTTTCCGATGACAAGGTTGCGCGCATCGAAGGCGAGATTTCCGCAGGGGCGAGCGCTCGCCATATCGCCTCCAGGTTCGGAGTATCCGCCATGACCGTAAGCCGGATTGCAAGACGTATGAGAAGCCGAGCTCGAACATAATGCGGACGTTGACGTTGGGTCTTCGTTCAAGTGCATCAAATCGCAGATTTCGAGCCGAGCACCGTCTGAAGCAGAATGCGATTAAACTGTTACAACGCGCATTTTTGCCTATCGAATTCCCTTGCGTTATATAATCTCATCGACATACGAAATGGGAGCGCGCAAACGTCATGGCTGAAATAGAAATAAATGCTTCTATTTGGAATGATCTCAATGAAGAAGAAAAAGAAGAAATAACTAAAAATATTATTGACTCTGGTTTAATAAAAAAAGGAGATTATTTTTCTCCTAGAGATGATATTCCGATATTAACACATGACAATGACGATGAATCAGAGCCAGAGTTTGAATTTTTTGCGGAGAATACATGCAAAGGTGCATGTAAGGACGCCTATAATCTGGTGAAAAGGCCTTGTGGACTTATACCTATCAGAAGTCGGCGGCGAGCATGCAAAGAAGCCGCTAAGCGAGCTTACGAAGCATGCAAGAAGGCATGTGAAACCGTTAGCCCGTGACATCCAAGAGGGGGATCCGCAAAACGCGTCATATCCGACCGTTTTAGAGCATCTAGGGGCTTTATCGCCAAAAAATAGCATGAATCTTTTTAGAGCATGCGCACTTCGATGACGCGAGTTTATGAGCGTATCCCAGACTAAGATATTATAAGCGGTCTCATTCGATAGAAGGTGTAAATGAATGGATGCGATCGAGACGCGCGACTTTAATCAACGCACGCTGAGATTCTTCTCGACTGACGCCATGCTCGGCGTGCAATCTTTTCATGGAGTCGTACAACGTGTCAGGCTCGCTCACGAAGCGCGGGAAATGTATTAGGTATACTTGGATTCCGTGCTCTATGAGCGGGTACAGCGCCTTGTAGAACTGTCCGGCGAGGATCGCCTCTTGTTCCTCGGGCTTGTCCGTTAGCCATAGGCCACCCGCATCAGTACCGCTCCGCGTTATGTGCCGGCGGCTCTCGGCAGCTTGAAAGAGGTCACGCATAGGGAGGATCGCAGCGTGAATTCGAATCCTGTTATTTGCAAGGGCTTCAGAGAGGGTCTCGGCAAACCAGGGCGATTTGATCACATAAGGGTTCCCCTCATCGATCAGTGGACGCTCTAGGCCCGCATGCGAGATCGGATCGACATCGGTAGAAACCTGCCGAAGAGAGTAACCTGTATCAAATCCTAAATAAGTGAAATACTGAACAAGAAGAGTTGTTCCAGAACGGCCCGTTCCGGTAATTATTATGTGACCATCATCCTTAGATGTTCTGCTTTTATATTTTTTTTTGAAAAAATTCATCTGCATTACTCATTATTTTTCAAGAAAGTCCCGATTTGATTTTTTAATAATATTAAGGTTGATACCTGATCGTCAATCCTTTCCAGTCTTTGGAATTCCTTTATTGCAAAAGAAACTCGGGGAAAAATTATCGGCTAGGTCGCGTCTGCATTCATTTCAGACATATCATAGCGCATGCGAGATGAACGAAGCCCATGAACGCTTCTGGCACCGCGACCATCAGATATGGCCACGCTGCGAGAGCCATGCCTCGATCTCGTCGACGATGTCTTCGGGCGTGCGTTGGGCGGTCTTCAAATGCAGATCGGGATCATCCGGGGCCTCATAGGGCGAATCGACACCGGTGAAATTCTTGATTTCCCCGTTCAGCGCCTTCTTGTAGAGGCCTTTGGGATCGCGCTTGGCACATATGGCAAAGGGCGTGTCGACCCAGATGATAACGAATTCGCCATCAGCCATCATATCTCGAACCATTTCGCGCTCAGCACGGAACGGAGAGATGAAGGAGCACAAGACGATCAGGCCGGCATCTGCCATGAGCCGCGCAACTTCGCCGACCCGACGGATGTTCTCCACGCGGTCTTCCTCGGTGAAGCCGAGATCGCGATTGAGCCCGTGCCGGACATTGTCGCCGTCCAACGTGTAGGTGTGCTTGCTGCGCGAATGCAGCCGTTTTTCCAGAAGATTGGCGATCGTCGACTTGCCCGAACCGGACAGCCCCGTGAACCAGAGCACAGTCGGCTTCTGGCCCTTGGCCTCGGCGCGGGCCACCTTATTGACGTCGAACACCTGCCAATGAACGTTCGAGGCACGCCTCAGCGGGTGATTGATCATGCCTGCGCCGACTGTCGCATTCGTCAGCCGATTGATCAGCGAGTAAAAGGCATCGTCACAAATGATTCTGAAACACATTTGACAATTCTGCTTTATCCAACGAGCCGACGCCACCATGGCCGGCTGCGTAGTTCAGTAAGCTCGCCCTCTAAGGCAGATATGCGATCAGCGGTCTGATCTTTCGAAGTGACCGTTTCAGCCATCCGTCTAGCCATATCTGCCAAATCCGCAGAAAGACGATCGGCACGATCTCGTTCTTGCCGGCGCTCATCCCGTTCACGATCGGCGTCTTGCCGGGATCGAGAAAGCTCATCCTGAAGATCCGTTATCCGGGCCTGAAGGGCGGCAACTTCACCGGCCGTTGGTCCAGCTGGTAGCCGCTTAGGCGCGAGTTTATCGACCTGCTGGTTATCGCCTGTGTCATCGGGTGGTGGGGCGGTGGTGTCAGCCGGAATAATGATCCGGGCCTTACCGTCGTTCCCGAGCTGCTTGCGCCACATTTCCCGCCGGGCGCGTTGGCGGACGCCCTCGATAGTCAGTCCAAGAATTTTCGCGGCTTGCGCATAAGTCTGCCAAGTGTCTGACATTCAGGAGGTAACCATCCGTCCATCCGCCCGGTTACCGGGTGTGATAAACCAGGCGGTGCGATTGCGATTATCACCACGTGGTGACAATGGCCGGTAATCGACCGGCTACCATCCGAACACCAGACGGTTGTGCGAGCCTGACTTGGCGATCCTTGCGTCACGCGATTGTCGCGGGCATGATGACCAGCAATGCGCGATTCAATGCGCAGAAACGACAAAACCCGGCATCAAGGATACCGGGCTCATCGCAGCGGCCGAAGCCGAGATCATTCGTGGTTGTCTGATCCTCGCAATTTCGAACCGCCTCGTCAACGCCCATAATCGGGTGAACGAACCTGCTTGCGCAAAAAGGCAAGCGGGAACGCAAACGGGTGCGATGCGCCGACCCTTGCGATCCGGGCCTTGCGGGGAATCGGGTGAATGACATTCGCAGGACTTCAAACAGCTGTAGCGCCAGAGTTCGAAGCCAGATCGGCCATATGGAAAGACCAGGCGGCTGGGCTGATCTCGTTCGCAGAGGCGCGGCGGCGATCGGCGGCGATCGGCCAAGAACCGAAAGTTTCAAAGGGATCCGCCGTAGGATCGCGACCACGATCGGCGGAATCACTGGCAAGACGGCGGCGCTGGGTGGCTGCCGGGATGATGCCGCCCCAAGTCGCTTGCCTCTTCACACAAGGGCAAACGGCGGTTCTCGCCGTAATCGCTGCCGAGGTGAAAAAGCGCGGCCGATGCGAGCTTCCCATTGCCGCTATCGCAGCACTCGCGGGTGTTGGACGAACCACAGTTCAGAACGCCTTGCGCGCGGCTGAGAATGCCGGCGTCCTGAGTGTCGAGGAACGGCGTCTCAGATGGACGCGGAACGATACGAACGTGGTGAAGATCATCTCGCCCGAATGGACCGCATGGCTGAAGCTTCGAAAGGGGGAGGGTTCAAAAGCGCGGGCGGCATCGAATACAGATATATATTCTCCACGGCCATTCCTCCCGTTTGGCTCTGGAATGACCGAGAAAAGCGCAAGGCGGGTTACAAGATCGAGTAGCAGGTCGGATGCAGACGGCTCAGGATTTGGTGTCGCTGGTCCGGTGCTGTATATTGCGCCTGATGATAGAGCCAGACACAACATGTTCCGTTCTCACAATTCCTGAGGCGGCCCGCTGCCTCAAGGTTTCGGAACGAACAATCGCCCGTCTTATCGCAGACGGACAATTACACGCGCCGAAAGTCCGCCGTAGGCGCCTCATCTCTCGCACCTCGATCGAGCGGCTTTTGGTGCCCGATCCGAGCAGACTTTCATAACAAAATGTGGAGCGAAAAACTGACCGAGATCAGGCTCTAGCCCCTGCGCAGCAAGGCTTTGAGAAAGGTACGGTCAATCTGTCGGCAGAAGGCGCTTCTTATAGTGTTAAAGAGACAGCAACGGACAACAGTCGGGTACGGCCTGCACCAAGACGAGATCAGGAGGCTCCAGAACGGTGCTCACTTCATGCGGCGATCAGGCTTTCAAATTTGGTATGCGGTGCTCGGGGATGAACTCTTGGACTGCAGCTCAGATGTGGCCAGGAAGGAAGCGAGCCGCTTCACGTCGCGCATTGTCCTAGAGCAAGGCCGGGCCGACTTACCCCCGTACTGGATCGTCGCCTTCGAGACGGAATGCAGTTTGCATGCGAACATCTTGTTTTTCGGCACGAAAAAGATTGCAGATCGCCTTCACCGATCGTTTGCGCCGTACATGCAGGGCGCCGGGGCAATCCAACCAGTCCGCGGTGCAAACGGCCTGAAGAAGACCATCAGCTACCTCTCCAAAGAAGGAACCCAGCAGGCAATGGTATCCTGCAACCTGCCGATGAGCACTCGGCGTAAGGGTTCGCATCGCTTGGAAGGTGGTGGAGATCGTATTCGCCTTTCGCCCGCCCTTCGTAGAGATGCCATAACGGCCGGCGTGGTGGAGCCATGGCAACGGACAAATGCCGATCGCAAGACTTTCGCAATTCCGGCGCCCTCGATCCTACTGCCGACTAAACCGGCAATCGTCACGTTACCGGCTCCGATTATCGAACCGGATGGACAGCTCGCCTTTTTCGGAATGGAAGCGCAGCCGATCATCACGCTCACGAACTACCGATCCGGCCGGCTTCCTGAAGCCGTCGCCCGCGAAATCGAGGACCGCCGCAGGAAACTCGGGTGGTCACAAAAAGAGGCCGCAAGCCGGGCCGGTCTGTCCCAGCCGACCTGGGCGAACGCGATCCGTGGCCATGACGGCTTCAGCCGGCATGCCGTCGCCCGCCTCAAAACCGTTTTGAGTTCTGCCGCATGAGCCAAGTCACTCGAAAGCCGAAACCGGCCGCGTCAATGGAGGTCGATAAAGATGGGAAGATTGCAGCCCACCTTTCCGGTCTAGAGGAACTGTTCGCCTCCAAGAACGAGGCTTTCTTGGTCGGGATGGCGAACCAGCTCATCAACATCACGTCGAAAGGCCAGAAGCTTGACGACGAAGCCTTGGCGTTCGCTGGCTCTCTCGTTGCCGGCATCAAGCCTAAGGACGAAATCGAGGCGATGCTCGCGGTGCAGATGGCAGGCATCCACAATGCGACGGTGGCGCTCGCAAGAAGGCTCGCCCATTGCGAGACGATCCCCCAACAGGACAGCGCGTCACGGTCCCTGAACCAGCTCGCACGAACCTACATCGCCCAGGTGGAGGCTCTGAAACGGCATCGAACCGGCGGACAGCAACGCGTCATCGTCGAGCATGTCACCGTCGAGGCCGGCGGGCAGACGGTTGTCGGTACAGTCGAGACAGGGGGGCGGGGTCGGTGACGAAAGAAGCCGGCAACCCCATGCAACGGGCTCCTCGATGCACGGCACGAAGTAAGCGCACGGGCTTGGCGTGCGGCTCTCCGGCGGTTTCAAACTGGACTGTATGCCGAATGCACGGCGCGCGTGGTGGCGCTCCTACGGGGTCTCGCAACGGTGCCTGGCGCCATGGCGAGCGGACAATCGAGGCGATGGCGTTTCGTTCTCAGGTCGCCGAACTGGTCAGGGAATCTCGCGAACTGGCGAACCAGCTCTAAAAAATCCTCACAGAAGCCCGTCAGAAGCGAAAAGCTTGTTATCTGACAGTGGGTAGCGCCATACCTGATTTCCAGCGCGAAGTGCAACACCCCAGAGCCGATGTATGATCGGCTCGGTTGTCCAGACCAATTGGAGTGTTGCGTTGCCATCCTACGTCCATCTTTCATCTCTCGAAAGAGAACAGA
>NZ_JBEHWS010000042.1:0-6559 GCF_040239565.1 Fulvimarina thalattae
GCCAGAAACGGCGGTAGAGCACGCCGTTCGGCCCGGAATTGGCATCAGAGAACAGCCGATTGGGGCAAGAGGGAACCAAATCCGCCTACCAAACGGAAATCATCGGGTTTCCGGAGGTGTCCACCTTCTCGAAAGCCTCCGACATCTCGTCCCGGCCGCCGAGATCGCGCGGATCTTCGGTTTTCCCGAATCGCAGACACGCACCGCGGTCGAACTGACCTGCCTGACGCGGATGCCGTGTCCCGATGGACGCATTCCCGACGGTGCCTTCGACCGGCGCGACGTCCTTGCCCTGAAGAGAGGACTGCTCGCCGGCGCCGAACGCGTCACCGCCATGACGGACGACCGCATCACGCTTGAGGACTGCCTCCGGCATCTGCACGTCCGCTTCGCCGATCTGGTCGGGATGATCGAGAGCGGACGCATCGGTTGGCGCGGGCTGCTGCGCGGGTCGAAGGATCTGCGCGGCCTCGTCTTCGACCGGGAGGAGATGCGGCGCCTGACGGCCAAGGCGGAAGACGGCGGGCTCTCGCTCGTCGAAGCCGCGGCCTACAGCGGCTTCCACAAGACGGTGCTGAACCACTTCGTCGCCATTGGCGTCCTCGCCAGGCCCGAAGCGGTCAATCCGCACAACGGCCGGAAGGTCTCGGCTTTTCGCAGAGCGGATCTGGACGCGCTCCGAGCGGAGTTCGTGACGCTGACCACACTCGCCGACGAGATGAATACCGAGAAGGGGCGGTTGAAGGTCGATATCGCGTCCGCAGGCATCGCGAAGTTTCCGGAGGACGTTCCGGTCAGGCAGGTGGTCTACCGGCGGTCGGACGTGGCGGCGTGGCTCGAGCCGGCGCTCCTCGAAGCGGCTGAGTAAGATGCCGTCGCCGCAAAGCCTGAGGCATCAGTTTCGTGGAGCGACAGGCGTGCTGCTAGGGACATCGAAGATCCCGTTGGAAACTATCGATGTCAGGCGATGATCGAGCAATGCGGTCATGATCTCGGCGCATGTTTCGGGGGTCGCGATGATCTTCCCCTGATTATTGAACCGGATCGAGAAGCCGAGAGCGCCAGCGTGTTGGTGTAGGCGCCTCATGAAATCTGCGTCCCGATAGTGCGCCTTCTGTTTGATCGCGGACACCCGACGCAACAGAAGCTTGTTGACGCCGACGTGAGCGACAAGGGGTGCCAGGTCGACGAACACTCCTTGGAAAGCCGGCTCTGCCTGGAGATGGCGGAAATCCTCCTGATGCGCCTCCTTGTAGATCAGAATGGTCTCGAAACCCGCCTTGCGTCTTACGAAGACCGTTCCGTCGTAGATGAAGAAGTCGATCGTTTTCGCTATCTCGAAGCGCGGCTTTTCATCGAGTGTGAGTTCATTCTCCTTGAAGATCACAGAACGATAAGTCTTGGAGTTCTTGGTTCTCCAAGCGGGCGTAGTCTGTCGAACCGCATGGAGTATGCGATCTCCATCCACGAGCTTCACGACGTAGAATGCCGAGTTATGGAGATGCTTCACCGTCCGAACTCTGCGGGCATCTGACTGCTCGACGAGTTCGCTCGTCAGGATCGGGGCGTGGGTCTCGTCAGCCTCGATCGCGAGTGCGCCGCCGTCGAGTGGGTTCGCCAGGAGCCCGTATGGCTCGACATCGCCAATACCGTCACGCTGCTCGGCGACCGTGCTGCGAAGTGCAGACTGGAGATCGTCATCGACCGAAACCCAACGACCCGTATAGGTCGGAGGGCTACCGGCGAGGCTCCGGGGGCCTTTGACAACCCACAAAGCGACAGAAGCGTCCTGGATGTCGAATTCCTTGAGGTCGTTCAGCCCCGCCATATCGCTTTACCTCTGAACCGATCGGAAGATGCTGACATCCTGGATGCGGGCGAGTTCATGTGAGCCTGCCGAAATAGGATCCCTAGACAGCGCCTTACCGTGGTGTGTCTGACTGCTACCGGGGTATGTATAGGCGATCTCGTAATACCTCCAGCCGAATGCGACGAAGACCGGGTTCAACATCAGAAGCCCCGCTCTGTAGGTTATCCAGAACATCCATCCGAGAAAGATCAGGAAGCCGACGAACTTCCCGGTGTCGCTGAAATCGATGCTGATGAACGAGACGACGTACGGGATGGTGTAACCGATGAGTTCGGCCGGAACGTATTTCACCTCCTTGACCGTCACTGCGATGTCGGGCCGGACGCTCCGGAGAGCGATGAGGGAGATGCTCAGGCATGCGAGGCAGACGACGAAGATGCCGCCTGAGAACCAGACGTTCTTGAGCGGCAGCACGCACGCGGGGTCCAGCTCGATGAAAACCAGACAAAACGGCCTTCCGATCAGATCGTAGCGAAAATCCTGTGCCAGCAGAATGACGCTGAGCGGGAAGTAGGAGCCGAGAAAAACGAGCAGGGCGGGCACCAGTCGGAAACGCATCTCTCGGGGACCATCGGCTCAATTTCGCTCATGTCTTGTTCGCGGAACCTAGTCCTTTTCCGTGTCAAAGGGAACTCGCCGCGCTAGCAGTCTACGGTGCGCGGGGCACGATTCTCCAAGCAGTGCGGGCCCACCCAGAACGCAAACCTTGAGCGCAATCAAGAACGAGATACTTTTCGTACGTGCGCGGAATTGAACGGTGCGACCGAGGAGAAACCATGCGACGGCTGTTTGCACCCGAACCCGGTCCTGTGAGTCCCGGCCAGGAAAGCGTCTGGGATTTCCCGCGTCCGGCACGAATAGAACCCGTCACCTCGCGCCTGAAGGTCGAGTTCGCCGGTCGGGTTATCGCCGAGACGGTGAATGGCTACCGCGCGATAGAGACGAGCCACCCGCCATCCTACTATTTCCCGCGATCGGACGTAGACGCCGGACTCCTGAGACCGGCTTCGAAGCGGACGCTCTGCGAGTGGAAGGGCGGTGCCGCCTATTTCGACCTGGTCGCCGGAACGCTGGTTTCGCAGGATGCGGCCTGGTCGTATCCGGATCCGGTGCGGGACTTCGCGCCGATCGCCGGCTATCTTGCCTTCTACCCGGCTCGTGTCGACGCGTGCTTCGTCGACGGCGAACGGGTCGCTCCGCAGGAAGGCAAGTTCTACGGCGGCTGGATAACTTCCAAGGTCGCCGGTCCGTTCAAGGGGCCGCCGGGTACCGAAGGCTGGTAGGATTCTGGCATCTGCTCGTCAAAGGTCTCCATGGCGAAACGAGCAGAGCAGAGATTTGATTAGACGAAGCCTTCCGCCGTCAAGCGGCTTCCTGCCGAAGTAATCTCGTGGCGCTGCCCCGAACCCTCGGCGATCCGACACCAGCTTTCGGCTTCCAGCACGGCTCGAACACCGTCCGATTTCAGGTCGTAGGCGAAACCACCGTACATTCCCGGCACGGCAAACCAGAACTTCGATCGCTCGTATTCGAGCAGAGGCTCGAGTTCGGGCAGTCGCAATGCTGCCTCCCTGACCTGTTGAGCGGCTCTGCCGAGAATGACCTCGTGAAACAGCGACTGGATCCTCAGAAGTACGCCGATCGGTACTCTCCGCTTCTGATCGGGCTCGAGCACGGGGACCAGATGGAAGTGACCGCGCCGTACGGCGATATCGACGGCTCGCTCTCCGTTGGCATTCTGAAGCGTCCGCCAAGCCCCCAGCCGGATCAAAGTCTCCACGACCTCCGCGGGCGCCCCGCCGTGGGCTGCCTGATGAAGAGGGGGTATCGAGATAGGCCGTCAGGTCGAGTGCTATTCACCAGGCTCGGATCACCTTCGATGATTTTAACGACGTCTGGCCAGCGATAAGCCTTGGATGCTTCTGAAATTCGATGACGCCTGGCGGCCGCCTCTTTATTCAGCGCGCTCGCGGTTGTGACCCCGTCCCAAACGAATTCCATGACCACGTAGCTCCGATTCACCCACCCGCCCGGCGGCCACTTCGATTTCGCGTGAAAGCCCGGACAGCGTGATCTTAATCAATTTTCGCGGCTCGCGACGAAGACCTCTCGTCGGACGATGACAGTCGTCTCAAGACTCAGGGACTTCAGGCGCTGTCAGACACGAGGCGGAAACGAGAATTTCGGGTCCAGACCTGTCCGCCTTCTCGGCTAACGCAACTTCAGCGATAGGCGTCTTAACGTCTGTCATTTGAGGCAAATCCGACGGAATTCCGGATTCCACCGCTTAATGTCGCTGATTCTACTTTATGCGTCGGAAGTCGCCGTCCGGTCCTTGTTCTGCAGGCATGCCGGGGAGGTGCGATTCCGATCTTCGCGTCGGACGAGACCAAATCCGTGGATCTGTCGCTATATCCCTTGTGCTCCAAGCACCGGAATTGCTCGCGCATCATAGCTGAGAAAATCGCCACGTTGCGCGGGTAAAGGTTTGCTATTGTTCAATTTATTGGAAAATGGCGCGCCCGAAAGGATTCGAACCTCTGACCCCCAGATTCGTAGTCTGGTGCTCTATCCAGCTGAGCTACGGGCGCGTGCCGAACGAAGCTGTTCGCTTCGATGGCGGGTAGGTAGACGGTTCGAAGCTTGAATGCAAGGGTGGAATTGCGCTGTTTCCGTCGGCGATTTGTGCGCTGGAAAATTGGCCTGGTGCCATGTTTTTCGCACGTGCGTTCGGTTGACTGATCGCGGGCCGCCAGCGGGTTGTCGCTTCACCCTGCCGCCATTGCTTTTTCAAGCACTGGCCAATGACGATTGAGTGCCGATGCTCATGGCGGGAGCTCGTCTCATCTTTCATCGGACCTTATCAGGGAGACATCTGCCTCGCCTTTCGGCGCGCCCGCGGATGGGCATCGTCGTAGACCGAAAGCAGGCGATCCGCATCGACTGCCGTATAGGCCTGCGTCGTCGAGAGACTCGCATGGCCGAGGAGGTCCTGAATGGTTCTGAGGTCTCCGCCCGCCGCGAGAAGGTGAGTCGCGAAGGAATGGCGAAGGGCGTGGGGCGTCGCCGATGGCGGCAGGCCGAAGGCACCCCGCAGGCGGGCCATATTGCGCTGGACGAGCTGCGGACGCAGCGGGCCGCCGCGTGTACCGCGAAACAGCGGTTGTCCGGCATCGAGATCGAACGGGCAGAGCCTTCGATAATTCGAGACGGCCTCGTGGACGGCGGGGATCAACGGCACGAGCCGCGTCTTGCCGCCCTTTCCGGTAATCGTCATCGATCGAGCGGTCTCCTCGGTCAGCGCATCGCCCGCTAGCGCCAGCGCTTCCGAGATTCGCAGCCCACATCCGTAAAGAAGCGTCAGGACCGCGACGTCGCGGGCGCCAACCCAGGGCTCGGTCGAGAACGCATCGGCCTCTTCGGTGATATTAAGGGCGCCTCTAACCGTGAGCGGGCGGGGAAGGCCTTTGGTCTGCTTCGGCGCGCGCATCGCCTTGGCGCCGGCGGACGAGGCGAGTCCTTTCTTTTCGAGATGGCGGAGGAAGGAGCGTATGCCGGAGAGCCCGCGTCCAAGGCTGCGTGCGCCCGCACCGTCGCGGCGTCGCGAAGCAAGGAAAGAGCGCAGGTCCATCGGCTTCAGGTCGGCGAAATCGTCGAGTTCGGCGGGACGCGCGTGATAGTCGGTCAGGAAGATCATAAACTGACGCAGATCACGCTCATAGGCCTCGACCGTCTCCTCACTTGCATGGCGCTCCGTGCGCAGACCTTCCAGCCAGGCCGCGATTTCGCGCATGACAGGTTGCGTGGCGAAGAGAAGGACGTTCGACATGGCCGGCCTTTCGAATTGTGAAGCCTTGCTTCGGACGGGCCCTATTTGGCGCGCACGGGAGATGGCTGCTCCAGAATAAAGGGAAATGGATGAACAGAGCGTGAGATGCGTGGAACTTGTTCACGTGTGAACTATTTTACCGTGCAGTACCAAGCCTGGCTGGGACGGCCAGGCGGAACAGTTCAAAGGAGACATTCGATGAAACGCCAGGCGATCGCACTTTGGAAGGGCGCCCTTTCCGATGGAACGGGGCATCTCACGACCCAGTCCGGGGCGCTCGAGAATCGCGGCTACTCGTTCAAGTCGCGCTTCGAGGATGAAAGCGGCCAGGCGGGCACCAATCCGGAAGAGCTCCTCGCAGCGGCTCACGCCGGCTGCTTCGCCATGCAGCTTTCGCATATGCTGGCCGAAAACGGCTCACCGGCAGAAGAGCTGAACGCAAAATCCGTCGTCGACGTGCAGCAGGTCGAGGGTGGCTTTGCCATCAAGACCAGCGCGATCACACTCGAGGCCAAGGTGCCCGGGATCGACGAAGCCAAGTTCAAGGAACTGGCGACCAAGGCAAAGGAAGGCTGCCCGGTGTCGAAGGCTCTCGCAGGCGTCGAGATCACGCTGGATGCAAAGCTCGTCTGAGTTTCGCTTTTTCGCTCGGTTCTATCGAGCCGAGGATAGAACGCTGGAACCCGGTCTCGAAGGAGGCCGGGTTCTTTGTATGTGGAGGGAGCACTCTCCCCTCGTGTAAGCCGTTTTTCCTTGTGTTGAGTTTGTCATTTTGACGTTTCCATGACGTTGAGTGAGCTTATTTTCCGGGCATTGGCGTTGGTTTTGGCATTTTTTTGCGGTGCGCAATTTTGTTGGAA
>NZ_JBEHWS010000043.1:0-4641 GCF_040239565.1 Fulvimarina thalattae
CCGCATGACAGCGAGAACGCCGGCCAGGCGGCTGAAAAGCGGTCCGTAAACGCGAGAACCATGGAAATGCGGCGCCTCAGACCACTCGCAATCCCGAAACGACATTCAAGCTGCCTTCGTCCGGGGGAATCAAGGTTCTTCGAGGTGTCCAGATGACCTTCGAGGACGCGACGGGCGCGGAGAACATGTTCTTCCACGCCCAGAAGGATCAGACGACGCGGGTTCTGAACAACCGCACCAAGCGCGTGGACGCGCACGAAGTCGCCTCGATCGGCGGCAACCGGGCGGTCGAGGTCGCACAAAATCAGAAGACCGAGGTCGGCGGCTCGATGAATGTCACAGTGGGCGGCACGGGTCCGCAGGCCTTCGCGCTGATGGCGCAGGTCTCTGGGCTTGCCGGCCACACCGCCGGGCTTCTCGCCCAGGCCGGCCAGATCGCCGGCGGCGGCGGCGCGGCGCTGACCGGCTTTGCCGGCACGCTCGCCTCCTCGGCTCTCGGCTTTCTGGGCCTCGGCGGGATAGGCGCGCGCAACGGCGTCGTCTCCGGCCCGAACCCCCGCGCCGATGCCGGCACCGATCTCGCGGGCTCCGGCGCCGGCGTCGGTCAAGATGCATCCAGCCTCTTCCCGCTCAGTGGCATCATGAACACCGTCGTCGGCAACTTCCAGTCCACCACCGTCGGCGTGGCTCAGGTCGAGCAGGTGGGGATGAGCAAGGTCACCAATGTCGGCGCGACGCAGCTTGAGAGCACCGGCAAGTTCCGCAAGATCGCGGTCGGCGAGGAATTCGTGATCGAGTGCGGGGATTCGAAGTTCATCATGAAGGCCAATGGCGAGGTGATCATCCTCGGAAAAACCTTCAATTTTGTCGCCACCGACCACTTCCAGATGCGCGGCAAGCCGATCGACATGAACTGATTGGGCCCTGGCATGAAGCTCGTCAATCCAACCCCGCTGGTAGCCAACGCTTTCAGGCAGTTCGATCAGGCCGGCGATCTCGATTGCGTCGTTGCGGTCAAGGCGACGTTCGAGCACCGCCAGGGAGACGGGCTCAAGCTTCATGAAGAACAGGAGCCGTTTCAGTGGGAGGATGCGTATGAAGGCGATCCTCACACAACCATGCAGATCCGCCAGACCGATCTGACGCCAGGCAAGGTCGGAACGGATGTCACGTTTCTGGGCTTTTCCTACGCGCCTGGCGACACAGACGCCTCGACTTGGCCTGCCTCCCTGACGATTGGATCGATCGACAAGACCCTCGCCATCCATGGCGAACGGTGGTGGTCGCCGAAAATCCGTGAAAAATGGGCTGGCTTCCTTGCCAAGGGAGCCAAGCGGATCATCACCGACTGGACGCTGACGGAACCGAAAGCAACGCGGCAGGTGCCTCTGTCTTGGGACAAGGCTTTCGGCGGTCCATTCCCTCAGGATGAGGAAGCGGAACAGCAGTCAGCCGTGGAACCTCGCAATCCGCTGGGCTGCGGGATCGTCAATTGCGAGATGTCCCCGGACATTGGCGCGGTCGCCGCCCCGCAGATCGACTGGCCGGATTCAAAGCTCGATTGGCGAGAGCGGCCGGAGCCGGCAGGCTTCGGGCCTGTCTCGCCATGGTGGCGCTCTCGCCAGCGCCACGCCGGCACCTACGATCAGGCCTGGCTCGATGAGCGTCATCCGCTCTTGCCCGAGGACTTCGACACCCGCTTCTGGCAGTCGGCCCCGCCCGATCAGGTCGCTATTCCGTTTCTGCAAGGCGACGAAACTTACAAGCTGGCAAATCTCTCCGCCTCATATCCGGTCGCGGAGGGGCGTTTACCCGACATCAGGCTCGCAGTTCGCGTGGAAGGAAGCGATGCCGATGGATGGCGCCTGCTGGTCCTCGACGGTGTGCATTTCGACTGGCGGAAGGATCATCGGATCATCCTCACCTGGCGAGGCCGTTTTCCATTGCCGGAGGCCACAGGTGTCACACTGACCTTGGCACGGGCCCTCACTGAACCGCCAAGAGGCTCTGAACACGAAAGTGATGAGGCTTCCCATGTCGACGCCTGATAATGGGACGTCAGGTGACGACTATGTCGGCGAGCCGGACTATCCCGCTCCGTGGACGACGCGCCAGCCGAAGGAGGGCTTGCGGGATATCGACGCGGCGCGGATCGTCTGTCTTGCGCCGGATGTCTGCCTGACGCCGATCGGCGACACCGCCGTTCCGATCCCCTATCAGATCGTCGACTATGCCGGCCACGATGCCGGCTATGCCGAAAGCGTTCGCTTCACCGGCAAGCGCGCGATGACGCTCGCCTCGCGCACGACCCACGTGCATGGGGACGCGCCGGGCAAGAAGAAGGGGGTTAAGTCCGGCACGGTCGAGGGCGTCACCGAGCCGATCGGCCATGCGCCTGAGGTGCGGGCCGAGGGCCATCCGGTGATCCGCCACCTCGACCGGTTCTGGATGAACAACAAGAATACGGTCGGCGAGGCCGTATTCGTACGTGACACAAAGACGTACGAGCCTCCGAAAGACAACGATCCCGTGCCGGGTTCGCTGGTGATGAGTGACTTATCAGCAGACCCGTTAATCATGAATGCTGAGTATGCTTACGCGGCTCCAACGACATCGCCTGCGCCTCCAACGACCACGCCTTCCCCCGCCCCTCCTAGCCAGCCTCCCGCGCCAATTCCGCCGGCGGAACCTTCGGCGCCGAGGAGTCCTCCGCAAAAGCCTGAAGAAGTTAAGCCAAAAGGTCCAAATCGACGCGGAGGTTGGGGGCGCTACGCCGGCCGAGGCGCACGTGCGCTTATCTCTCGCTACTTGCAGGAATTTCGAAGGCAGGCCGAGACTAAACAATATTCCGAAACCGCTGAGGAATTCTGTCTGGACTTATCCCAAGATCAAGATCTCCTAGCAGCTCATGCTTACCTGCATGCCCGCAATGTCATGGCGAATCAATGGGGATCGTCAGTTCCAAAGTCGAACCCGGGTAGAGATGCCGCCGCGCGCGGGATCATGCAATACGAGATCGATAATCCAGGAACAATGACACATGCTCTCGATGGGGACAGAGGCGCACAAGCGGAATTGGATGATATAGCACGCCGCGCGTCTGAAGGGAAAATTGAAACATCCGATGTTGGAAAGTGCGGTAAAGCAGAGACCGGTATTAAGGACAATGCGAGGGTGGATCGCCCGGAGTGCTACCTGCTTGTCCTGACGTTTTCAACGCCGACAAAAGGGACTAAAACTGAAACGCAACGTCAACTCAATTTGCAGCAGGGTGCTCTAAATACCAAGAACCCATGCAGGGCGGCGGCTGACATTTCTAACTATCCGAATGTCAAGGCGCTGGGAGAAGCAGCAAGGACTGTGGCACGTAGAGGGTTTATTCAGGCAAATGCGAACGCATTGAGAGCCGTAAACCCGAACTTGAGCCCGGCACAGGCAGTTGCGATGGCGACACAAGCGGCGAAGGGAAAACACGCAATTCATACATTGGATATGGTTGCTGGCGGACACCCGACAACATTCGCTGGATTGGGCGGTGGATCTGAGAACTCATCAATTGGATCGCATTGGGGTCCGGGCGGTAAGGCACGGACGCTAAGCGATTATGCGGTAAGCCAATGCAAGAATAACTGTCCAAAGATGCAAACCCAATTGATAGCAATATAGTGGCAAACCGAGGCAACAGCGCTATTGCCAAGCAAATATTTCTGGAGTCGACATGTCTGCACAAGATTTTCTGGATAGTCATGGTTTGCCCCGAGACGCCTACAAAGTTGAGGAGTCTCGTCTTACTGAGTATCGTGGGCGCGTCCCAGATGACCTCATTGATCTTTGGCGGGAAGTTGGCTTTGGTGCCTATATAGACCGCAAATACTGGTTTTGCGAACCTAGTATGTTTGATCCATATTTTTCGGAGATTCTCTCTTACTTCGAAGACTTACACCACAGTAATTTCGCTGCGTTTGGGTATTCGTGTCTTGGCGTAGTCGACCTATGGCACAAGTCTCATAGGCATTATACCTTCGACCTCTCAACTGGGCTCTTATTGGATCTGACAAGCCTTCGCGAAACAGCGGAGCCGCCATACAATGTCGAAGAACTGATGGCCCTGGTCGGTGTCCCTGAAGAACAGGCACGAGAGACATTCCTTGCATCGCGGTCTCGGCCTCAAGACATCTGGGTTTCTCTTGAAAGTGCGGTGGACGCCGAAGGATATCGCATGATCTTCACTGATTCGGGAAAGCAGCTCATTCGCGAACTGCGAAGTGCTTACGGTAATTTGCAGTCGGGCGAGGTTTATATTCGCAGGAATGACTTCGCAAACGAACCAGAATCGTATGAAAGGATAGCTCTTAAAAATGCATTTACGGTGCGGCCATCAAACGTGCGATATATCCGATATTCTAAAGTAGATGGACGCCAGCAACCTATAGAGGAAATCTTTTCGGTAAGATAGGGCCCTGTCCAAAACGATTGTAATGGCCCAGAGGCTGTGCAGTGAGCCGGCCGTCAGGTGACGACTATGTCGGCGAGCCGGACTATCCCGCTCCGTGGACGACGCGCCAGCCGAAGGAGGGCTTGCGGGATATCGACGCGGCGCGGATCGTCTGTCTTGCGCCGGATGTCTGCCTGACGCCGATC
>NZ_JBEHWS010000044.1:0-4371 GCF_040239565.1 Fulvimarina thalattae
GGCCTGGAAATCGATCACACAGGATCAGCTCTCAGCCGAAAACCCCATAGTCCCGTTCCAGCATCCCGCAGGTTCGTTCTTCGCGGACTTTCGTACGCCTCGCGGCGCCCGAAACTCTTCAAGAAAGCCGAATGGCAGCTTTGAGCGTTCACTCCGGGGTTAGCTGCCGTTTGAATCAGCAAGGATCTTGTCTGTGATTGTGCCGCAACTCCGCATTGCGCGACCAACGAACAATCTGGAAGTGCTGCTTCCCTTCTACAGAGATGGTCCCGGTTTGCGCGTTCTCTTCCGGTTTGAAGGTCACGAAGGGTTCGATTGAGTCATGCTTGGCTCGCCAACCGCGCCGTACCGCATCGGAGTCGACCCTCAAGATCGAGAAGCTTGTCGGCTAATCCGATTATCACAGAGTTTGGCAAAGTGCGTAAACGGATTTCCAGCAAACATGAGCGGCAGGGATGGGTTGGAGAAATTCCAAACCGCATCGCGTAAAATGATGCGTTGAAGCCTTATTTCGTAACTGTCTCGATCGACGCGGCCCATTGCTTCGACACGCCGGACAGCGGGATCAGAGCTTCGTAAACGGACATTCCCAACTCCGTCACAGCATATCCGTTCGGCGTTTGCTCGACGAACCCGGCCGCCTGAAGCTCTTTCAGGCGTGAGTTGAGAACCGCCGGCGAAATCGTTTCGCAAGCTTCTTGAAGTCCTCGGAACGTGGAAGCGCCCCGCTCGCTGAGCGTCCACAGAACGCCCATCGCCCATCGACGGCCGAGCAGATCGAACATTGCCATGATCGGACTGCCTGAGCGTGAACCCCGGACGGCTTTGCCCGGAACCGGAATCTGCGTCATGCGACCTCTTGCTATCGAAAACATAGCGCGCTACGAATTACGTAGCATCGTGGTATGGGAAACGCATAGTGAACGCAAAGGATTTCGGCCTTTGGCTCCTTCTCGCATGGCTTTGGGGAAGTTCGTTTCTCGCGATAGGGATCGGCGTGACGACGATGCACCCGTTCTCTCTGGTCTCCGCTCGTATGGTGATCGGCGCACTCTTTCTGCTTGTGGTTCTCGGCATTCGCGGCGGTAGCCTCGGGCTCGGCGTGACGGGTTGGGCCACGGCGCTCGTCGTCGGTCTGTCGGGTAACGTCGCGCCGTTTCTCCTGATCAGCTATGCCGAACAGAGCGTCCCGTCAGGCGTTGCGGCGCTGATCATGGGCATTGCTCCGGTGGTCACGCTCACTGTCGCCCCGCTCACCCACGAAAGCGAGGTTCTGACCCGATCCAAGATGATTGGTGCCGTGATCGGATTTGCCGGTATCGTCATTCTGGTAGGGCCCAATGCCGTCGAGGGAGTGGGCGGCGATCTACTGCCCAGGCTTGCGCTCACGGGCGCTGCGCTCTGCTACGCCTTCACAGCGCTGTTCTCGCGGCGGTTCCCCTACCCAAATCCCCTCTCGATGGCAGCGGCATCAGTTCTGATCGGTGCGATCCTGATTACTGCACTTACGGCATTGACCGGCACCTATTCTTTCTCCGAAATATCGCCGGAATCCGCACTCGCCGCGATCTATCTCGGCGCTGGTCCTACGGCGCTGGCAGCGTTGATCTACTTCACGCTGATACCCCGTGTTGGTGCCGGACGACTTCAACAGGTCAATTACGTCGTACCGGTGCTCGGCCTCGTTCTCGGCGTCATGTTTCTTGGGGAACGGCCGACATGGAACGCGATCAGCGCCGTCCCCGTCATCCTCGTTGCCGTTTGGTTCGTTGCAGGGGGACCAAAGAAGCCGGCCACGACAGACAAGATGGAACGTCATTCGTCGTAATGCAGATCTCATTCTGATCTGTTGCCAACAGCGGTACGAAGCACTGGAAAGCTCGCCCAGAATCCTAACTTTGGTTTATTGGTGAATGGTAGGTTTTGGGGCAACGCTTCGACCGCTGGTATGTCACTACTGGGTCGAAACCGGCCGATCGCCCGACCTGAAACAGAACTGCCAATCCTGTTTCAGAATCGGCATCTAGGCGCTCGGCTTTTTCGATGAATGCTCGACTATCATAGCCAGCATATCGACAGCTTCTCGACTAGAGTGGGCTTTGCTGAGAAGCGGAGCGCCCATTGACCTTGCAACATTGTAGCCTTCGCTTCCCTTCGCCGTGTAGAAGATGAATGGACGCTCGTCCGCAGCCATGCGCTCTGCGACATGAAAACTCGCACCGTCGAGAAGTTCGACATCCAGCAGAGCGGCATCCGGCATATCGGTCGTCAAGGCCTCTAACCCCTCAGCGCAGGTCCGGAACGGTCCAATGACGGTGCCGTTTCTGTCCTCGATCATCATCGACAAGTCTGCTGAGACAAGAGCATTGTCTTCAAGCAGTAGAATGGTTTTTCCAGTAAAACTCACCGACGGCGCTCCTACCCATCGATCTCTTCGTATTCATCCGTCATGTCGAACACACGGACCGGGAGTCTCAAACTTGCGCGCAAGCCGTCTTGTTCCCATTCGCGCTTAAACACACCTCCAAGACTGCGAACGAGCTTGTCGATCAGTTGCGATCCAGATCCGTGACGTTCTGGATGACCTGCTACCACCGGACCGCCTGTTTCCTTCCAAACGATCGATGCTTCGGCGCTCTTCTTAAGAGAGCCTTCCGGATTATCATGCTCAGTCACGGTCCATGAGATCGAGACGCTGCCCTGGACAGTCGTAAGTGCTCCGTATTTCGCAGCGTTGGTCGCAAGCTCGTGTAGCATCAGTGCTGTAGCGCTCGCCTCGGTCTGACCCATTCGTAGTTTCTGACCGGTCAGCACGAAAGGCTCGTGGTCGTCGGTATAGGGATCGAGAACCGCCTTGCAGAGCGCATCGAAGAGAACACCGTGTTTCGAGGAAGCGAGCCCGATCGTCAGCGAATGCGCTCTCGCAAGCGCTGCAATGCGTTGCTGGATAGACGCCGCGAGATCTTCAGTATTGTCGGCAAGCCGCGACGATAGATTTACGATGGCCGGCACAACGGCGAACAGATTCTTGATCCGGTGATCGATCTCATTGCGTAAAAGCTCCGACTTTTCGAGTGCGGCCTTGAGATCGTCCTCGGCTGTCTTTCGACGCGTGATGTCGACCACGACGCCAGAGAAGCGTGTCGGTTTACCGTGTTCATCGTAGAAGCAGCGACCGCGTCCGAGAAGCCAACGGTGTCGGTCCGAGCCTTTGACCCCGTATTCGTGCTCGAAAGGTTCGCCGGTTTGGACTGCCTTGGCGGTCGCTTGCTTCAGTTCTTCTCGGTCCGCTTCGTCGACATGCTCGAAAAAGGCGTCAACGGGAAGCCCCTCGGCCGCCGCTGAAGGATCGAGACCGAACGCGATCGCAAACCCTTCGTTGACCGCCAGCACGTCGTTTTTCACGTTCCAATCGAATGTCCCGATAGCGCTTGCCGCCTGAAGCGCATAGCTGAGCCGTTCGTGCTCACGCATCTGAGAGAGACGGAATTCAACTGTTTCGGAGATGTCGTATTGCGAGCCAAAGAAGTACTGGACCCGACCATCGGCCCCGAAAATCGGTCCGATATGGAGTGCGTTCCAGAACGGCGAACCATTCTTGCGGAAGTTCAGGATCTCGAACTGTCCGGAGCGTTCCGAAGCGACGCATCGAGATAGTTCACGAACAGTCATTGGTTCGGTTCCCACCCCCTGAAGGAACCGGCAGTTCCTTCCAAGAACTTCTTCCTTAGGATAGCCAGTCAGTTCCAGGAACGCGTCGTTACAGGCGACAATCGGATTGTCATCCAGAGACGGGTCCGTCAGCACGATCGCCGAACGGGCACGTTCGAAGAGCTGCACCAAGGTTTCATCGGCCAGAGTACCGATCTCAATTTCGGCGGAAGAGTTGGAACTGAT
The DNA here is from genome assembly GCF_040239565.1 of Fulvimarina thalattae. Classification (NCBI taxonomy): domain Bacteria; kingdom Pseudomonadati; phylum Pseudomonadota; class Alphaproteobacteria; order Hyphomicrobiales; family Aurantimonadaceae; genus Fulvimarina; species Fulvimarina thalattae. The sequence goes on from NZ_JBEHWS010000044.1 coordinate 3,898, forward strand.
AGTCAAGGTAATTATAGATCCGGTTCAGCGAAACATTCATCGTTCGAGATGAAACCGAACGGAATCTGATATTTCTCGCGTAGTTTCGACCCGAGGATTTCGAAGGTATTGCACCGAAGGGAACGTGAGACCACCCTTTTTTGGCGAAATGGTCCGCGAGTTTATTGTTGCGTTCGGATCAAACGTCGTTCCGTCTTATACGTTCCCGTCACGGGAGCCCGCAGTTCTTCGGCTCCCGATATATATTCAATGTCGAACGGCTCGGTTTTGAAACACTTCCGCTTTATTCTGTTTCAGAGCTGAATGTCCGCTTCTCGGTTCGAAAATATTCACCCGAACGGCTGGGATGGGTCGAAGAACGAACCCGCTTCCGCGGGAGGGCGCCTGTCTCTTCGTTCACGGATTTCATAAGGAAGATCACGTTCTGATTGAGCGTCGCCCGGTGCGGGCAGACGATCCTGGCTCCCTTTACCC
>NZ_JBEHWS010000045.1:0-4180 GCF_040239565.1 Fulvimarina thalattae
CCTCCTGCTCCTTCAAAACGCCGATGATCTGTTCTTCAGAAAAACGCTTTCGCTTCATGTCGTCCGTCCTCAATGGGGAACGGACTCTAATCCAACGTGGAGGAAAAACTCAGTGGCAGGTCAATTATTGTCTGCAAAAAGGAGAAATCAATGGAGACCAGTGGCGTTCTGGACAGATGTTTGTCTGGGTATCTGGGTTTTTACTGCTTGGTATCACCCATATAAACGACCCACTAGAATACAATTCATTTGCTACAGAAATGTGTAAGGAATTGAATCGGCAAGTTTATTTCTGTGATTACGAGGTGAGATCAAGTTGGCTGACACCGGAGGCTGCGGCAGACTTGCTCGAAATGACTGTCAGCGACTTGCTCTCGAAAAATCCTGACCTCGTCAGGGGCGATCCAATCGGCCAGGGAGAGCGAATTCGTATCGATCGCCGATAAAATTACGCATCGCTGATGTAGTGAAAAGGGGCTAGCGTCATCGACGGTTAGCCCCTTTTTGTTCCGGCGGAAAGGCAGGACCGTCTATTTATAGACGCAAAGTCTGGTTTGCTGTCGAGACAGAATGGCCTCGGTCTTACCGATCGGCGTATCGCGCGGCGTTCTACGCCCCATATTCGAACCCAGCGAACTCGCGATCAACGAACCGGATCCTGACCTGACCGAGCCAGTTGGCTTCGTATGCCGGTGGTACATTGAGAAAATGGCCCATCAGATGAAGTGGTCGATAATCGGTTGCAAACACCCCAAGGTCGTGATCGTAGGCAAACCCGTAAGCCTCGGTATCGACAAATTCCGAGTCTTCCAGAGCCTGATCGAACATTCTCTCGCGATTGAGATCCTGCCGCGCGTTAATCTCGGGGAAGCCTTGAAAAACGGTCCTGGGTTCACCGGTTCTTGCGCTGTTTCGCGCGGCGTTATGGAGCGTTTCAACTGCAGCTGGATCCAGAGCAGAGAAAACGATGTCGCGACATTCCAAAAGTGTTGCACGATGTTCGGCCGACCATTCTTTTTCCTCGAGTACGGCCAGAAGCGTTGATGCGATCGCGGCCGTCATCGTCCTCTTCCGATCGCGCTGAAGCTTGCCGGCCCACACTGCGGCCTCAAGAAGATGAGCCATCGCCGGCATCTGTAGCTCGCAGATATCCGGATTGATAGATTGGGGGTCGACCCCTGAATAAAACGCCACGAGCGTTGCGTTGAGCGGCGTCAGGATATGATAGATCGCGTCGCGATATCGACGGTTTTCGAATTCGCGCAGAATTGGTGCCCTTCGATGATCCTCAAATCTGTTGGTGAGGTTCGCGATCTCGTCTCGGATGTTTTCGAGGTTCAGCTCTTCCTCAGGGGTCGGATGCTCCACCTGACGCAATGCCTGACACCGTGCGTTCAGCCGCCGCAGATCCTGGGACACGACCATTCTTTCATGATCGGCCAGGGCAGACGCGCTTCCTGCCAATCGAAGGGCGGTGACAACCTGCATCTGCCATGCCGCCAATGCCGGACCGTCGAATTCCTGCCCGCAGACCTCTTCGAATAGCGCGATCTCGGCATTTATTCGCTTGGTACAAGCCTTATAAAAACGGATCTTTTCGCCGTCTCTATCAAGCCGGTCGGAAGCAACAGTGCGCCTGAGGGTGCCGTCTTCATCGTGATACGAGATGTCGTAAAGCCAGTCGATATACCGGCGTCCCTGCTCCATTGCGGAGGCTAGGATGTAAGTGGGTGTTTCAATCAGAACACCGAGTTCCCGGTCGCCATCAAGAAGATGAAACAGCTGGCGCTCGTTGCCGATAGTGCCATCTTCCTGATCGACGAGCTCATAACCTAGAGCCTTCGATATAATACGGTCTGCATCCGTTGCGGCACGCTTTTCCAGCGTGCGACCGTCACCATCGTTTCTCTGCCTCGGGACTTCACGATACGATCGCCAGAGCGCCGATTTGACAAGGTTTCGGCCAAGGGCTCCATGGATGGCCGTCGCCTGGTCGAGCTGATGGCTGTTCTTCGATGTATGCTTCTTCCCCGGATCGATCGTCGTGAAAAATCCCGGCATGTACCACAGGATTCCGCCAGCCACGAAATGGCGTGCCTGCTCCCGATCAAGAGGAACGTCCCTGGCTTTCAGTCGATCGAGCGTTGTCAGTTCCGAGAGGGCGGGAAACCCGGTTTCCTGCTCGATGATGTCGCCGATATTGGCGAGGATCCGGGAATCTACTTCAAACTCTGAGTTCCAGAAGAGAAGGGAATGATCCCGGATTAGACGATGATCATGGATCGGGTGAACAAGCTCGTCAAATGTGAAATGACGCGTCGATCCATCATCGGCTTCGAACCGGGCAACAATCGTGTCTATTGGCATGGTTTTCACCTTTGATGCTCAGGAGCGTTTAATTCGGGCCAAGACGACGGCGAGATCGTCGGCGCTGATTTCCATGTCACCGCTCTTGCTGACGGAAGCGGGCGACGACGGTCGACGCGGTAGCGGCGTAAGGGCTTTTTGCATGTCGCCACGTGGCCGCCCTTGATCGGGTGGTTTCTTTTGCTGCGACGTCAGTTCGTCGGGAGACTCTTTTCCGCGGAAATGGCGTCGCGGTGTCGCCGTCTCATGTTTCCGCCCGGCCCTCACGAGACGCGAAACACTGCCACGGATCTGGTCTTCTGAAAAAGGCTGACCGTCAGATCGCCGGCCACCGGCCTTCGCGACGGCCCGGGCAATGCTACCCCAGTTCAGACCCTGGCTGCGAAATAAAGTAAGGCTATCAAGATGCTTGCGAAGAACCCGGTCGAGCGCGACGGCCTCGCCATCGACCACAAGATCGTCAGCAAAACGTTGAGCCCAGTCCTGTAGCGTTTCTCGTGCCATAGCCGTTCATAACGGCCACGAACTAACGCAGACCGAAGTAAATCGAGTCAATTCGAGGAATTTCGAAATGACCCGAAATGCCTCGGAAAAACTCATTCATACCTGTGCACCTGCAGTGCGGGCTTCAGGAGATGGCCGGTTGTCGCTGCCGGGTGGAAACTACCCAGAAGCGCCGTTTGAATCTTCCCCAGTTTGACGTTGCCGCCGGTCTTCCGGGGCGCGCCCCGGAAGACCGGCGGCGCGATGTCATCGATGCCGCTCCCGATGGTCGGGAGGGAGCATGCGGTGATCGATCTCGGGGAACTCATGATGATTTTGGAATTGCACCGGCAGGGCCTCACCGTGTCGGCGATCGCGCGTCAAAGCGGTCTCGACCGTAAGACGGTCCGCAAATACATCGAACGCGGCATGGAGGCTCCGGCCTACAGTCCGCGACAACCGCGGCAGACAGTGATTGATCCTTTCGCGGCCTATCTGCGTGAACGCGTCACCGCCTTTCGCGGCCTGACGGGCCGACGCCTTCTTCGAGAGCTGAAGGAACTCGGTTATTCCGGCGGCTACACCGCCGTCACCGACTTCCTGCGCGATGTTCGTCTGGCGCCGGTCAAAGGCTTCGAAGTTCGCTTCGAGACGTCGCCCGGCGAACAGGCGCAGGTCGAGATTGTCGATTATGACTGAGCCGACGCCGATCCGGCGGCCTGCCCAAGCCAGATAAGGAGCACCTGAATGGCCCGTCCTGCGATCCATCCTGGCGAAATTCTCGCGGAAAAACTCACTGAGCTCGGCGTTTCGCCAAGCGAACTCTCCCGGCAGATCAATGTCCCGCCCAATCGTGTTTCCTAGATCATCCATGGTCGTCGAGGAATCACAGGCGATACCGCGTTGCGCCTCGGCCATTGGTTCGGAATGAGCGCGCAGTTCTGGCTCAATCTCCAAAGCGCCTACGAGATCCGTTTGGCGGAGGATCGTGCTGGAAAAGAGATCGCACAACTTCGAGTGCGACCGGGTGTCAACGTAAGTGGTGCTGAAGTTTTGGTCTAAGAGCTAGATTCTGTTCAGAGATATCCAGCCGATGCAGTCGAAATGGTTCTCCTGCAAAGATGTTCAGATGGGCTGAAAGGAGACTATCCTTTTAGAATTAGCCCACAGCCAATGTCGAACCGGCGATATTGGACGTGCAAAACGCACTCTAGGGCCTGTTGAGATTCATCGCGAATTGACGACTGTCATGGAGAGGTAAAGCATGGCTGCGAAGTTGCGGTCCGTCTTCTCCGCTCGCATGGCGATGCCCTTGAATTCCTTGATCTTG
>NZ_JBEHWS010000046.1:0-4058 GCF_040239565.1 Fulvimarina thalattae
GCTCCGGCGCTCCGCTATCGGATGGCTCCGCACCTACGCCGGTTGCTCAACCAGCGCCCAACGGCGTATCTGAAACGGACGAGACTCTAATCGCTGTTGGATGAAGATTCAGTGGCAGGTCAGACCGGAAACGACAGCTTCCGCTTCAGGGCAAGCACCGAAACCGCTAACCGCAGGAAAAAGGAAAACGCTCATGCCTTCATAAAAGACGACCCCGGCAACTCAAGTCGAACCCGGGTCAATTCTCGATGGAAAACCCGGGTCAGTTCCGAGTGGAAATCAACAGAATGGCCTCCAACTCGAATTCTTTGCCGAACCGGCGATGTGATCTGCCCATGGAATGCTCCTCTCTCTTTTAGAAGAGCTCTCCACTTTCCCGAAGCAAGTCCAACATTCCCGCCTCGGCGGACATACGCCCGACGCCATCTACTTCAACCAGCCGCTGCTCGCCGTGGCCTATAACCCGAAGGCGATCCACTTATCAGAACCGGCGAGACTGTTCAGACAACCGGAGCCACTTCTGAGTTTGCTCAGCAGATGGAAGAGCAGCGCGCCTACTTCAGGCCGATATCGGAAAGATGGCCGATAACGATCGCCGCTTCGTCGAAGAGACCAGAAGGTCTATTCCGGCTCTTGCCGTCGTCGCGGATCTGGTCGGACGACTGAACCGAATGCTACGCCGCCAGTGCGACGATCCCAACCTGACCGAATGGTTCGATGACGCGGCGAAGACCCTGCTCGCGCGGTTCGCGGCAAACCTTCGACGGGACGAAGACGCGGTCGTGGCTGCAATCGAAACGCTTTGGACGACGAGCCCTGTCGAGGGCCAAATCAGTCGCTTGAAGATGATCAAGCGGACGATGTACAGCCGAGCCGGCTTCGATCTCCTGCGTCAGCGCGTCTTTGCTCCGACTTGATCCTTCAGGCTCCACACAAAGTGCGGGAGAACCAAAATTCAGTCGGCATTGACAGAGCCTGAGGCCGAAGGATCTATGGACTGCGGAGATCGTCGCGTCTGTCTCCATTTTACCGGCCTGCCGAAGTCGCGTATAGCGTGCGGATTGTAAACCCTTTCGGGGGGGGAAGAGATTAATCCATGACCGATCAATCGAGATCAGGTTCGATATCCGCACAAGATGAGGTGGACTTCGAACCTGTCTTCAATCCGCATATTTATCGAAAGAACGAGGCTTTCCAGGCGTTCGATGAGGCAGCGTTGAGAGACCATTTTTATCGACATGGTATAGCCGAAGGTCGCATCGCTGCCGACAGCTCTGTTCGCGACCATTTCGTCGCCCGTGCCGGCGCTTACGAAAAAATCTTGGAGATCGGTCCGTTCTGCAATCCGATTTTGAAAGGGCCAAACGTCAAATATTTCGACGTCCTCGACGGTGCGGCTTTGGAACGGCGTGCCAAGAAGGTTGGCTATCCGATCGTCGAGGTTCCAGCGATCGACTTTGTTTCGCCTTCCGGCGATCTGTCGATCATCGACGAAACGTTCGATCTCGTTATTTCTTCTCATGTGGTAGAGCATCAGCCGGATTTGATCCATCACTTGAACGCGGTCTGCGACATTCTCAAGCCCAGTGGCTTCTATTTCTTACTCATTCCCGACAAACGCTACTGTTTCGATTATTTTATCGACCAGTCCGGCCTTCCGGAGATCTGCGCCGCCCATGCCGACGGGCGGACAGTCCACAGCCTTCAAAGCGTGATCGAGCATCGCGCCCTCATTACCCACAATGATTGCGGGCGTCATTGGCAGGGCGACCACACGGATGGCGACTATTTCAAAGACCGCGACCTGCGGATCCGGGCAGCAATCGACGAATACGAGAAATCGGAAGGCGCCTATATTGACGTGCATGCCTGGCAGTTCACGCCGCAGAGCTTCGAGTTCATCATCGCGTCTCTTAAGCGCCTGAAATTGATAGCGCTCAGCCCCCTCAGAGTGTACCATACCCCTCGCGGATGCAACGAATTTACAGCAATACTAAAGAAGTAGCAATCCGCCGTTCAGGAAGAATGACAAAATTATTTGCAACGTGATTCTAAATAAGCAGTAATAGGCCAATAGCTTTTAGAAAATATGTTCTAATGAAAAAATATTGACACGTTTCATGAATAAGGCAGCATCCCGTAGTAAAATTTTACTCCTTATCCCGTTCGTTCAGGCACCTACCAAATCTAGGCCGCGTGGACAAAGTGCAGCCAAAGTTTGATTGCGCCGATGGAGACGAAGCCGAGATAGAACTCACGGGTTTTGTCATAGCAGGTAGCGACCCTCCGCCAGTTCTTGAGTTGATTGAACAGGCTCTAGACGAGATTGCGCCATTTGTACTTTCCGGCGTCATGCGCCGGCGGATCGATCCGGTTCCGCTTGCCAGGAATGACCGCTTCGATGTCCGCCTTCCGCAAGTCTTCGCGGATCGCGGCTGCGTCGTATCCCTTGTCGGCCAGGAGCGCTTCGATCCGGTCGTCGATCATACGCATCAACGGGCTGAAGCCGATAACGTCGTGGGTCTGGCCCGGCGTCAGGACGAAGCCGAGCGGGCGTCCTTTTCCGTCGCACCGCGCATGGAGCTTCGAGGTGAAGCCACCCCGCGAGCGGCCGAGCGCTTCGGTTTTCTCCAGTCCCCTTTTTATGCTGACCGCGCAGTGATGAGCGCGAACGACGGTGGAATCCACCATGTCGGCCGATCGGTCTCGATCCGCCATTTCGGCCAGCGCCTCCAGCATAGCATCGAATACGCCGGTCTCGATCCAGCGGCGATAGCGTCGGAAGACACTGTTCCACTTGCCGTATTCGTTTGGCAGATGCCGCCATTGCGACCCGGTTCGGGCGATCCACATCATGCCTTCGAAGAAACGGCGGTTATCATAAGAGGGTCTGCATCCACGCCTGCGCTTCGCAGGCAGGAGGGGCTCGATGATCGCTCAGTTTTCGTCGGACATCCCAATGCGTTCGCCCAAAACTGCCTCCAAATGGCAGTCTTGAATCAACCGAACCGAAATATGTCAACCTTTGTCCATGCGGCCTAGGCGGTTCGACCAGCCCTTTTCGTGGTGGTAGAAACCCAGCGCTTGGCGCAGCGGCAGGTTCTCGAACGGCGCCGCGAACAGGTCCGGCTGCCGCCACTGCGTCGCGGCATCCTTCCCCTTCAGCCGCTTCGCCGCATTGGCGAGGATCGTCGCCGGGTCCACCCGTTCGCGGACATGCAGCGAGACGGTATCGACCTCGACGCTCGTCCGCTTCGCCTCGCCGGTCCAGTTGAGATAGGGCGTCTGCAGCCGCTTCAGCTCCTGCAGCGCGTCCTTCATCCGCTCGGGATCGTCGCTGGCCAGCGCATCGTCGATGAGCCGTTCGATCTCCGCGCGCGCAGAGTCGAAGTTCAGCACCGGGTCGAGATACGGGTCGTAGGCCCAAACCGTCTTCTCACCATCCGGATCGGTGCCGGCATGGACCATCCCAACCTCGGGGTTGTTCACCCGGGTTTCGCCGTGGCGATAGGACAGGACCCGCGTGGGGCCGGTGGGTTTGCGCGCAGCCTTCTTTGCGCGAGAGGCGGCATGCCGATGAGACCCGTCCTGTAGTTCCTCGGTCGAAATCAAGGAGAACCCGTCCTTATTGTCGTCGACATCCTCGTCCCAAGTTTGTTCGCCGTCCTCCTGATCTTGGTCAGCCTCGACCACCCGCACGATCGAGCCGCCTCGCCCGCACCCCTTGGCGAGCAGACCGTCATCCACCAGGACGTCGCGCGCGCCGATGTAATCGTCCTCAGAAAGGCTAGGCACCTGCTCGCGCAGTAGCGCCATCACCGCGCCGTTGCCGATGGAAAAACCGTCTTCGGGGGTCAAGGAAAGAATCAGGTCGGTCAGACTGTCGGACATATGGGACGGACACTCATGAGAAGAATTTTCTATGGGACTATCGTTCTAGGGCCTGTTGAGAATCAGGTGGTTCCATCAAGGCTATAGATTTGATTCATTTCTCGCCCGATCTGGAATGCGAGGAATGACGACCATGGCGAGATTGATGCTTCGAGACGATCAGTGGG
>NZ_JBEHWS010000047.1:0-3949 GCF_040239565.1 Fulvimarina thalattae
ATACGACACCGAGAAAATGCCTCGGCTTCGTCACGCCTCTCCAAGCCATGCTCAAAGAACTTGGCAAAGACGTCCAAATCCGCTTCTCATGATCACGTTGCACTTCATGCTGGAATCCACCAGCTCCTGTAAGCGCACCTGTAAAATACCTGCCCGCCGAGATCGTATTGCCCTTGTTGAGCAGCATCTTATCGGTGAGGCGGGTGACGGGTCGTCCTTCTATGAAGACGTTGGGTGACCACGAGAGGAAGGTCGCGCGGTGGAGGTTCACGCCTGACTTGACGCCGCCGCCGACGCCCGGTTCGTCACCGATCGATTTGTAGAATTCCGACCCCTTGACGCCGTTCATCTCTCCGCCGTGGGAAAAGACGGTGGTCGTTCCCTTGGCGAGATCCTTGGCAAAGGCGACATTGGTGAAGGGCACCGGTTTATCAGGTGCCTTGCACACATCCGGCATGGTCGAGCGCACCCAGCCGTCCGAATGCTTATGGCAGAGCGTCAGGCCATTCGTTGCAACGTTTTGATACGCGTGTCTGAAGGGTATCACACTTAATCAAAGCGACGGATCCATTTCAGCGTCTCTTCGATCGGATCGGCGGGCGGGTTGGTTTTCAACAGCGGCGTTCTGTAGTCCTCGAACCTTAATGATTGCAGGGCTTTCGCTACCGAGTGGTAATGCTCTGGGACCCAGTTCCGGTTGCGGTCGCCAAGTTCGGCACGAAGCCCGGCGAGAATTACGGCTCCGCCCTCGAAGGTCTGAATCGAGCACCCCGAATCCAGGTTCGAAGCGATCGCGTCGGTTCCACCGAGAGCCTTGACGAAGCCATTATCGATGACGTTCAACCAGTTTGTCGTCCTGATCGTCCGTGGTTTCTTCGATGCTTTTGCCCGCCATGGACCACTGTCGTTATAGTCGAGACCAACGAAGCGCTTGAGGAAAGGAAAAGCGACGAGCCCGCTTGTCGTTCGCCGCGAGCTTTGATCGAACAAGGTGCCGAGTCCCGCTGTGCCATGCAACGGTTTCAGGAGATTGCACCAGCCTTTCACGAGGTCGCGAAGCGCCGAGTGACCGTTCGCCTCCACCCACGACGCCGGAATATGCGCGTCAACATAGGAAACGGAGCCATCGGGAAACCAGTCGTCGAGGGGCAGGCAGGAGCCGCCGATATAATGGAGCGGTGCGTCGGTTACCTTCCGCCCTCGCAAAACGCCCAGAAGATGCGGCGTGAACGCGCTGCCTTCTCCTTCAACCCACGCGCTCTCGGCAGCATCATAAAACGCTTGAAAGAAAGACATGTCGCGGATCGCCGAAACACGACCGCCATCGGGAAGCACATAGTGCGTTACATCATCTGCGAATGTATCGTAGTAATTTCGCATGGTCTCCACGAAGGCCATGCGTTTTTCAGGCGTCTCGCCATTCTGAAAGAACAGAGAGACGACGTAGCCGAGACGCAGGTGAACCTTGCTCGAATTGTAGGTGAAGGCTAGACGGTCGAGGTCCTTCGGCTCACGCAAGTTTGCGACGGGATCATGAATGTCCGACATAAGGGAGATAACCTCGATAAGGGGCCCCGAACCCGGCAGGACGAATACGGAAATCGCTGTCACCCATTCTCTCAGAAGCCGATCGCCATTGCCGCGGAAACCGATCAGCCAAAGCAACGCGACGGGCAGCCGGCGACGGGGTTCGAGGTCTTTCAGGTTCTTCGGATCCTCGCATCAACTGTGAAAATCCGGCGATAACCATGTTCTGCCGACCCGGCTACTCGTCGAAGCGCGAAATCCATGCGGAAGTTGCCTGCTGCGCTCCAACTGGTTCCGGCGCTCGCACATAGCGAAGCGACTGCCAGTCCGGATAACGGAGCGGCACCAGGAGACGGTTAACGGCGCGATAGGCAGTCGGCAAGTCGCCCACATTATGATCTCCAAGTCTTGGCTTTTCACCGGCCTGAAACACCACTCCTCCGTCGAAGCGATGGATCAGAACCTCGGCGGGCAGTATACTCCGCGCCGCCTTATAGCCACCTACGCGATCAAGCATGGCCTCGTTGATGCCGGTCAGCCAGTTCACGTCTAGGATCCAGTCGTCGCTTCGATCTCCCTCAGGGACGGTGAGACCGTTGTTCCAGTACATCAAGCCCGGAAAGCGCTTGAAGATCGGAAAATTCCTGACGCTCTTGTACGAGTTGTAAGATGTCGTCAGGGGTCCAAAGCCGCTGACTGAATAGAATACCTGGAGTGCTGCACAGGTATCGACGAATCTTGCGACAAATGCTCCGCGATCGCTGTCGACGGTCTCATAGTTGTCGTGGTGCTGGACGATTCCGGGAAGCGGATAGTCCTCGCCGTCTGCCAGGCATGTGAAATATGAGGATGTGGGTCTCTGGGCGTTCCGACCGTCGACGTTTTTGATGAAAAAGCTGAGGCTTTTCTGAGGAGCGAAGTATTGCTCTTTTAAATCGCCCCCAGTTTGATCGTCATTGCCTGAAGCGAGCAGCATATTTTGAATATCCGCACCGCTTGCGATATTTGCCGTTCTACCATCTTGCACAAGGAGTTTGGGAGGCGGCGCAGTGCGGTCACGATAATCGGCGGCGAGATGTACGACCGTCGCCTTAACCTCCGATCGTCCACGAGCGCCGAAGTGGAAAACGCTGTTCTGACCGAATACGAAGTCGGGAGGGCCATCGTCGGGGAACCAACCTTCGGCGATGTTCGCGAGAAGGTCGCGTCGATTGACGTCGGCCATAAGAAAAAGTAGCTCAGACAAGGTCATATCAGACGCTCTGAATAGATAATCAATAGGGAACCGGCACCGGTGCCGGTAGCGGCAAGGGAATCGGAACTCTCAGCGGATTTTCGCGGAGTGCACGATCAAGCTCTCGGCCTAGTCTGTTGAGGCCGTTATTATACTGCCAATCTTCTTCGGCATCGTCACAGTTGTCGCATTCGTCGGGTACTCGGAACTCGCCGTGGTAATCTGCGCCCTGGCGGTTCGCGATCGCCCGATAAGCGCTGTCCTTGTCATAAGAATTGTCAGGATCGTTGCCGAATTTGATGTCCCACATATCCGTTGCGTGACCATTTTGGTCTACCCAAACGGCATCCATCCAACGCGAGCCGCAGACGTTGAACCATGCCCCTCCAGACCATGGTGAAATACGACCAATCGGCTGACCCGGAGGTTTGCCGTTCGCTTCAGTGTTATCTGTGTTGAGAGGGTCCCAGAACCCAACCTCGGAGGCAAGGCCAGGGCTGCCTGGATGGCCAAGAGTTGTTTCCGGGTATATGACCTGAACGTTGTTTTCAAAGCAGTTTTGAAAGAGCCGTCGCCCCACAGGATTGTCGACCAGCAGCCGACCCCTGCTCGATCCTCGTTTAGCGGCCCAACAAAAACATCCTATGTCACAGAGCTTAGCTTCTTTCGAATCCGGTGGCCACTTCGTATAATACCCCCCCCCGCCGAGATCGTATTGCCCTTGTTGAGCAGCATCTTGTCGGTGAGGCGGGTGACGGGTCGTCCTTCCATGAGGACGTTGGGTGACCACGAGAGGAAGGTCGCGCGGTGGAGGTTCACGCCTGACTTGACGCCGCCGCCGACGCCCGGTTCGTCACCGATCGATTTGTAGAATTCCGACCCCTTGACGCCGTTCATCGCTCCTCCGTGGGAAAAGACGCTGGTCGTTCCCTTGGCGAGATCCTTGGCAAAGGCGACATTGGTGAAGGGCACCGGTTTATCAGGTGGACACCTCGAAGAACCTCCCCTTTGATCGTGATTTATGATTTCCTTGGCCTGATCGAGATCGGGAGGATGGGATGCGTGGTCAGCCGGGGTTCTGGGATATCGATGAACGGTATGGCCGCCTGAGCGAGGCCGGCGATCCGCTCGAGAAGCTGAACGCGCTCGTTCCGTGGGAGGTCTTCAGGAAGCCACTTTCCAAGGCGC
>NZ_JBEHWS010000048.1:0-3414 GCF_040239565.1 Fulvimarina thalattae
CGGCGTCTCGAAGTTCCAGTCCCGGCCAGACCGCTTGCCCGAGACATAGGAATAAAGCCGCCGCCAGTCGTCGATATGGTTGACGTCCGACGACCCTTGCGCGATCCGCATCCGCGGCTCGCCCTCGGCGGCCGCAGACGGTTTCAGCCAGCCGCTCGGATGGTTGAAACGGTCAAGTCGCAGAACGATCGTCTAGGCCGGCAAGCCGTCAGGGACGCGACAGTCCCTGAAAGTTGCGCTCCAGAAGCTCGGGCGGAATGGCGATATCCTCCCAGTTTTCACCATCGTATCGAAGAATGCCGTGCTTGTAGTCGAACAACCACAGGACATCATCGACGGCCTGAACCTTGAGGGGGGTTGGAACGCCGCCATTGATGGACGGCTCGAGGCGCGGTTTCAGGGGTGTCAGGATGTGGCCGTCGAACCAAGACAGTCTGTAGTCCGAGGCAATGACCAACCTGTCCCGAAATTTGGTGATCGAGACATGGCTTTGGGCCCGGTCGCCATGGAAGGACTGGTCCTGAAAACCATCACGGGGATTGCCTACAAGGATGAGGCCACCGGAGCCAACGATCCAGATACGCTCGCGATACTCCACAAAGGCAGCGTTCAGAACCTGCTCGGTTTTGACATCAACCTTCTGCCAATCGTCACCTCCGGACTGGAGTAGGAGCCCAACCGGTGTTTGAACAATCCCCTGCCCCTCTGCCCAGCGCTCTGCTTCCTCGCTTAATTCGTGATACCGCTCCAGGTCATCCGTTTCCATCATCTCCTTTTGAATCTGTTCGGGCGTTCTCCAAAATTCTGCTTCGATGCGACCACCCGCGAGGGCACTGCCGCTATATGATTCGAGGAATGAGAAGCTGCCGAGTCGGCCTGCTTGCGCATTGCTTATGATCAGCCGAAACCACGACCCGCTGCTGTCCCGTTCATACAGTTGCCCTCCCATACCGAAAGCAACGAGTCCGGCGCCAAGAGAGGAGAGCCCAGCCATCCCTCCCGAGCCGTCTGCATCATCACTATAGATCCCTGCCCCAGGAATTTTCTCGGTGCGGATGCCGCCGTCCTCGATGAAGAAGACATCGCCTTCGTCGCTGATCGCGACATAGGGTCGATCGCCGGGCTGCGCCCCTGCACGGGCCGTCACGCAAAAGACGTTTCGCTGGACCTCCACTCGGCTCCAGGGTTGGGGGAAGGAGCCATCATACTCCAAAATGATCGAAAACGGATCGTCTGCCTCAAGCTCGTGGATCGCCACGCAAAAACGATCACGGTCGACGGCAATTGCTGCTCGTAGGCGCTGGAATTCCGAAAACTGCGTCGGCATTAGTAGTATCCAGCCATATCTGCCGATTATCCAATCGGGCGAACCGACTCAAAGCCGGAAGGACCAATCCGCGTGAGATAGAAGGTGTCGAGCTGTGCCAGGAATGTGTAATGCTCCAGAGCCTTGACACGCTTGATGTGGTCAACCGATCGCGTCGGACTGTCCAATCCGGCGATCGCCAATGCCGGGAAAAAGCCATAGCATTCGTCCATCGTCGGCGCCCCGTAGCGCTCCACACAGGGGCTGAACATTGGCTCGCCGAGGTAGTCGGAGAAGTCAACGTCATCTTGCTGGAACGGCAGGATGCTTGCTGCCATGTGCTCATCATTCGGGGCCAGCCTAGGCTAATCGGGAAGCCCGCGAAAACGCGTCGGCTCCAAAGCCTGACAAAACACCATCCCCGTCGGCAAACTTAGTTCAACAAGGCCCAGCCGGTTCGACCAAATCCGCAACAAACCGAAGGCCGTGTCGGCAAGTACGTTGCAATCGTCATGATGGAACTCATTATCGGCTTTGAAGACAATCGCCAGGATAGTGCGAAAAACCTCTGGCTGGCGTAGTCTGAAAAGCCCACGATTATAGGCACCAAACCCGACCTGCGTCAGGAAATCGACCAGCACTTGCGGGAGCTTTTTGACGAGAATACCGATCTCATCAGCGTCAGGCTTTGAAGAGAACGCAGGCGTGCCCTCCGTATCGATGAAGTCTTGAAAATCATCCCAAGGGTTCATTGATAGACCGCAGCTCCTCGCGCGACTGAGCCGCCACATTACGGGCGCGGCAGCCCCTTGAAGTCCCGCTCAAGAAGCTCCGGTGGGATGGCGATCTTTGACCAGCGGTCGCCGTCAAATGTGTGAACACCGTGTTTGACATCGAAGTAGAAGAGTAAGTCGTTGACCGCCTGAACCTTCAACGGGTTGGGCACGCCCTCGTTGATCGCCGAGTCCAAAATCGGACGCAGCGGCGTCAATCTATGACCGTCGAACCAGTGCAAACTATAGAATGACGCAACGACCATTCTGTCGTTGAATTTGGTGATCGAGATCAGGCTCTCGTCGTCGCCCTTGAACGAAACATCCTGAAAGCCGTAGGTGGCGTTGCCGACGAGGATCACGCCATTATGCCCGACGGCCCAGATCCTGTCCGGCGCCTCGATGAAGATGTCGGCCAGCGTCGCCGGCGTCGGCTCATGGCGTCCATCACGCGGCATCGCGACGATCCGCCATTCCTCCCCGTTCCAATGATAGAGCCGACCCTCCATAACACGCGATGGGCCTTCCGCGGCATGGTGGATAGCTAGAGCATCCTTATTTCTTCCTTGCCGGAACAATTCAGCGGCGCGCTCCTCTTCTTCTTCGCTCAACTCGCGACTCGTGCTCATTGGGGAATAGGTGACGCTCATATAGAGGTCGTTTTCCGCAGGACCGTCCAGATCGCCGAAGATGAGATAGTCGTAGGTTTCTGGCGCTTGGGGCAGCTTGTCCTTGTGAAACCAGTCCCATTCGGTCTCTATCACGCGATAGAGTTGCGAGTAATAGCCGGTAACAAAGAGCGCACCCTCGACCGAGGTGACCGTGTTGACATAGCCTAGGTCGGTTGCGTCGTCGGACCAGACACCGGCGCCCTCGATCTTCAGCTTGACCGGCTCATCGTCTCCCGCTGGTAGGGTATAGACCTCGCCTTCGTCGCTCAGGGCGTAGAAGATTGGGCGCCCCTCCGGGCCAATCTTGCCGGTCAGCCCGGTGATGTTGCGGGGAACGTCGAAACGACTCCACGGCTGCTCCAACTGTCCCTCATGAATGAGGATATAGGAATACATATCGTCGTAGTCAGAGCTGCTGAAGGTGACGCCGAACGTGTTTTCGGTAAGGGCAAAGGCGGCGTAGATACGGTATGGATCGAAGGTTTTCATGTTAGAACTCTTAATACGTCCCGGCTTTGAGTACCCGGATTACGTTCTCGTCTTTGGGTGATGGGGTGGACGCCCCCGGCGGCATCGATGTGCCAGAGTGAGGGTGTTGAACATCACTCGAAGGAGGCGTCCGTGCCTGAGGTTACCACGATCGGTCTTGATATCGCGAAGAACG
>NZ_JBEHWS010000049.1:0-3206 GCF_040239565.1 Fulvimarina thalattae
GCGCCTTGGAAAGTGGCTTCCTGAAGACCTCCCACGGAACGAGCGCGTTCAGCTTCTCGAGCGGATCGCCGGCCTCGCTCAGGCGGCCATACCGTTCATCGATATCCCAGAACCCCGGCTGACAACGCATCTCATCCTCCCGACCCCGAACAGGCCAAGGAAATCATAAATCACGATCAAAGGGGAGGTTCTTCGAGGTGTCCAATTGCGTATGCGATTTTCCGTGGAATCCCTCTCATTATAAGTCGGAGCTCTTCCAAGGCGGTAAACCCGATCAGGAATAAGGTGATGCGCTTCGCCGGGACAGATCATCTCCACATATTTGTATGGACCAACGATGCAGGGATATTTCCTTTTATTTCTTGTATCAACACGCACATTATGCGCCAGGGCGAGAGCGAGCCTATTCGATTTCTCGACTTTCTCGTTCGCTCTACGATTTTCATCTTGCTGCGCCTGTTCGTCAGCGGTCGGGTTTAGTGCTCCCTGACGTTCCAGTTCACGCAAGCGCTCCCACCCCGCTTGCTCAATACGCTCGGCATCGGCTGGCGTTGGTGCATTGCGCATTCTCTCCGCGGTCTCATGAAGTATATCCGCTGCCGCCTCACTGAGGGATGGATTTTCAGCAACGCGATCAAGTTCTCCGGCTCTGATGCGACGGCGGTCCTCCGGGTATCTCCCTATCGTATGTTCCAGCCACATCCAGAAGGGGTTGGGCCTAAACCGCCCGAAGATGCCACGACGCACCTGCGGTCGATTGTCATTTGCAGCAGGTGGTAGACTGGGCTTCCTGCTCGGAGCTTGTGGTGGCGAAGGGGTGGATGGAGGCTCTGGTGCTGGTACCGCCTGCTCGACCGGCATCGCCTGAGCATATTGTGCCCCCATGATGAGCGGGTCAGGCGAGACGTCGCTCATGACCGCTGCCTCGCTCTCGAAACGTCTCAATGATCCCGGCACCGGATCATCATCACCTGGCGGCCGGTATGTCGCCGTATCCTTCACATAGACCGCCTCGCCCACCGTGTTGCGGCTGTTCATGTGGAACCGGTCGAGGTGGCGGATCACCGGATGGCCCTCGGCGCGCACCTCAGGCGCATGGCCGATCGGTTCGGTGATGTCCTCGACCGTGCCAGACTTCACCCCCTTCTTCGTGCCCGGCGCGTCCCCATGCACATGGGTCGTGCGCGAGGCAAGAGTCATCACCTTCTTGCCGGTGAAGCGAACGCTATCGGCATAGCCGGCATCGTGGCCGGCATAGTCGACGATCTGATAGGGGATCGGAACGGCGGTGTCGCCGATCGGCGTCAGGCAGACATCCGGCGCAAGACAGACGATCCGCGCCGCGTCGATATCCCGCAAGCCCTCCTTCGGCTGGCGCGTCGTCCACGGAGCGGGATAGTCCGGCTCGCCGACATAGTCAGCATCAGAGTTCGACGACAAAACGCAAGTCGGCGAAACGGCCATTCACGGCTGAGGACCTACTGGTCGCACAGGCGTCGCCGTGCCAAATCCGGCTTCCCCAACGGCAGGAGGCTCATAATCATAGAGAATCGGCGGCTCCACTGAGGCCAGGAACGTCAAATGTTCCACCAAAGGCATCTTCTGCAGATGGTCCACGCTGTTGGGTCCACCGAGACTCAGCGCCGGCACGAAGCCGTAGATTTCACCCCAGTCCAGCCGACCCAGCCGCTTCACGGCTTCCGGCATCATGTTCTGGTAGTCGTCATCCTCCCAAGGCGGCGTTACCGGTGCAAACCGTCCCATAAATCTTAGTCCCAACATGATCTCGTCGGTCCAGTAGCGCTGATGTTCCAAATCGTATTCGCGAGGCTCAACGCGTACCTTGTTCATAAGGAGGTGTAGTCGGATCGTCGCATCGCCATACCAGATGTCGATTTCGCCGAAGGCGGTGTATCCGAAAGCAAACATCTTCTCGGGATCGAATTCGGGATCGCTGCGAAACACATAGTCGAGAACCGGTTTGGGCAGAGCCGGATCGCAAAGCCAATACTGTCCGTCCGACCAGCTACACCAGCCATGATCAGCCCAGAACTGCAGGAGGTAGTCCGGCAGCTTACCTCGATAGGCTTCGATCTGTGCTCGATTAGGATATATGATATTTCTTATTTCATAGGCGGCAAGATATTCTTCGAACCACCGTTCTTCAAAAATACCGCGAACTCCATCTTCTGCCATCTCACTGCTCCGTCTTCGGTTTTCCCGGTTCGGTCGGCACACTCTCGCATAGGCGCAGATCGACCTGAACAATCGGGCAATTGTTCTTTGCTTGTTGCGCTGCGTGCTTGGCGAGGCGTGAGGCTCTCGTGTTGCCATTCACTTTGGGGTTGATCCATTGGCTGCCCATCGAGCTATTTTCGATCAAGCGGCCGATCCGATCCTCGATCGGTAGACTTTGATCCATTACTGAACTGTATGTTCCGCCCGCAACCATGTCTGGATTGTGCAGTGCGGCCGCAGCCTTCACGTAGTTCTGCAATTCGATAGGGCCACGCACAGGACCGTACTTGTCTCGGTATCTTTTCTGGATGCGTTGCGTCGTCAGATATTCGTTTCGCGCCTGTGATTGCAGAGGCTTGGACAATGCCCGCATCATTTCTGGCTGGGCCACATATCGCCCGCGATTGTCCAGCATCTGCTGCGGCGTCATTCGGTTGAGCCCGTCCTGCTGCAATTCCATCTGACGTTTGAACTCTTCCCGGTCGATGGAAGACTTTCTCGGCATGAAACAAATGATCAACGTGCGGCATTTGCGATCTGAATCCTCGCTGATGCGTGTATTGCCGCCTGGTGGAGGCGGCGGAACAGGAAGAGGCTTCGGCTTCTTTTTCGCCTTGCGCCTTTTCTCGAGTAGATCTGAAAGATAATCTCTCTCGCGTCGAATATAGTCCTGATCCGGCGAGACCAGAGGATTGAAGTAAGCGTCCTCAATATGCTTGGTAAGCCGCGCATGAGTGTCATCGAAAAGGCTTTGCTCCTGCGTATCCTCCGGCGTTATTCCTTGCAGCGCATCGGCCGCGTCCTTCTTTGCGAGAATAGCGATATCCAGCCCCACCGGGTCGCCGGGTGGATTCCAGCATGAAGTGCAACGTGATCATGAGAAGCGGATTTGGACGTCTTTGCCAAGTTCTTTGAGCATGGCCTGGAGAGGCGTGACGAAGCCGAGGCATTTTCTCGGTGTCGTATTG
>NZ_JBEHWS010000005.1:0-318544 GCF_040239565.1 Fulvimarina thalattae
TCGAATGCGATCCTAGCCTGGTCGAAGGATCACAAGGTGGAATGGCACTACATCACTCCCGGCAAGCCGATGCAGAATGGCTTTGTGGAGAGCTTCAACGGCCGCATGCGCGACGAGCTTCTGCGCCCTTATGTAGCAGATGCACCAACCTTCCTGTAGCTAAGAAGGCGGGTGATCCACGATAATGCGGGGATGACCGATAACACCATCGTCCTCGCCGGCCTCAAGCGCAAGCAGCGTGAAATCCTCGGTGCAATCCGGGCATACGAAGCGCAGATCGTTCAGGCCAAGCACGACCTCGCCCATATCAACGCCACCATCGGCCTGATGGACAAGGCCACGGCAAAGCAACGGGCCTACATCGCCGGACGCGGGTTCTTCGACAAGGGCGAGATCGCTGGCATTGCCGCTCGCATTCTCTCTGATGGACCAATGACGACGAGAGAGATTGCTGAGAGCGTCATGATCGAAAAGGACATGGACCCGTCCGATTCTGCGCTGCGAAATTCGGTGGTCTACAAGACGGTGCAAGCGCTACGGCATGCGAAGCGGCGCAAGGCAGTCGTGATGCTAGAAAAGCGCGGTGGGCAGTGCGTGTGGGCAACGACTTAAGCGCCGGTTTCTCATCAAGGCTACGCGCGGAGGGCAATTTTGAACCGCCTGATGCATAGCGATCACTCGTCAAACACAATTCAGCATTATATGGTTGGCTATGAGCGACGGTGATCAACAGCGTTTTCCAGAAACTTTTAAACTTGCCGACGCCTTAATTTTTGAGTCGCGCGAGCGTGGTGAGCTATTGACGCCACTAAAGCTGCAGAAACTCGTTTTTTATGCAGACGCGTGGCATTTGGCGCTGTACGATTCGGAAATCACGTCAGAGGGCTTCCAAGCGTGGGTCCACGGGCCGGTGGCACTCAGCCAATACCATCGATTCAAAGACCTTAAATGGCGACCGATTGACGACGAGTCCATTGAATACCCGGAAATCTCGGAATCTCTTAAAGCGCACGTGGATGAGATTATCGATGTCTTCGGTTCAGAAACGGCGGTAGCGCTTGAAATTATGACGCATCATGAGCGCCCTTGGCTTGATGCTAGGGGTGACATTCCTGAAGATGCGCCTTGCAACAATTATATTTCAAAACAAGTTACTAAGGATTATTATCGGTCCCTTGCCTAAAGTCAAAAAGGGAACAATTCCGAAACAATCTGCTTCCGGTGTAAGACAGTCTGCGCCGGATGACGACATTCTTCGTTTTTCATTTAAACTTTTCACTACAGACGACGAGGTGAGCCCTACGGCATTTCGTGATGGGTACACCCGATCGCTTATGGAAAGGTTGAGGGATCTTTCATCATGGAAAGTTTCGGAATTTACTGGGAAAACTAAAAGCGCAATTCGAAATCACCGTATAGATTGGGCCCGTACAAGCCGGCCTGACGGATTCGAGCACTTGAATGAGCAATACCAACTATATGAGCCATGGCAGTTTTCCGTTTCGGTAAACGAACACGGAAGGGTACATGGCATTATTATTGGCAATTGCTTCTATGTTATATGGCTAGATTGCAACCATGTGGTCTATTCATAACTACCGCTGCCAATACCCGCACCACGACCGGCTAATCGGCGAAAGCACCGCATTGCCGACCAGCGCGAAAGCGTTGGCGCCATTGTCGCGACGGCGGTTATCCTCGCACCAAGCGGCGTTGGCAGCGTACTGGTGAAGGTAGCGGTGCGACACACCGTGATGCTGGTCGCGCACCATGCGGCGCAGGCGCGAGAAGTAGCTTTCCACCCAGTTCGTGTGCTTGCCGTTGAAGTCGGAATAGGCTTCCGAGTGATTGATGCGCTCGGTCGGGAAGAAGGCGTTGAGCACGTCCCAATGGGTGGCCTCGTCGGCATACATCTTGGCGCCATCGGCAACCATCTGCTTGGCCAACTCGACACCCTCATGCTCGAAGTTGCGAACGAAGGTAAGGGTGCGGCCATCGCGCTCGCGAAGGGCAATGACAACGCGGCGGGTGCCGGTCTGGTTTTCCTTGAGGCGGCGGTCCTTGCGGTCTTCCTTGCGGTTCTCAGGCTTCACGTGACCGCCGAAGTAGGCACCGTCGATTTCGACTTCGCCGTCAAGCGTGAAGCCAGCGGTTTCGTTCGCCATGGCCTCGCGCAGCTTGTGGCACATCACCCAAGCCGTTTTGTACTGGCAGTCGAGGTCGCGGCTCATCTGGAGAGCCGAAACGCCTTTGACGGCGTTCACGAACAGAGCGATTGCAGCGAGAAGGTCAACGAAACCCATCTTGCGGGAATGGAAGATCGTGCCGCTCGTCACCGAAAACTGGTGATGACAGGCCGCGCACTTGAAGCGGCGGCGGGTGGTGATCTCGTAGGTATCGACGCAGCCACAGCGCGGGCAAACAGCCTTGCCGCCAGTCTCAGCCCAACGGATCGCCTTGAACGTCTCATAAGCCTTTTCCTCGCCAGCCTTGTAGATGGCGCGGAGAGAAAGGGTGCGGGCTGCTGATGAGAGAAGGAAGTGCTGGGCCATTGTCATCGTTTCCATTACATATGTAATGTATATAGTACGTTGACGTACTGGAGACAAGGGCATACGTATCGCTAACGATACATTTATCGCTAGGTGGATACGGATATGGCAGAGCGCACGGACTATGAGGCCCGCGTGGCAAACATCCTCAAGGCTGAATTAAAGCGAAAGGGCGTGACCTACGCCCAGCTTGTCGACAAGCTGGAAGAGATCGGAGTGGAAGAGAAGGAGGTAAACGTGCGCAATAAGCTATCGCGCGGGAAGTTCACGGCGGCGTTTATGGCCGCGTGCTATGCGGCTATCGGGTCAACCGAAATTAGACTGGATTAGTCGTCATCCGGCAGGTCAATTATTTCATGAAATTCGGTGACAGCGTACAAAACGGGTTTACCATTGGCGTTGTGACGAACATTAACATCAACCACAAACGCCTTTTTATATACGTTGTCGGCAGCTTCTCTTATTTCGTGTTTAATTCTCTCTCCTGCCAAAACCGAACTGTACATAATAGCTAAATCTTTGTCAGAAATCTCTTCGATCCGAACGCGTTCTCCAGATCTTTTATCAAGTTGGGCATCGTGAATATCTGATCTCGTGAATATCATCATTACGCGATTGTGCGAGGCTCCATCTGTTTTTTCCAATTCGCGTTTTCTATCTTCAATCGTAATTAGGGCGGCATTCGCATCACTATTGGTAAATTTAAATGCCGCCCGAACCGTCCTTTCTCCGTGCTCTTCGTAAGTCGCTGCCTCTAGCGAATGTGTCGCAGCGGGGTCTGTTGCGATGGCTTTTACAGCGTTGGAGAAGTCTTTAAAGTCGGCCCTTGTTTTAGGTTCATCCTCTCGCTTGCGGCTCGCCAATCCAGTTATTCGGGAGCCCCACCGACGAACGAAGTCTTCCAGGAAGACGATCTGGTCAATGTAGTTCACAGCGTGCCCGGCCGCGAATGCGATTACGGCGCTCAAATCAGCCTCAATACAGCCAGACCTGACCTCTCGGACATAGGTAATCGCTTCTACGGTCGCGTCGGGATAGCGCTCTTTGGCGTAGCGCTCCAGTTGATTACCGATTGCCGTAAACGACCCAACGAACTCGGATAGCTCGATCGGTTGTTCAGTGTCCAATTTCAATCGAAGGTGCGCAGGGTTCTCAGCCATGCGCTCACTGTACGAATGCCACCTCATTTGTCACCACCTATCGTCGCAACACTGGCGGTTTCGCAGCCCGGCACCGTTGGTGCATCTGCTACATAAGGGCGAGCTTCTGAACGAAAGCCTCTTCCTTGGCCTCGATCATGCTCGTGAGCTGATTGCGGCCTGGGTCAGCGATTTCAATACCCAGCGACCACACTCGTCCCTCGGCTACCAGACCCCGGCGGACTTCGCCCGCACCATCACCGCAACCGGCTCCGGCGCTCCGCTATCGGATGGCTCCGCACCTACGCCGGTTGCTCAACCAGCGCCCAACGGCGTATCTGAAACGGACGAGACTCTAATCGCTGTTGGATGAAGATTCAGTGGCAGGTCAGCTGGGAGATGACGACC
This sequence comes from Fulvimarina thalattae, assembly GCF_040239565.1. NCBI lineage: Bacteria > Pseudomonadati > Pseudomonadota > Alphaproteobacteria > Hyphomicrobiales > Aurantimonadaceae > Fulvimarina > Fulvimarina thalattae. The sequence goes on from NZ_JBEHWS010000005.1 coordinate 4,100, forward strand.
TTCGTGCCGCGCTCGTCCATTTCCTCCACGATCCAGTTGGCGTCGAAGGCCTTGTCGGCCAGAAGAGCTTTGAACGTCACCCCCTCGATCAAAGGGGCCACGCCGATCGTGTCGTAACGATTGCCGGGCAGGAGTTCGAAACGGACGAAATTGCCCAAAGCGTCGGTCAATGCCAGGATCTTGGTGGTCCAGCCGCCCTTCGATGCGCCGATGGCCTGATTTCGAGTCCCCCTTTTGCGCCGTGTCCGTGGCGATGGACCGGAACGATGGTGGCGTCGATCATGGCGTATTCCATATCTGGATCGTCCGACACCGCTTCGAACATTCTCTCGAACACGCCCCGTTCAGCCCAGTAATCAAAGCGCTTGTAGATCGTGTTCCATTCGCCGAATTCTTCAGGCAGGTCGCGCCACTGGCTGCCTGTCCGAGCCTTCCACAGCACGGCCTCGACGAACAGGCGATTGTTGTCGCCGCTGCGGCCGGGATCGCTCTTCTTGCCCAGACAGTGCGGCTTCATCTTCGCCCACTGATCGTCTCGAAGCATCAATCTCGCCATGGTCGTCACTCCTCGCATTCCAGATCGGGCGAGAAATGAATCAAATCTATAGCCTTGATGGAACCACCTGATTCTCAACAGGCCCTAATCCAACGTGGAGGAAAAACTCAGTGGCAGGTCACAGGCGCTCGCAAGGCGAGTCCAATTTTTATCGGAGTTCTGGTTGTTCAGAGGGTGTATACGACACTTGGCGTTACAGTCGCTGACGTTCGCGCCTACGCTCAGCCGTTAGATGAAGGCTAATCGTGCCGCCGGTCTAACGTCCACCCCAAAAAATCTGTCCGAAGTGCCACGCCGATCTGTCCGAAGTTTCGCGCCGCGCCACAACTACGAGATATCAGATTCCGTGACGGAGAGTCATATGTTCGGCCATTGTTCTTGCGAACGCCGACCTCGGCCGCACTGTGCAACAACGATGGGAACATCGATGAAGCCTCCACACCCCTTTCGAGGCTAGGATGTTGAAACCAATGGCTTTTTTATAGTTCGGGAAACGTGCCGAGAGATGGTAGCGGGAGAGGGACTTGAACCCCCGACACGCGGATTATGATTCCGCTGCTCTAACCAACTGAGCTACCCCGCCAAACCAGAAGGCCGCAGGCGTCACCTGTACGCCGCGGGTGCAGCGGTCCTATAAGCGGGGACGCGCGGGCATGTCAACGGTTTGTGTGTCAGGCGGCGTGGGGAATGTCGCGATCGTGCAAAACGGGCTCGGAGAACGGCTCCCGAGCCCGTACAGGGGGAGAGAGACGGAAGCCCCCTCCCCGCGACCAGGGAATGCCTGGCAGGCACTCAGAATCAGAAATTGTGGCGCGGCAAGTCTATTCCGCCGCGCGCCAGAAAGACGGAAGCTGGTAGCCGTAGAGCGGCGTTTCATCGGGGTGCTTGATGAAATTCCAGCGCGCAAGCCGCTGTTCGGGGAGATGGAAGAGCGGGATCACATAGTGGCCTGAGACGAGGACGCGGTCGTAGGCGCGCACCGCGGTGACGAAATCCTCGCGCGAGCGGGCGGAGACCATCGCCTTGATCAGCGCGTCGATCGCGGGATCGGCGGCCCCAGCATAGTTGTAGAAGCCTTCGATATTGCGGGAATCGGATCCCCAGCGATTCACCTGTTCGGCTCCCGGCGAGAGTGAGGCGCTGTAGGTGGTGACGATCATGTCGTAGTCATAGGCGGTCTTGCGCGCCTGATATTGCGAGTCGTCGACCGTCCGGATGGAGGCTTCGATACCGAGGCGTCCCAGGGTTCGCTTGAAGGCAAGCGCCATGCGCTCCTGCTCCGGCGATTGCGTGAGAATCTCGAAGCTCAGCGGCTGGCCATCGGTCCCCACCAGTGTCCGGCCCTGAAAATCGTAGCCCGCCTCCTTCAAGAGCTGTAGCGCATCACGCAGAACAGCGCGGTCGGCGCCCGATCCGTCGGAGACGGTCGGCTTGTAAGTGCCGTCCATCACATCGGGCGAGACAGCATCTGGATAGGGCTGGAGCAGCGCCTTTTCCGCCTCGCTTGCCGGAATGCCTGCTGAAGAAAGTTCGGAGTTCTGGAAGAAGGACGCGGTCCGCCGATAGGCGCCGTAATAGAGGTTCTGGTTCGCCCATTCGAAGTCGAACAGCATAGACAGAGCCCGGCGTACCTTCAGATCAGCGAACTTTTCGCGGCGGGTGTTGAAGACAAACCCGAGCATGTTCGAAGGCGCGCCGGTTTCGAACGTCTCCTTGAGGACACGTCCATCGCTGGCGGCTGGAAAATCGTAGGCCGTGCGCCAATGCGCCGGATCGCCCTCCAGGTAGACGAAGCTGTTGCCCTTCTTGAAGGCTTCGAATTGTGCGTTCGAGTCCCGGTAATAATCGATGACGATCGTCTCGTAATTGTCGTAGCCCTGCTTGATCGGCAGGTCGGCGCCCCAGTAATCCGGGTTCTTCTTATATGTGATCTGCTGGCCGGGTCGCACATCCTCGATCGTGTAGGGACCCGATCCTGTCACGGGCTCAAGGGTCGTGCGTTCGAACGTGTCCCGATCGAAGGCGTGTTCGGGAAGCACCGGCAGGCCCGAGATCAGAAGCGGCGTCTCGCGGTCGGCCGTCTCGTCGAAGGTGAAGCGGACGCCATGCTCGCCGACCTTCTCGATCTTGGTCGCCGGGCGCAGCCAGTTGGCATAGAACGGTCGGCCGTGTTCGCGAAGCATCTCGATAGTGAAGAGAACGTCTTCGGCGCGGACCGGCTTGCCGTCTGAAAAGCGTGCGTCGGGGTTGAGCTGAAACTCGACGAATGTTCGTTCCGCATCGGTTTCGACTGTCTCGGCCAACAGGCCGTACATGGTGAAGGGCTCGTCAGGCGAGCGCTGCATCAAGGGCTCGAAGACGAGATTTCCGAATTCCCGGTCGAACCAGATGCCGCGCGCGGTCGTTAGCGCCCCACGCACGATGACGGGATTAAGATTGTCGAAACTGCCATAGACACCGTAACGCATCGTTCCCCCCTGGGGTGCGTCCGGATTGACGAAGGGAAGATGCTCGAAATCCGCCGGCAGCGCTGGCTCGCCCTGCATGGCGATCGCGTGGGATGGCTCTGCCCGTGCTATGGACGAACCCAAACTCGAGGCTACAAAAGCAACCGCCGCGATGAGTCCGGCAGTGAGAGGCATGCGCATTCAGTCAGTCTCCATCAACTGTCGGGCGCAGGGTTCCGAAAGGTCTCGACCCTTGCACCGTCGGTTCCGACGGTGAGCTCGTAAGTCTTCAATTGGCCTTATTTGCGTCAGACGGAGCGGCCCGTTAAGGAATTCGGCGAGCGCGATCCGTTCGCAGCCCGATCTGCCCAAGCTTGAAGGAATAGAGGCCTCGTATTGATGCAACGCCATTTTAAGTCTCTCACGATTGCCGCCGCTTTCATTGGCGCCGCAACACTCGCCGGCGGAGCACAGGCACAACAGCAGCGCGCGCCCGGCGGTGGTGGCGGTCAAGGCATCCAGACGGTTCCGGGTGAGTGGTTCAAGGTCTGCTCGAAGCAGGGCGAGAACGACATCTGCAACACCCAGTTCACGCTGGTTGCCGACACCCGTCAGCTGATCACCGCGATGAATCTCATCGAGGTTTCGGGCAAGGTCAATCAGAAGGTGGTTCAGGCGGTCGTTCCGACCGGGCGTGTGATTCCAGCGGGCGTCCAGGTGAAGATCGACGATGGGAGCCCCGTGACATTGAACTATTCGGTGTGCTTCCAGGACCGCTGCATCGCTGAAGCCGAACTGACCGACCAGCTGGTCAGCCGCATGAAGCGCGGCCAGGAGATGAACGTCACCTCGATCAACTTCCAGCGCCAGCCCAACCCGGTGCCGATCACTCTCTCCGGCTTTACGGCTGCCTATGAAGGCGACCCGACCGACGCCTCAGAGATCGCTTCGCGCCAGCGCGAACTCAACGATGCGCTTCAGAAGCAGGCGGAGGATCGTCGCAAGAAGTTCGAAGATGCTCAGAACGCTGCAAAGAGTGGCGGCTCCGAGACGGCCCAGTAAGATTCTGCCCGTCGGCACAAAGACAATTTTTCAAAGGCGTTCCACCACGGTGGAGCGCCTTCTTTTTATACGCATGACGAGCAGCAGCCAGCGCCGTTGCGCCGAAGCCTACTCACGTCCCTGCTGTTCGAAGGTGAGATCCGATACAACCACGTCCTCCCCCTCGATCTGTTCGGTCACTTCCATCAGGAATGATCCGTTTCCTTCGTTCGTGATCGTCATCCGGGCGGTGTCGTCGTCATAGATGACCTTGTTCCAGGTCACTTCGAGATCGAGCCGGTCACCGTTGCGCGTGCCGACCAGTTTGGCAGGTCCGCTTTCAGAACCCGTATAGACGCCGGTATATTGTCCCGTCTGCGTGTCGAGCACCAATTCTGCACCGATATCATTGCTGAGAACCAGCATTGCGGAGCAGGTTCCCCCGAGCTTGAACTGCGTCTCGCTTTCAACGGTGCCTTCCGCCTCGCAGGAAACGTTGACCGGCTTCGGCAACTTCTCCACCTGCACACGGCCTCCGCCTTCCCAATCACCGCCATACCGTTCGAAGTAATTGTCGCCTTGCGCGAATGCTGCGACCGGGGCCGCCAGAGCGAAGAGGATCGATCCGGCAACCGCGAAATTGGTGAAGCTCATTCTCTGTTCCTGTCCATGGTGGTCGCTCGTCGATTGTCACACGATAGGAACGGAACTTAGGCAGCCGACGGGAGAAAGAAGCCTGCCTATCGGCGAAAGGCACACCTCTCCCAATCACTCGCTGCCATCCCGAGACCTGTAACCAGACACCGACTTGATGAAATACGCGGCTCTCCGACACGGAACGTCGCAGCCCAGGCCACGTTGCCTCGATCAATAGGTCAATCTTCTAAAGGAGCAGGCTCACCATGGATATTATCAGGATCATCTGCGCGATCATCCTTCCCCCGCTCGGCGTCTTTCTACAGGTCGGACTCGGCAAGCATTTCTGGATCAACATTATTCTGACATTCCTGGGCTTCATCCCCGGCATCATCCACGCGATCTGGGTCATCGGAAAATACTGAGGACAGCAGAGGTACAGTCTGCATCCGAGCGGATGAACGTGCTAAGCCCGGCGAGACGAGCCGGGCTTTTTCGATAGGGGGTTGATCGCTTGCCAACATTTCATCGCGACGGTCTCGCATTGAACTTCGTCGACGAGGGTCCTTCGGATGGGCAGGCTGTTCTGCTGATTCATGGCTTTGCCTCGTCGATCAAATTCAACTGGACCGATCCGGGTTGGATAGAAACTCTTACCAAGGCCGGATATCGGGCGATTGCCTTCGACCATCGTGGCCATGGAGGGAGCGACAAGCCGACCGATGAGGCGGCCTACACGCCTACGAAGATGGCTGAAGACGCTTTTGGCCTTCTCGACCACCTTGAGATTAGATCGGCCGTTTTCTTTGGCTATTCGATGGGCGCACGGGTCAGCGCGTTTGCTGCGCTCGGCCGACCCGGCGTCATCGAAAAATTGATTCTCGGCGGACTGGGCTACGGATTGGTTTCCGGCGTTGGAGATTGGGACCCGATCGCGAAAGCTTTGCGGGCTCCGTCGATCGACGATGTGAAAGATGCGCGCGGACAGATGTTTCGAGCATTTGCTGACCGGACGAACAGCGATAGGGAAGCGCTTGCGGCCTGCATCGCCCATTCGCGCGAGGAACTCACAGAAGAAGACGTTCGGGCAATCGACATCCCCACGCTCATCGGCGTCGGATCAAGGGACGATATCGCCGGGTCGCCGGACAAACTGGCCGAACTCATGCCCCGGGCGCGGGCGCTGAGTATTCCGAACCGCGATCACATGCTCGCCGTCGGAGACAAGGTGTTCAAATCGGCGGTTCTAGATTTTCTGGCATCCTGACGAGCCAGTGAACCACCATCCATCGAGATTGAAGCCGGTCCCTCGGCGCGGCGGGTTCACGTTTTTATCCGTCGACCGACATTTCGATCGTGAAATGAAGCCTTGAAACTGAAGGATACGGGACGAATTTATCCGACCATGTCTCGATCACCGACAACGACCGAGGACACGCAGGTCCGGACCACGGGTCAAGCACAGGCCGATCCACCCGTGCGGACGGCATGGATTCTCGGTCTGGGCGGTCTCCTCCCTTTCGTATTTCTGGCTGGCCTTCTCGCCTATGGTGGAACTTCGACGATCGCCTTCGGCACAGTTACGCTAGCGTTTACGGCCTACTCCGCAGCAATCCTCTCTTTTCTCGGAGGCATCAGATGGGGGCTGGGCATGCGGCCGGCTTCACACCATCAAAAGCGGGAGCTGATTCTCTCGGTCGTTCCCTCGCTCGCCGGTTGGGTGCTCGTCCTCATTCCCTCCCCTTATGTTTTTGCGGGCTTTGCGATCTGCTTCGCGGCGCACGGCGGCTGGGATCTCAATTCGGTTCGCCGTCGCAAGCTTCCGCAGTGGTTCGGGCGTCTGCGGCTCGTCCTGACCGTGGTGGTCGTTCTGTGCCAAGTGCTCGTTTTTTTCCGGACCTTCTGACTCTTCAGAGATGATCGGGGCAATTTCGGCCCGAAGTTGCGTGATCAACGGAGAGGATACGCACCGACAGGATGGGTCCTCCGCTTGATCGCGATTTCAGAGCAGGCGCTAAAAGCCATTCCCGGATGCAACCGCAAAAAACACGCAAATTGCTCCGCTGGACGTTCCTTCATCAATCGAAACATCCGCGTTGTCGGGCTTGTAAAAAACGTCTGCAGCCCCGATTGACCGGCTTCGATTGAAATTTCGACGTCTTTTCAGCGCTTTGTTGCCACAAGAGTTAACAAGTCGTTTCATTTTTCGTGTTTTCCCTGCAACAGGGTGTGTCCCCACAGCCGGTTTGGGCTTGGTGTGGCATTTCTGTAATTGCGCCGATGGTCTGGATGGATATTGTCGTCATCAGAAAGACCGCGGGGACAAATCGCGCCGGCTTTCGCAGGGACGGGTAGAGAGAAAACTCTCAAGGATATGCCCCAACCCATCAAAAATATGACTGGAGGTCAGGACATGAACATCAAGAGCCTTCTTCTCGGCTCCGCTGCGGCCCTCGTCGCAGTTTCCGGCGCCCGCGCTGCGGACGTTATCGTACCGATGGCTGAGCCCACCGAATACGTTCGCATCTGCGACGTCTACGGCACCGGCTTCCATTACATCCCGGGCACCGAGACGTGCCTCAAGATCGGCGGCTTCGTTCGCTTCGAGTATGGCGTCCAGGGCCCGGTTGAAAACAGCTTCGGCCAAGACTTCAACTTCAACAACGAAGGTGACGACTACACCGCTGGTTCGTACACCGAGGTAACCATCACCATCGATGCGCGTGAAGAGACCGAGCTTGGCACGCTCCGTGCAACCGCAGCGCTCGAAAACAATTCCATCGGTAACGGTGGTTACGGTGATGACGGCGCATTCGACGCTGATTACGCCTACATCCAGCTCGGCGGCCTCACCATGGGTTACCTTGACACGCTCTGGACTGAGGGCGATGCCCTTCTGACGGACACGGATCACGCGCTCGGCGATTTCGAAGTCAACCGCGTGTCCTACACCTTCGCTGCGGGCGGCCTTGCTGCTACGATCTCGCTCGAAGACGATCAGAGCGGTGACTTCGGTCCGAACGTTGTCGGTAAGTTGGGTTATTCTGGTGGCTTCGGCTCCTTCAACCTTTATGGCGTTTATGAAGAATCCGTACCGTTTGCTAACGGAACCGCTTTCCCGCTTTTCCCATTCGCCGGACCGCAGCTTAGCGAAGACGCGTTTGCTATCAAGGCGAATGCTTCCTTCAAAGACCTCATCGCTGCCGACTCTGAGTTGAAGTTCGAAGGCGGCTATGCTTTTGATCCGACGACCTATATGTCGCAGGGTCTGTTCTCCAACTCGGCGACCCAGATCAACCGTCTGAACAACGGCTTCGGTGGTATTCCGGTTGAGTGGCAGGTCGGTGCAGCATACGCACAGAGCTTCGGTAAGCTCGGCGTTGCGGTTTCGGGTTCCTTCGGTGAAACCTTCGACACGGTAGAGTCCCCGAACACTGTTTTTGCAGTCAATCGCGGAGAAGCCGACTACTACAAGCTCGTCGGTAACGTTGGCTACGAGATCACGAACAACTTCGACATGCTCGCCGAAGTGTCGTACTCGAACTACGATTTCGACGGCAACGGTCAGAATGGCTTCGTCGACGACGAAATCGACCAGACTGCCGGCTTCCTCCGCTTCCAGCGGAACTTCTAATCTCTCGATTAGAGAAGCAATCGGAAAAGGGCTCGGCTTCGGCCGGGCCCTTTTTCTTTGCGTTGGTTCATTGACGGTCGCCCGACCACTGTATGCACCTCGATACGCCGGTTCGACAGGCTGGCAGTGCGTCGTTTGCCGTCGCGCCTGACGGAAGCTATAACTGAATTCGAAGATGCTGCACCGCACGCAAATCCTCAATCAACCGAACTTGCGGCGGACACATCAGGAACCGGATCTTCAGCGAGGGCTCCCATGGCGAATTCCGACGACGGCAACACACCAAAGACGGGTCGAATCGGAGCAGCTCCCGCTTCGAATGACTGGGATCCAGGGCCGGTAGCGGATCAGAAGCTCATCAATTCCCTCAAGTCCAAGGTGACGAGCGGCGAGGTCGTCCAGGACGACCCTCTCGAAAACAAGCACAAGGCCCATGCCTACCGCCACGATTTCCGCACCTTGGACTATCGGCAACTCTCAAAATCCGAGGCCGAACGCGAGGCAGAGCGTCAGCGCATCAAGGCCATGCACTCGACCTGGACGCCGAAAATCAAGCCGGGCAAGAGCGCTCCGCCAACCGGCAAGGCGAAGTTCGCAAGTTTTGGCGGAAGCACGATCAGCGTCGATGTAATTCGCCTCGAGAAGGGCAATCGCTCCGCACCCGGCGAACTCGACCAGTCGGCGATCTCCATGCCAATGCCTGACAGCCAACGCGATACATCGGCGAAAGCCCAGTTCGACGATGCCCAGCTGAGTGGAACGGTAGCGGTGGGCGAAGAGCCGCAATTGCTGGCCAATCCACGCGAAGGCATGTCCCCCGACTCGCTGACACGAATCGACGGAATCGGTCCTTCGCTTGAGCGTCTCCTCTACGATCTCGGTGTGTTCCATCTCGAACAGATTGCTGGCTGGACAGCGCCTCAAGCCCTTTGGGTAGAGAATGCGCTGGGCTGCGAACGCGGCCGAATCGAGCAGGATGGCTGGGTTCGCCAAGCGATCGCACTTCGCACAGAACAGTAAGCCGCTAAGCTGCTGCGCCCTTGAGGCGCGGTCATGTGCGAAGGGACACTGGTTCCTGAATGTCACAGCTCAAGCCGACTGCCAGCGTTGCTCGGCTTAGCTGCGCCAATGACGAAAGCGACAATCGATACAGCGCAAAATCGCTCGAACTGGGGCCACTCGCCGAAATAAATGTTGCTGGAAATGGTGCTGCCGGAGAGATTTGAACTCTCGGCCTCTCCCTTACCAAGGGAGTGCTCTACCCCTGAGCTACGGCAGCGTCTGGTCTGGTTGACCATCGGGCCTGGAACATTTTGAAATTCCGTCACAGCTGACCATCCGCGTCGCGGAACCGTCTACGCTCAGTCACGAAATCATGCGCTCGACCGATGGCGCGTGTCTCGACATTTTAGGCTTCGCAGTCAAGAGTAAAATTGCACTGCGCAGCCGAAGAACTGCAAGTTCGTGGGCGAAGCCCATTTTCGGGACAGTTTCACGCCTTTCCGTCGTCTATCCAGCGCGAGGACAGGGTGCAAACGAACTCGTTCCATGTTAAGTTGATGGATAACCGCGCATGATCTTGGTGGGTCACGCCGGAGACATCTGCGCTTTCACGGGGAACTTTCGCGTCTTCGGACCACTTTGACCCGGTAACGCACGCTTTCGACAACGATACGGAGACAACGACCATTCGCAGACCATTCCGTGCACCGCCGGCCCAGAAGGAAGGGCCACGCTCGAACCGGGAAATCCGTGTTCCCGCGGTTCAGCTTATCGATTCCGAAGGGGAAAATCGCGGACAGACTCCGACTGAGGAGGCACTGGCGCTTGCAGAAGAAGCCGGGCTCGACCTCGTGGAGATCGTTCCGAACGCGAACCCGCCCGTTTGCAAAATTCTCGATCTCGGTAAGCTGAAATACGAAAACCAGAAGAAGGCCGCTGAGGCGCGCAAGCGCCAGAAGACCATTGAGGTCAAGGAAGTTAAGATGCGGCCGAACATCGACGACCACGATTACGAGACGAAGATGAAAGCCGTCCGGCGCTTCTTCGACGATGGCGACAAGGTCAAGGTGACGCTGCGCTTCCGGGGACGTGAGATGGCTCACCAAGAACTTGGAATGCGACTGCTCAATCGCGTTCGCGAAGAGACCAACGAGATTTCGAAAGTCGAGGCCGAGCCCAAGCTTGAGGGCCGCCAGATGATGATGGTTCTCGCACCGCGAGGTTGAGTGCGGCGAACGGGCTGATCGCGGAAATTTATATCGGCGTTTTCGCGCGAATTCTGGTGATCAAAATGATTGCCGACTGATGTCGAAAGCACGCGGCAATGCGCTTGCCGCGTGCTTTTTCATAATAACTGCAGCAAGCACGAACAGCGCGAATTCGCCTGATTTCGCCTGAGGACTTTCAAATTCGCAGCCGCCGCTGGCTCACCACAGACGCCTGATGACCGCACTCCCCGCAGCGACCGAAGTTCCAGCGGCAAAAAGCGCTGAGCCACTATCTACACCCGAAGCAGGAGCTCCGGTCGTTGTTCCTGGGCGGTCAACACGAATAGCGACGTCTGATCGTCGGTGTCACGGTCGGCACCCCCATTGACCCTTCGCAGTGCAAATCGCGTCTCGCCCACCGCGAAAGAAGCCGGCTGACGTACTTCACCCAAGCCGGTGCCGAGAGCACATTCGATCGCATCATCGAGGTGCCGGCGAGACCGCCTTCCCAAAGCGGATGCAAAATCTCCACCGCAGAGCGGCAAAAAGCTGCCTCGGTGGCAGAGCGTCTCGTCCATTTCGAGATTCATCGCCAATAGCTTTCCGCGATCAGTCATCAGGGCGACGCCGAAAGGGAGATTGCTCCACAAGCTCTCCAATCGCGCCTTGGCGCCATCCGACATGCTGAACATGTCGTCTTTTGCGCGAAGAGCGTCCTCGACCTCGCCCCGGATCCTCGTGAAGAGCGCGGTCAGCGGCGGGCGGTGGGTGTCTCTAAGTCGCGGCTGGAAGAAAAGAGAAAGCCTGTGAAGCCGTCCGTCAGCACCATCGCATTCGAGTTCGATCCTGCATTCGTGCGGATTTTCTTCGTCGAAACGAAATAGCGACAGAGATTCGCCTGCCGGTGCACAGTTCGGCCCGTGCGAAGAATTTGCCTCGGCAACCACTGAATTTAAAAGATAACCCGCCGGCAGCGGTAGGGACTCGATGACGACTTGAAGCCCCTCGAAGCGAGACTGCAGATCATCAATGAATGTCTGCCATCCCCATTGATCGAAAGAAGAATATGCTAAAAGACCCCGAAAATAATCGGGCGATCCCGGAAATGGTACTCGCATGAGAACTCACCACTTTCCGCCCCGTCACAATAGAACCACAAATCTGAGAATGGGACAAGCCGTTATTCGGTATTGCTACTCAGAAGAACCTTCAAGGCACAACCGAAAATAAGCAAGTTGCATCGCGGATGAGTCTCATAAAAATTTTCAGGGCAAGTTTTTGCCAGGGATATTGCGTTCGGTCAGCCATTGCAGACAGACCGCGCAGTGGTCGTTTCCACGTCCGGCAAGACACCAACCTGTCCGGCAAGGCACCAACCTTGGGCATATCGGCAAAACTCCCATTCTATGCCGCGCAAAACTTTCGCCCCCACCAATTTCTGAGTGCGCGGTGGAATTCCCGTGTCGATGGGTTATACGGCACTCAAAGCCGGGCAAACCGAATGAGCGATCAAGCCTCCTAGGCGCAAATCCCTCATGAGAGAGCAGAGACCTGGCGGGTGAGGAACTGCAGGCCAGGCAAGCCGTGAAGATTTGCGAGCATATAGAGGACCTACGGGCAGCTCTTAAGGGAAGCCGCGCAGGTAACGATTCCATCGGACTTGTTCCGACGATGGGGGCGCTTCACGCCGGTCATGAAGCCTTGATCCATAAAGCTCGCACATCCGACGCCACCGTCGTCGTCTCGATTTTCATCAACCCCACTCAATTCGGCGAAAGCGAGGACTTCGAACGCTATCCTCGCACGCTGGACGCAGACCTCGCACTCTGCCGTGAAGCGGGTGTCGACGTTGTCTTCCTGCCGAGCGCGGAAGAGATGTATCCCAAACCGCTTCAGACCCATGTCGCCGTAGAACCGCTGGGTAACGATCTCATAGGCGCGGTGCGGCCCGGCCATTTTCGTGGGGTCGCGACGGTCGTCTGCAAACTCTTCAACATCGTTCAGCCGGATCGCGCCTATTTCGGCCGCAAGGATTATCAGCAGCTAGCCATCATAGGCCGCATGGTCTCCGATCTCTCTTTCCCGATCGAGATCGTCGGTGTGTCGACCGTTCGGGAGGCCGATGGTCTCGCCCTCTCCTCGCGCAACAGCCGCCTCGATCCGGAGCATCGGACAGCTTCGAGCGTCCTGTCACGAGCACTGAACCATGGTGGCGAAATGATCGAAGCTGGGGAGAGCGAGCCGGAGGCGGTTCTCTCAGCCATGCGGGCGATGATCAAAGCCGAGCCGCTCGCCGAACTTCGATCTTTGGATATTCGCACCGCGCGCCTTCTGGAGCCGATCGAACGCTTCGGCGCGGAGCTGGTTGTCATTCTGGTCACCGCGCAATTCGGCCCTGTGCTCTTGATCGATCAGCACGAGGCGCTACCCCCAACGGGAAGAACGGAGCGGAAGGAGCAGTAATGAGTGCCGAAGTCAGAACCAAGAGACGGACGGCGCCAGATATCAAAGCCATGAAGGGCCTCGACCCCATCGTAAGCTTGACCGCCTACAGTGCCGTGACAGCGCGTCTCGTCGACCCTCATGCGGATTTCGTTCTCGTCGGCGATAGCCTCGGCATGGTCGAGCACGGTATGGCGTCGACGCTCTCCGTGACGCTCGACATGATGATCATGCATGGTGCATCCGTCGTGCGCAGCACGGATGAGGCTCTGGTAATCGTCGATATGCCCTTTGGCTCATACGAGGCGAGCAAGGAGAAGGCGTATGAAAGCGCCGCACGTATCATGGCAGAAACAGGCTGTGGTGCGGTGAAACTCGAAGGCGGCGTCGCCATGGGACCGACGATCCGGCATCTTACCGAGCGCGGCATTCCTGTCTGCGCGCATATCGGTCTCACGCCGCAGGCGATGAACAGCCTTGGCGGCTTTCGAAGCCAAGGCCATGACGAAGCGAGCCGGAAGAAGATCGTCGGCGATGCCAAGGCTGTCGAGGAAGCGGGCGCGTTTGCGGTCGTCGTCGAAGGTGTGGTGGAGCCGCTCGCCATCGAAATTACGCAAGCGCTTTCGATCCCGACGATCGGCATAGGCGCCTCGAGCGCCTGTGACGGACAGGTCCTCGTCCTGGAGGACATGCTCGGACTGACCCCGCGCGTGCCGCGTTTCGTCAAACGCTTCGGCGATATCGCAACGGCGATCGACGAAGCCGTCGCAAGCTACGCGCGGGATGTTCGCAGCCGCGCGTTCCCCGGACAGGACAACGTCTACAAACCACGCGACTGAGCGTGCGGGCGCCGGGCGAGATCAAAGTTTCAGCGGCAACATGAACGGGGTTCCGGCAAACGCCTCGGCACCACGCCCGATCGACTGAATCGCCTCGACCATGCGCCCGTCGCGGTTCAGGATCGCATCCGCAAAGCGTACGAGCCGCGCATTCGGTGTCGCGGTCGGCGCACGTTCGCGCAGCTCCTTCGCAAGCGCGACCTCATCGAGATCTGGGTTGATCGACATGGCGAGGATATAGGCAGCCGCTGTCGAACGGCTGATCCCGGCAAAGCAGTGGACGACCAAGGGCTTCTCGCGGCTCCACCGGCTGCCAAACGCGATGAGATCGTGCACATGGCTTTCCTGCGGCGGTGTCATGCCATCCATTGGCTCGACGATGTCGTTGAAGCCGAGAAACAGGTGACGATCAGAGGGTATATGCGCAGGCCGCGCGACCGGCGTGTCCGCGTTGATCAGCGTCACGAGATCGCTCGCGCCATGAGTATCCACGGTGTTGCCCATTTCGGCCAGCGAGGAAACGACGAGATAGCTCATGGTAGATTGGCTCCAGCCCGGCTGTGTGGATTGGCCCTAGTCTCCGCGCCCCCGGCGCGAAGCTTCTGGTCGATGGTTTCGAAGCGGGAGAGAAAAGCGAGTTCCATCTCCTTTGCGGGAGCTGGCGAAAAACGATCATCGAACGCTTCGCTCACAGTCGTGCGCCCGAAAAGCATGTCGGCCTCGCTCACGGAAAAGCCCGCAAGGCGTACTGCTTCTTCGCGGGCCGAGACTTTGTCGGCTGCCTTGATCTGCTTTTCGACGGCAGAGGGAAGTCCGGACGGCAGACCGAAGCGGATATGGATCGCCGCCTGTAGGCGCGCCTCCACCGCCTTGTAGTCGATCCCGAGAACGGCCTTGAAGGGCGAGATCATGTCGCCGATCACGTATTCCGGCGCATCGTGGAGAAGCGCCGCCAGGCGCCACCGGGGCTCCGATAGGTGCGCCGCGACGATCTCTTCGACGACGAGAGAATGCTGGGCCACGGAAAAGGCATGATCGCCAAGCGTCTGCCCATTCCAGCGAGCGACACGGGCGAGACCATGGGCGATGTCGGCGATTTCGATATCGAGCGGCGATGGATCGAGGAGATCGAGCCGGCGGCCCGACAGCATACGCTGCCAGACGCGGCTCGGCTTGCCGGAAGGCCGAGACGCCACGCCTCAAGCCTCGCCGGTTTCGGCTTCGATCGGCAGGGCATAGCCCGCCCAGGACGGGATTGTCAGCTCAACCGGCACGCCATCGATCGCGAGCGGAGCGCCACTCGTCAGGCCAGATGCCAGTTTGTCCGTCCGCACGATGGCGATGCCGAATCGCTCGCTTGCGGCGAGAAGCGTGCCGATCTTGGCCTCTCCGCTTGTCACATTCGCGCCTTCCGTGAGATGGCGCTCGCCACTTGCGAGCATCAGGCGTCGGCGGGCGGTGCCGCGATGCTGCGTGCGCGAGACAACCTCCTGCCCGACATAGCAACCTTTCTTAAAGGAGACGCCGCCGTTCTGGTCGAGCAGAACATCGTGCGGGAACATGTCGGCCTGCGGAAAGTCTGTCTCGGCTTCGGCAACGCCGGAGCGCAGGCGCAGCTCACGAAAAGCCCCTGACTCGATTGGCTCCATGCCAGCTTGCACGGCGTCATAGACGCGATAAACCTCCGCGCCCCCGAACCGCTCGTCTCTCACCGCTCCATTCGGCGTCTCGTCGGCGTTCCAGACCGCGAATACGAGCTCATCGGCAGCTTCCACGGCGACCTTCGCCCGGAGCTTGTAGAGCGTCAGGCGTTTTGTGAGCGCGTCGCGTACCGCTGCCGCGCATTCGATGCGATAGCCATCCTCTGTCTTCGAGACGAGGAAATCAAACAGGATCTTGCCCTGCGGCGTGAGCAGTGCGGAGGGCCGCGCGACGCCGTCCGGCATCGCCTCAATCTCGGCGGTAACGAGGTTCTGGAGAAACGTTCCCGCATCGCTTCCGCTCAAGCGGAGGACGGCTCTGTCTTCGAGCTGAGCAAAGGGCATTGTTCGTCCCAAATCTTTCGAGTCACGAACAGGCTTCGGTGCCGGTTCTTGTTTGCGAACTGGCACCTAGGTATCCCCGACACAGGCTGGAAACAAGCGAGGGCACTCACCGATGACTGCAATCTACGACGTGATCTTGAAGGGCGGCAGCGTCGTCAATCAGGACGGCATCGGCGCGCGCGACATCGGAGTGCTCGATGGCAGCATCGCCGCAATCGGAAGCCTGGACGAGACGACAGCGGACGAAGTGATAGACTGCACCGGCCTGACGGTGTTGCCGGGCGTAATCGACAGCCAGGTGCATTTTCGCGAGCCGGGCAACGAGCACAAGGAAGATCTGGAGAGTGGTTCCATGGCCGCCGTGCTCGGTGGCGTCACCTGCGTCTTCGAAATGCCGAACACGAACCCGCTGACGACGAGCGAAGAAGCGCTTGCCGACAAGGTACGTCGCGGGCGGCACCGGATGCATTGCGATTTCGCCTTCTGGGTTGGCGGCACGCACGAAAACGCCGCTGACGTCGCTGAACTCGAACGCCTCCCGGGCGCGGCCGGTATCAAGGTCTTCATGGGCTCGTCGACTGGCAAGCTGCTGGTGGAGGACGATGAGGGCGTACGCGCGATCCTCAAGAACACCCGCCGCCGCGCGGCCTTCCACTCGGAGGATGAATACCGCCTGCGCGAACGCATGGGCCTGCGCGTGGACAACGACCCCTCCTCCCACCCGGTCTGGCGCGACGTCCATGCGGCGATGCAATGCACGGATCGCCTGGTCGCGATCGCCGAAGAGACGGGCGCGCGGATTCATGTCCTGCACATTTCAACGGGCGAGGAGATAGCTTATCTATCAAACCGCAAGCGCAACGTGACCTGCGAAGCGACCCCGCATCATCTCACACTGACCGCCGACGACTACGCGACGCTCGGCGCGAAAATCCAGATGAACCCGCCGGTCCGCGAAACCCGTCACCGCGAAGCGATCTGGGGCGGCATCCAGTCGGGCATCGTCGACGTTCTCGGCTCGGACCACGCACCCCATACACTCGACGAGAAGGCAAAGGCCTATCCGGAATCGCCCTCGGGTATGACGGGCGTCCAAACCCTTGTGCCCATCATGCTCGATCACGTCGCGAATGGGCGTCTCTCCATCAACCGTTTTGTGGATCTAACCTCAGCCGGGCCTCAGCGCATCTTCGGCCTGGCAAAGAAGGGCCGGATTGCGCTCGGCTACGATGCCGACTTCACCGTGGTCGATCTCAACCGCCGTACCACCATCACGAATGACTGGATCGGCTCGAAGTCCCAATGGACCCCATATGATGGCAAGCGTGTCACCGGATGGCCTGTCGGCACGGTGGTCCGTGGCAAACGCGTGATGTGGGAAGGCGAGATCGTTCAAGCCTCCATCGGCGAGCCGGCGGAATTCGTGGAAACCTTGAGGCCCCTTTCCTGATTAGGCCTACGGCTTCGGACATCTTCGATCCGGGGCCACTCATCGCCGGCCGATAGAGGCAGCGATCATCTCATTCGCCTTGAAGCCCCCTCGCCCACCGGAGAATGCCCATGTTCGTCTCGCCCGATCTCCTGGACGGCATCCTCAAAGGCACCATCCTGGCCTCTCTTGGCCTCGCCCTTGTAATCATCGTCGTGCGGGTTGTGGGCCTCCGATCCTTTTCGAAGATGACGTCGTTCGACTTCGTCATCACGCTGGCGACCGGCTCGCTTCTGGCGACCGTTGCGACCGTCTCATCGTGGGGCAGCTTTCTACAGGGCTGTTTCGCGATCATCGTTCTCATGGCACTGCAGGTGCTGATCGCGGCCCCCCGCGATCGCAGCAACCGGATCAGCGGCTATCTGATGAACGAACCGGTTCTTCTGATGAAGGACGGCGAATTCTTCGACGACGTGATGAACTCGCGCCGCGTTTCCCGAGACGACGTCCTCGGCAAGCTACGTCAGGCCAATGTCGCGGACTTCGACTCGGTCAAGGCCGTGATCATGGAAACGACAGGCGATATCAGCGTGCTCCACGGCGTCGACGAATTGGATCCGCGCCTTCTCGATGACGTGAGAGGGCGCCGACACTTCGAGGCATTCGAGGAGGATCGCTGAGGACGAACGCCCCTCGCTCCGGTCAGGCCATCGAATCGGGCAGCTTTCTCTCGCTGTTCAGCCGAAAGACCAGGCCGGCGGGTTCGAAGTCGAGATAGGCCTTGCCGTTAAAGTAGGATGCGACGACCCGTTGCATCAGCTTCGAACCGAATCCCGACCGTTTTGGCGCCTCGACTTCGGGTCCACCCTTCTCCCGCCAGCTGAACTCGAAGCGCCCCTTGTTCTGTGTCCAGGCAACATCGATGCGGCCATGTGCGTTCGAAAGCGCCCCGTATTTCGCGGCATTGGTCGCCAGTTCGTGCAGCCCGAGCGAAAGGCCGAGGGTTTCCTGCGCGTCCAGCATGATCGGCGGCCCGGAAATATCGAACCGTCCCTCGCCTGGCCGATGCGGTCCAAGCGCGGTCTCGACGGCATTGCGGATATCGACGTTGTCCGATCCCTCTACGAGTAGGACTTCCTGCGCCCGGGCGAGCGCCGAAAGGCGGGTCGTGATGGCCTCCTGCAAGGTTCCGATATCGTCCGATTGGCGAAGCGTCTGGGAAACGATCGCCTGCACCATCGCGAGCGAATTCTTCATGCGATGCGACATCTCGCGGGCGATCTCGCTCTGCCGCCTGATCGCAAGCCTGTGCTTTTCCTCGAGCTTGAATGCGTCCGAAAGGGCCTGCTCGCGTTCGATCAGTGACCGTCGCAATTCAAGCTGCGTACGCGCCTGCCGCGCCAAAAGCATCAGCGTCCTGCTCTGATGCGCATCAAGGTTTCTCGGCTTGACGTCGAAAACGCAAACCGTTCCGATCGGAACACCCTCCGCCGTCTTGATCGCTGCGCCCGCGTAGAAGCGCAGCTTCGGATCTTCGACGACAAGAGGATTGTTGCAAAATCGCGGATCCTCACTCGTATCGGGTATTATGGTGAGCTTCTCCTGGAGCACCGCATGGCGACAGAACGACATTTCAGATGGGGACTCACGAAAGCCTGCGCCGACCTCAGCCTTGAAGTAATCGCGATGCTCGTCCAGAAAATTGACGAGCGCGATCGGCACCTCGCAGACCTCAGAAGCGATCTGAGCGAGGTCGTCGAACTCTTCCTCTCTGGGCGTATCCAGAATGTGATAGCGCGCAAGCGCAGCGGCTCGCGTGGTTTCGGACTGGGTTGTGTCGGTCACTTGCGGCACTCTTGGAATCCGGCAGCTGAAGCAGGCGCTGAATAGCAGGTCGCAGAGCCGTGGAACAGCGTCTGCAAAGCCAGCCGGGCTGGATTGCGCCCGGTACGGAACCCGCAAATTCCTTCCCTGACCAGCAGGAACTGAACGTTGGCGAACGAATGCACCTTTTCGAAGATGTGAGACGGCACCGGCACTTCGAAGCGTTCGACCAAGGATCGCTGAGCAGGCGAAGCCAAGCAGTCCAACCGCTCGGCATTCACTCCGGCCGATAATTCTCCACGACCTCGACGCGCCGATTGCGTGCCCGTCCCGTTTCGGTGCGATTGGTCGCGACGGGAGACACCATGCCGGCGCCGGCCGGCGTCAATCTCTCCGCCGAGACCTGGTAGCCGGAGACGACCGCATCCACCACGGCCTGCGCGCGGTTCTGCGAAAGCGTGAGATTATATTCAAATGAGCCTTCGCTGTCGGTGTGGCCGACAATGATGACGTCGAGATCGGGATTGTCTGTCAGGGCGGCACCCAGTTGCGCGATCTGTTCCTCCGACTCTGGCTTCAGATCGGCCTTTCCGGTATCGAAATAGATGCCATAGATCGCAAGCTTGCCGTCCTTCTCGAGCGCCTGCTCGATTTCACTCGCCTCGAATACCTCGATCTTGTCCGCCTCCATCGGGCGGCCCTCGACCACGCGCACCGCGAACTGCGGAACGGTCTGCCCTGTTTCGCGCTCCTCGCGTTCGATCCCGGTGATCGCCACGCTGACGAGGCCGTCTGGTCCATCCTTTTCCGCAAGAAGGTAGTGAACGGTGGTATATCGAACATCGAAAATCGGAACGTTGCCGCGACCTGCATTATAAAAGTCGAGCGCGGTGTTGCCTCCGCACTCCCCGCCGCCGCGGCAGAAGAATTCGATCTCGAAGCCATCGGCCTCAAGCTTCGACTCGTAGTTACGCATGACTTCGAGCAGAGAGCGACCGGCAGGTCCCATGTAGCCGATCCCAGTGACCTTGCCGCTTCGCTCGGCCTGCCAGAGGTCGAGATTTTCGCGGTCTGCCCACTTCACGCTAGTGGTGGGAAGGCGCACCTCGTCATATTCCCGGCTTTGATAGTGATAGATCACCGCGCCCTCATAACGGCCGACATCGGGATGGTCGCTGGCCCCCTCGATATCACTCTCTTGGGAGACGGCCATCGCTGGAACAAGACAGGTCAAGAAGACGACCGCCTTCGTAATGCGCAGAATCGAATTTCTCATGGGAACCACAAATTTCCTTGCAGCTTGAGCAGGCGCTCAAGGGCCTCTGTCCCTAGGGAAAGAATATCACGCGCTCTTCGCTTTGGAAGAGGTTGAGGCTTCGGGCCCCGTCGCAGCGCGAACGCGTCTGTCTCAAATGAAAAGGAACATCACCATCTCGGCACCGGCAAAGCCTTGCCGTGCAAGCAGTGGCCCGATATAGGACCGGCCACTTCCCTCCCTAAGCAGCAAGGAATGAACGATGGCGATCGAACGCACCTTTTCGATGATCAAGCCGGACGCAACCCGCCGCAACCTGACGGGTGCTATTACAAAAATGCTCGAAGAAGGCGGCCTCACCGTCATCGCCTCCAAGCGCGTCTGGATGAGCCGTCGCGAGGCCGAGGGATTCTATGCCGTCCACAAGGAGCGTCCGTTCTTCGGCGAGCTCGTGGACTTCATGTCCTCCGGCCCGACGGTCGTTCAGGTCCTCCAGGGCGAAAACGCGATCGCGCGCAACCGCGAGATCATGGGCGCGACCAACCCGGCGGACGCGGCCGAAGGCACGATCCGCAAGGAGCATGCACAGTCGATCGGCGAAAACTCCGTCCACGGCTCCGATTCTCCGGAGACGGCCGCCGAGGAGATCAAGTACTGGTTCTCCGAGACCGAAATCGTCGGCTGAATAAGCTGACGTTTCATTGAATTGAAAAGGGCAGCGCGACCACCGCGCTGCCCTTTTTTCATGTCCGAAGAAATCAACGGATATCAGTCGAGATACTGACCACCGTTCGCGGTGATGGTCGATCCGGTAATAAAGGCCGCGTCGTCCGAGGCGAGGAAAGCGACGCAACGCGCAATCTCCTCGGGTTCACCGAGACGGCCGACCGGGATCTGCGGCAGAATCTGCTCGTTCATCACCTTTTCCGGGATCGTCGCCATCATCTGGGTGTTGATGTAGCCCGGCGCGACGACATTGACGGTGATTCCCTTCTTCGCGCCCTCCTGAGCCAGCGCCTTGGTAAAGCCGATATCGCCGGCTTTGGCGGCTGAATAATTCGCCTGCGCGAACTGGCCCTTTTGACCGTTCACCGAAGAAATCGTGATGATGCGGCCGAAACCGCGATCACGCATGCCCGGCCAGACCGGATGGGTCATGTTGAAGACACCGCTGAGATTGGTGTCGATCACCTGCTGCCACTGCTCCGGTTTCATCTTATGAAACGGCGCATCACGCGTGATGCCGGCATTGTTGACGAGGATTTCGACCGGGCCGAGCTCGGCCTCGACCTTCTTGATCCCTTCGACGCATTCCTCGTAGGACCCGACGTTCCACTTGTAGACCTCGATACCGGTCTCATCCTTGAACGCCTTGGCCTTTTCGTCGTCACCTCCATAGGTCGCCGCGACCTTATTGCCGGCTTCCTTCAGCGCTTTTGCGATCGCGGCGCCGATGCCCCGCGTTCCGCCGGTCACGATAGCAACTCGACCCATGTCATTTCCTCCCGATAGTATTCGTTTGCAGCCGGATGCCTTCACCTCCAAGCCCCGGCTCCGTTAGCAATTTAGCGAAGCTTCATTGGCTGGCTACCCCATGATGAGCGGATCGGTATCGGGCGAGGAGGTATTTCCGGGACTCCGGGCGGTTCCAAAGCTTCAGAAAGCTGAGCCATGAAATCCATCGCGGCTAAGCACGACGGTAGTTCTCGGACGCTGACCACCTAGATGACTGCTATGAGGTTCGTCCTTGAAACGGAGCGCATGAGCCATGGATGGCGAGAGTCCTGATCGCAAGCAGCTGATCGCAGACGAGATCAAGCGGATCGACGGCGATTATCCCTCGCCCGACGATCCGTCGAACAAGCATGCGAAGATGTCAGCCAATCCCTATCGCTTTCTGCGGGGCTCGGTACAGCTCTTCTACAACGACCTCGCAAGCGGCCTCCTGACACTCCCCGCCCCCTTCACCGAGACGGTGAAGTTGACCGGCATCATGGGCGATTGCCACGCCTCCAATTTCGGCTTCGTCACTGAAAAAGGCTCCGGCGGTGGGTTGATCATCTTCGCGCCGGACGATTTCGACGACGCCTGCATGGGCCATGCGGGCTGGGATATCTGCCGCTTTCTCGTCAGCCTCTATCTCTCGGTCGAGCTCGCCCAGGGCATACTCGATCGGCGCTACGAGACCGAGGAATTCGACAATCTGGAAGGGTTGCAGGCGCCCGACGCGGAGGCGACCCATGCTGCGGTGAAGGCTTTTCTCAAAGCCTATCGCAAGACGCTGGTGAAGATCATGGACAACCCGCTCCACCGGCGGAAGGTGCTCAGCCATTTCAAGAAGGGCCACGTCCTGCGCAAGGCGCTGAAAAAGGCCGAGAAGCGCTCGATCGGCGGCAAGAAGTTCGAGACGAAGTCGAAGCTCGGCAAGGCCGTGGTGGCCGATGGCGCCGACCTGAAGTTCCGCGACAAGCCCGGCCGGCTGAAGCGGCTCAACAAAACCGAAGAGGCCGAGGTTCGCGCAAACTTCCGAAAATTCGTGGGTGACGAGATTCTAGATGTCGTCGAGCGGATCGGCCAGGGCACCGGATCGCTGAACGTCAAACGCTATTACCTTCTGATCGGGCCGCACGGTGCCTCGACCACATCGGAACTTCCGCTCTGCCATCTGGTCGAAATCAAACAGCAGCGCCAATCAGCGCCGCTGCATTTCTTTCCGAAACTCGACCCACGCAACGATCTTGACCCGGCCCATCTGACGGTGGCCGTCCAGCGCCTGATGCAGCGCGAACCCGATCTTCTGCTCGACGATGCCGAATGGTTCACCGAACACTGGCTGATCCGCTCGCGCCACCACGCGTCGGTGAGCCTTGACCCGGAGGAGATCTGTCTCGACGAAGACGATCCGGGCAAGCGCCTGAAGCAGTATGCCAAGGCGTGCGCGAAGGCCCTTGCCCACGCGCACTCGCGAACCGATCACCGGTCGATCCGGTTCGAGACGATGCTCGCTTCGGCGATCGAGGAGGCGGGTGACGCCTTGATAGAGACCGCCGAGGCCTATTCGCGCCAGGTGATCTCCGATTGGGCAATCATGAAAGAGATGACGAGGATCGATCCGACCCCCGATCACTGATCTCTCATCGCCCTCCCTCGGTCAGGAAGCGTTTTCGAGCGGCTTCAACCCTGCCTCAATCTCGTCCCGACGCGGTTCGAGGAAGGGCGGGAGGGAGAGGCTTTCGCCCATGGTTTCCATCGGCTCATCTGCATCGAAGCCGGGCCCGTCTGTCGCGATCTCGAAGAGAACGCCCGCTGGGATCCTGAAGTAGAGAGAGCGGAAATAGAAGCGCTCGACCTCTCCACTGGACGGAACCCGAAACTCGCGCAGACGCTCGGTCCAGGCCGTCAGTCCTTCGCGATCGGGCGTGCGGAAGGCGACATGGTGAACACCGCCCCTGCCCGGACGAACCGGTGGCAGATCGGGCTCGACTGCAACGTGAAGTTCCGTTTCCGAGCCACCACCGCTCATGACGAAGACATGGATCGTACGACCATCATCTTCGTAGCTGCGTGCCTTCTCCATATTCATGACGCGGGTCAGAACGACCTCGGTCGGCTCGAGTTCGGCAACTGAGAGCGAAATCGTTCCGAGCCCTTGAATCTGATGCTCGGCGGGAATGCCGCTTGCTGGACGAGGCGCGCCTTTCGGACCCTTGCTGTCGGCAATCAGCCTGAGACGCTGACCTTCGGGATCTTCGAAGTCGAGGACGGTCCGGCCATCGAGCTCACGTGGCTCGGTAAGGACGACGGCGGCGCCGGAAAGACGTTCTTGCCAGTATGTAATCGAATCTTCGCTCGGCACGCGAAATCCAGTCCGGCACACCGATCCGCTACCACGTTTTTCCGGCGCGGCCGGCCAGTCGAAGAAAGTGATGTCGGTGCCGGCCGAGCCCTCTTCATCGGCATAGAAGAGGTGATAGGCGCTGGTATCGTCCTGATTCACCGTCTTCTTGACGAGGCGCAGGCCGAGCGTATCACGATAGAAACTGAGATTCTGGGGCGCATTGGCAGTGATGGCTGTGAGGTGATGAAAGCCGGTCAGCTTGAGTGTCATGGAAAGCCCTCCTCTGGACGTTTCCCTCAAGATGGCGTGAACCGGACTTCAATGACAGTCGAGCAATCGGTGACGGCCCGTCACCGGATACGAACGGATCGGTCTGAAAACGCCACCCGCCGCCCCTGTCGGCAAGCCGTGCCGGATGACTGAGCCGGCACAGAAACGCCGATCTTTTCCGACGCTGGTGGGAAAAGATCGGCGCCTTTGATAGCCTTACGAGTTCCGCGCGAGACCGGATGCTCCCGCGGTATTATCGGTCGACTTCACCAAACACGATGTCGAGCGTGCCGAGGATGGCCGAGACGTCCGCCAGAAGGTGACCCTTGCACATCACGTCCATCGCCTGAAGATGCGCGAAGCCCGGAGCCTTGATCTTGCAACGGTGCGGCTTGTTCGTCCCGTCAGCGACCAGATAGACACCGAATTCGCCCTTCGGCGCTTCGACCGCGGCATAGACCTCGCCTTCCGGCAGGTGGAAGCCTTCGGTGTAGAGCTTGAAGTGATGGATCAGCGCTTCCATCGACCGCTTCATCTGCGGCCGCTTGGGCGGAACAACCTTACCCATCGGCGCGGAGACCGGGCCGATCTTTTCCTTGCCAGAGAGCCGCTCGACGCACTGTTTCATGATGCGAACCGATTCGCGCATCTCGACCATGCGGATCAGGTAGCGATCGTAGCAATCGCCGTTCTTGCCGATGGGAATATCGAATTCCATCTCATCGTAGCACTCGTAGGGCTGCGATTTGCGCAGGTCCCAAGCCGCGCCCGAGCCGCGCACCATGACCCCCGAAAAGCCCATCGCCCAGGCATCGTCGAGATTGACGACGCCGATATCGACATTGCGCTGCTTGAAGATGCGGTTGTCGGTGAGGAGACCTTCGAGATCGTCGCAGACCTTGAGGAAGGGATCGCACCACTCGCCGATATCGTCGATGAGCTTCTGCTCGATGTCCTGATGGACGCCACCGGGACGGAAATAGCTGGAATGGAGACGAGCGCCCGATGCGCGCTCGTAGAACACCATCAGTTTCTCGCGCTCTTCGAATCCCCAGAGCGGCGGCGTGAGCGCGCCGACGTCCATGGCCTGGGTCGTCACGTTGAGAAGATGCGACAGGATGCGGCCGATCTCGCAGTAGAGCACGCGAATCAGCTGTCCGCGTATGGGCACATCGACATCAGCCAGACGCTCGATCGCAAGGCAGAACGCGTGCTCCTGGTTCATCGGCGAAACATAATCGAGCCGGTCGAAATAGGGGATCGCCTGAAGATAGGTCTTGTGCTCGATCAGCTTCTCGGTGCCGCGATGGAGCAGGCCGATATGTGGGTCGACGCGTTCGACGATCTCGCCGTCGAGTTCCAGAACGAGTCGCAGCACGCCGTGCGCGGCAGGATGCTGCGGTCCGAAATTGATATTGAAATTACGGACGTCGATTTCAGCCATCGGGCTTATCCTTCGTCGGAAGCGAACTGCGCGAGGAATTCCACGCCGGTCAGCTTCTTCGTATCGTTTGCGAGATCGTACCAGCCGGGCTTGGAATCGACGAAGATTTCTTCGGTGAGCGTGGCATCGTCGATATCCGTGCAGGCCATCGCCGAAAGAGCATACATCGAGGCGTCCTTCGTGCGGAAGAACAGGGCCGTTCCGCATTTCTTGCAGAAACCGCGCTCACCCCATCCGGAAGATTCGTAGATCCCGAGTTGATCCGTTCCGGCGATCGTCACCTCGCTTGCGCCCTCGATCGCCATGTAAGGTCCGGCAGACCAACGGCGGCAAATATCGCAGTGGCAAACTCCCACATGGAGCGCATCGACTTCGGCGGAAATCTTCACACCGCCGCAGACACAATGGGCATCGAGTCGTCTCTTGGCCATGATCGCCGTCTCGCTCAGTTCGGCGCCTTCTCGTCTCCCGGCAGCACGTATTCAGTGCCTTCCCAGGGCGAGAGAAAGTCGAAGTTGCGGAACTCCTGGCGAAGATCGACCGGCTCGTAGATCACCTGCTTGCGCTCTTCGTCGTAGCGAACCTCGACGAAACCGGTCAGCGGGAAATCCTTGCGCAGCGGATAGCCCTCGAAGCCGTAATCGGTGAGGATGCGCCGAAGGTCCGGATGGCCGGTGAACAGGATACCGTAAAGGTCGTACGCCTCGCGCTCGAACCAGTCGGCCGCAGGGAAAACGTCTGAGATCGAAGGTACCGGATCGTCTTCGGTCGTCATCGTCTTGACGCGGATGCGGCAATTCTGACGCGGCGAGAGGAGATGATAGACGACCTCGAAGCGCTTTTCCCGCTGGGGGAAGTCGACGCCGCAAAGATCGACGAAATTGATGAACTGCATCTTCGGATCGTCGCGCAGGGTCGACATGACCTTCACGACGTTTTCCGGCGTCACGACGAGGGTCAGTTCGCCGAAACGGAAGAAGTGATCCTCGAGCCGGTCCTCGAGCGATTCGAGAACCGCATCGCGAACGTCCGAGCTGATCTGCTCGTGAGCCATTTGCGTCTCCTCAGCGCTCGATCGTTCCGGTGCGGCGGATCTTCTTTTGAAGAAGCATCACGCCGTAAAGCAGCGCTTCTGCGCTCGGCGGGCAGCCGGGTACGTAGATGTCGACGGGGATCACGCGGTCGCAGCCGCGAACCACTGAATAGGAATAGTGGTAATAGCCACCACCGTTCGCGCAGGAGCCCATGGAGATCACGTAGCGCGGCTCGGGCATCTGGTCGTAGACCTTGCGCAGGGCCGGCGCCATCTTGTTGGTCAGCGTGCCCGCGACGATCATTACGTCCGACTGGCGCGGCGAAGCACGCGGGGCAAAGCCGAAGCGCTCGGCGTCATAGCGCGGCATCGACATCTGCATCATTTCGACCGCGCAGCAGGCGAGGCCGAAGGTCATCCACATCAGCGAGCCATTGCGCGCCCACTGGATGAGATCGTCGGTCGAGGTGACGAGAAAGCCTTTATCGGCGAGTTCGTCATTGATCGCCGTGACGAACGGGTCAGGCGCAGCCGTCACCGAACCCGGCGCACCGGCGCTCGCGACATCCGTCTGCGGCGCAAAAAGCGGCTTGTCGTTCATTCCGTGGATCACTCCCATTCGAGTGCTCCCTTCTTCCATTCGTAGATGAAGCCGATGGTGAGGACGCCGAGGAAGAACATCATCGACCAAAGGCCGAACCAGCCGACTTCGCCAAAGCTCGCGGCCCAGGGAAACAGGAACGCGACTTCGAGATCGAAGATAATGAACAGGATCGACACCAGGTAGAATCGCACATCGAACTTCATGCGCGAATCGTCAAATGCGTCGAAACCGCACTCATAGGCGGACAGCTTTTCGTCGTCCGGAGATTTGTAGGCGAGTAGGAAGGGCGCAGCCAGCAAGGCGAGCCCGATCACCAGACAGATGCCGACGAAGATCACGATCGGCAGATATGAAGTCAGAAGCTCTTCCATCGAAAAGATAGGCCCTCGCTCGTCGACGGTTGGACACGTCAGAGAATTTCGGTGTCCAGAGAAATTGCCCACGTTCGGACTTCGGTGTCTTTACCTGCCGACCCATTTAGGTGCCGGCAATTCAGACCGAAGCCACGCAGGCCAGTCTCGCCACACCTAGCTCCTTGGCAGTAAAGGCGCAAGCAGTTGCGGCATTGTCAGAAGGACGCGCTGGCAGGCGAAAAGCGGAGCATCCGCCTCAGTGTGCGATGCCAAACACGACGATTTTCGAAGAGATTAATCCGAAGCGCCATTTCCAGAGATCATCGACTGATCCTCAAAGGAAATGGCGCGAGTGACGGGGCTCGAACCCGCGACCTCCGGCGTGACAGGCCGGCACTCTAACCAACTGAGCTACACCCGCGTTTTTCTCGCCGCCCGAAGCAGCGATGGCGGTCATTTACGGGCTCACCTGATTCAAGTCAAGCGGGCTTGGAGAAACAATCTTCGGAGCTGAATCGTATGCCGGACAGGCCACTGAATCCGTTGTTCGCCAGGCCATCTGACAACTCCGACGAAGAGCGCTCGGGTCATCTTCGCGAACGAATCGAACCTAGCCCTAGGGAGCATAATTCACGTCGATTGCCCCCATCCCAACCAAAGGCGTCAGCATACCCTCAAAATTGGGACGCCGAGCTGAATCATGGCCTTGAACGAACCGTGAGAAGGGAATAGAGAAGCGGCTCTGATACGATCAGGGCGGTTAGCTCAGTTGGTAGAGCGCCTCGTTTACACCGAGGATGTCGGGAGTTCGAGTCTCTCACCGCCCACCAGTCCCTTCAATCAATTCGCCAGAATACCGGAAAGCGTTTTCTCTTCGAAGATTGCGTCGGCCACCCGAATTGCGGGTTCAGTTCTCGGGCGGCGCGCTTTTATCTCCGTTTTTGCATGTCAGCAGCGTATCGATTCGCGTCGGTTCAACTTGCGGCATTCCGTCCGCATCCCGCTTCCAACTCATGCCGAGCGTTACAGATAGTGCGGCGATATTGAACCTGAGACGGACGGAAACGGAATGGCGCGCACCCGAACCCCGAACAGTGAAACAGCCGATCAGGAAAGTGGGCCGATCGTTGTCTGGTTGCGGGATGATCTGAGGCTCGACGACAATCCGGCATTGGCACTTGCGGCCGAAACCGACCGGCCGATCGTTCCTCTTGTCGTGCTCGACGAAGAATCGGACGCTATCCGCGAACTCGGTGGTGCGCACAAATGGTGGCTGCACCATTCGCTGGAGAGTTTCGCCACTTCATTGCGCGGCAAAGGCTCCAAGCTGACGCTTAGGCGCGGCAAGGCGAAGGATCACGTGCTCGACGTGATCGAAGAAACCGGCGCGACCGCCCTCTTCTTCAATCGGCGCTACGACAAGGCCTCGCGGGCTGTGGACGACGCGATTGAAGAGGCGGTCGGCGACGACGTCTCCGTCGAGCGCTTCACGGCCAACCTTCTGCACGATCCGGAAAATGTCGAGACGACCACCGGCGGCTATTACAAGGTCTATACGCCATTCTGGCGCAAGGTCTCGGAGAGCGGACCGCGCGATCCGATCGATGCACCCAAGGGCCTCAAACAGCCGGACTCCTTTCCCAAGTCGGACGACTTGAAGGACTGGGATCTCCTGCCGACCAAGCCGGACTGGTCCGGAGACATCGCCAATTTCTGGACGCCGGGCGAAAAGGCCGCGAACGAGCGATTCGAGACCTTCTGCGACGAACTTCTCCCCGACTATCATCAGGGCCGGGAACGCCCCTTCGCCGACGACACCTCACGCATGTCGCCCTATCTGAGATGGGGCGAAATCTCGCCCTACCGCCTCTGGCATACGGCGCAGGCCTATGCGAGCCGGCGCAAGACAGTGCCGGAAGAGGCAATCAAGACCTTTCTGCAGGAGCTGATCTGGCGCGATTTCAACTATCACCTCCTTTTCCATTTCGGAGCGCTCGCCACCGAAAACTTCAATGACCGCTTCGACAAATTCCCATGGCGCTCGTCGAAGAAGGATCTGAAAGCCTGGCAGAAGGGGCTGACCGGGTATCCGATCGTCGATGCCGGCATGCGCCAGCTGTGGCAGACGGGGTGGATGCACAACCGGGTGCGCATGATCGTCGGCTCCTTTCTGACGAAAGATCTCCTCATCGACTGGCGCGACGGCGAGCGCTGGTTCTGGGATACGCTGGTCGACGGCGACATCGCCTCCAACACCGCGCAGTGGCAGTGGATCGGCGGCGCCGGGGCCGACGCCCAACCCTTCTTCCGCATCTTCAATCCGATCACCCAGAGCGAGCGGTTCGACAAGAAAGGCGCCTATATTCGTCAGTTCGTGCCCGAACTGAAGGATATGCCGGACAAGCACATTCATGCGCCATGGAAAGCCGGTAAGGAGGTTCTGGAAAAGGCGGGGGTAAAGCTCGGCGAAACCTATCCAGAGCCACTCGTCGACCATTCGGAGGCACGGGATCGGGCGCTGTCGGCCTATGACGAGGTGAAGGGCTGATAGATTGGGAGGCAGCCGCGATTGGCTCAAGCCCTCGGATGAGCCGTTGAAGCCTCCGAGAACGGGCGCGGCGACAGCGTGTCGTAGATCGCGCTCAGCGCCACGGTTGCACCGATGACGGGAAAAGCAATCTTCTGCGAAAGCTCGACATACATTTCCGGCAACCAGTTCTCCGGGCTGGCACGGCGGTAGACTTTCACACTGACGAAGTCCGGATCGACGAACACGATCATCTCCACTGAAGGAATAGATCTATATTCGTCCAGCTTGTTGGTGAGGTCGATCTGCGACGTGCTCTTGGAAAGAACCTCAACGAGAATCACTGGGTTCCTAGCTGCCAACGTATCTGGGTCGACAGGAGAACAATCAACGACCACATCAGGGTAGCGAACCTGATACTCGCGGCAAATGACGCCCATGTCACTCGTCATCGTGCTGCAGCCATGCCCTTTCGATGCAGCTCGAAGAGCATCGCTCAGATTACCGACGACGATATTGTGCGCCATTTTCGCGCCGGTCATCATCTCGATCGGCACGCCATCAAGAAGCTCATACCGAGACTTCTGATGCGTCGCCCATTCGACGAAGTCCTCGGCGCTCATCCGATCGTCTTTCGGCGCAAGCATTTGCTATGCCCTCTGTTGCGAGAGCAGATCATAGCACGATCTTGACACGGGCGTAGCCTGCCCCTGCGTCAGTGCGGCTTGTGGACGAAGAGGTCGTAGGCTGTCAGCACAATCGTAAAGCCGAGCACGACGGCCAGATCGATCCGGGGCACATTCCAGATAAGGATGCCGAGGAACACGCAGAGAATGACGAAGGCGATAAGGGACAGCAGTTTCTCGAGCATCAGACGTCTTGCCCTTCGAGTCGTTTCACAATCCAGCCGGCCGTTCGCATCAGTCGTGCATCCTCGCCTTGCCTTGCAGCCAGCGTCAATCCAAGCGGCGCTCCATCCGGCGTTTCCAGCAACGGAAGCGTCAGGACAGGAAGGCCGAGGAAAGCCAAAAGCGTTTCGTTCAGAGAAGCGGTTGTTTCAGTCTCGATCGGTCCGATCGCGGCGACAACATCGCATCGGGAGAGGATCTCGTTGAGACCGGATTTCAGGACAGGACGCCAATCGAGCGCGCGAAGGTAATCGACCGCTGAAATTGCCTGGCCGTCTTCGACGACCTTTTTCAGCGTCTCGGGCGCGGCGTCGGGATAACGCCGGCGATAGACCGCCAGCGACTTGGCAGCCTCCACCGCAAATATCCGCTCCGACTGAGGTGCCGCCTCGGCAAAGAGATTGGGCAAAGGCGTCTGAAACGCTTCGCGACCCAACACGTCGATCAACTCGTCGAGTGGCGCTCTGGCGGTCTCGCGGTCATCTGAAATGAAACCGATGGTCGGCGCAACGGGCGGAGACGACTTCAGCGACGACGCCAGCTGTGGATGCGGCTTCGGCTCGCTCGCCGGATCGGATGTATCGTGCCCGGCCAGCGCGTCAGCAAGGAGCAAGAGCCCTTCCAGGTCTGACGCCATCATCGTGACGCCATCGAGGCTCGGCGCGAGCCTGAACAGGCCGGATTGCGGGATCAAGCCGGCACTCGGACGGTAGGCGAAGAGGCTGGAGAGTGCGGCGGCCCGCAAGGATTCGCCACGGGCCTCGACCGTGGCGGCAAGCGGAAAACATCTCTTGGCGAGTAGGGTTGCAGCCCCGGAAACAGGCTCACCGACGCGAAGCGCTGGAATAGCGGATTTTGCGAAAAGGAGTGAACCCGCCGAACGCAGCAGCGCCGCAATCGCTGAGTCCCGTTCGCCGAGCGCGGCGTCGAGCGCTTCAAACCCGCGCTTCGATGGAACGCGCTCCATATCGCACGCGTCGTCGAGGAGAACCGGCAGTCCGTGCAGCGCGCCGAGCGGTTTGCCACGTCCACGAAATGCATCACGGCTCTCGGCGATACGCCTCGCATGGGCGTCGTCGATCCAGGCAAGAGCATCGCGGGCGCCTTCGGCCCGCTCGATGCGCTTCAGGACATTCTCACAGACCTGATGGCACCGTGCCGCGCCCGTGACGAGCCGCTCGCGTAGAACGCCGACGGGCAGATCAAGTGGCTCAGGCATGCGGCTCATGAAGCGCCCCCGACGCCGCTTCTCCTATCGGCCATAGAAATACTCCGGCAGATAGAAGACCGACTGCGGAACGATGTAGACGACCGCCATCGCGATAAACACCATCGCCAGGAAGGGCAGGATGCCGGCGAAGATGTGCGTAAGCTTCACCTGCGGCGGCGCAATGCCTTTCAGGTAGTAGGCCGACATCGCCATGGGCGGCGTCAGGAACGAAGTCTGGAGGTTCAAAGCAACGAGGACACCGAAGAACAGCGGGTCGATGTCGAAGATCGCCAGAAGCGGCAGGAAGATCGGCACGAAAATGATGATGATCTCAGACCATTCCAGCGGCCAGCCTAGGAAGAAAATGATCAGCTGAGCGAGGATCAGGAACTGCAGCGGCGTGATGTCGAGGCTCTCGACGAAGTTCGAGATCAGCTGCTCGCCTCCGAGATAAGAGAAGACGGCTGAAAACACATAGGAGCCAACGAACAGCCAGCAGACCATCGCCGTCGTGCGGACGGTCAGGTAGACCGATTCCCGCAGACGCTGGAACGTCAGCGCCCGGTAGCCGATGGCGAGGATAAGTCCGCCGAGAGCGCCGATCGCAGCCGCTTCGGTCGGCGTCGCGTAGCCTCCCAGGATCGAGCCGAGGACGGCTAGGATCAGGAAGGCCAGCGGCAGGAACGAAGTCAGGATCATGACGATGAGCTTGCCCATCGGCACGTCCGGCACCTCCTCTTTGGTCGGTCGCGGAGCGACCGATGGCTGCAGAATGGACCGCCCAATCACGTATGTGATGTAGAGTGCAACGAGTATGAGACCGGGGATCATGGCGCCGGCATAGAGCTGGACGATCGAGACGCCGGAAGCCGCAGCATAGACGATCAGCATGATCGACGGAGGAATGAGAATGCCCAGGGTGCCACCTGCGCAAATAATGCCCGACGCGAATGACGAGTCGTAACGGGCGTTCAGCATCGCAGGCAGCGCAAGAAGGCCCATGAGCGTCACGACCGCGCCGACGATGCCGGTCGCCGTCGCGAAGAGCGCGCAGGTGATGAGAGCTGCGACGCCCATCGAGCCGGGCACGTTCTTTGAAGCGATGTTGAGCGTGTTGAACAGCCGGTCGACGATATTAGCACGCTCGACGATGTAGCCCATGAACAGGAACAGCGGCACGGCGGTCAAAACCTCGTTCGCCATCACTGTGTATGTCTGGTTCACGAAGAGGTCGAAGACGCGGTTATTCAAGAACCCCTCTATCCAGGTCGACCAACTGTCCCAGGTAGTCGCAGTCTCATCGAGGCGGTTGAAGCTGCGCCACATGCGCGGGCCTTCGAAATAGGCGTAGTAACCGAACCCGATGCCCATCGCCATCAGCGTAAAGGCGATCGGAAAGCCAAGAAACACCAGGATGATGAAGAGGCCCAACATCATCAGTGCGATTTGCGGTTCAGTCATGGATGCGGGTCTTTCTCGGCCTTCGTCGCCTCGTTCATGAGGCTGTCTTCGGTTTCCTGGACGTCTTCTTCGGCCGTAGTCCAGTATCCATCACGAATGCATTTGATCGCGCGGCAAACTTCCGCGATGCCCTGAATCAAGAGCAGAACTCCCGCGGCGACGATCACTGCCTTGAACTGATAGACTGGGATGCCCGCCGGGCTGAACACGCTGACTTCGCCGTAGCGCCATGCCCGTTCGGCATACTTCCAGCCCGCGATGATCAGCGCGATCACGCCGGGAAAGAAGAAGATGAAGTAAAGAACCAAATCGATGGAGGCTTGGCCTCGTGGGCTCCAGAGCCGGTAGAGGAAGTCGCCTCTCACATGGCCGCCGCGTGAAAGCGTGTAGGCACCGCCCATCATGAACAGCGTTCCGTACATGATGTAGGAGAGGTCGTAGGCCCAGGGCGTCGGAGCGTTCAGAGCGTAGCGGACGAAAACTTCGTAGCTCGTGCCGAACGTCATGAGGATGATGAGCCAAGCGAAGGCCTTGCCGAACGCTGCCGAGAGCGCGTCCGCGAAACGAATGAATGCTGTCATGAAAGTCGTCCGGTCCCCCGTCGGTATACACCCGGCGAGCTAAATCCCGCCGGGTGTAAAGTTTATGCGAGGCTATCAGGCCTTCTCAGGAAGCTTGCCCGGGAAGAAGTGCTCGTAGGCCGCCCGGTAGCTTGGCGTGTTCACCAGCTCGTAATAGCTGACGCGCTCGACGAAGGAGCGTTGGCTGTCCAGCACCTTCTTCATGAACGGATCTTTTTCGAGCTCGGTGATCATCGTCGACCACGCCTCGAGCTGCTGCTCGAGAATTTCCGGCGGGGTCTCCTGAATGTTCACGCCATCTTCGTCGCGAAGCTTCACGAGGTCGGCCGAATAGTTGTCCAGCGCGAAGGTCGTGTTCTTCGTCGCCGAAGCCTCGACCGCGTATTCGACGATCGCCCGGAGGTCGTCGTCGAGATCGTCCATGAAGTCGCGGTTGAAGAGGAACTCGAACGCTTCCGACGCCTGGTGGTAGGAGCCGAGATAGTAGTTCTTGGCGACGTCCTGGGCGCCGAAGCGACGGTCAGACGACGGGTTGTTGAACTCGAATGCGTCGATGACGCCGCGCTCCATGGCCGGAACGATTTCACCGCCCGGAAGCTGGGTGACGCTCATGCCCATGGACTGCATCAGATCGGCAGCGAGGCCGACCGTCCGGTACTTCAGACCGTTGACATCCTCGACACTGCTCACCGGCTCGGTGAACCAGCCGAAGGGCTGTGGCGGCATGGGCATGCCGAGCATACCGATGACGTTGAGGCCCATATTGTCCTGAGTGAGCTCGCGGTAGAATTCGCGGCCGCCCCCTTCGTAGAACCAGGCGAGCATGGTCGTGGGATTGCCGCCGAAGACCGGTCCCGTGCCGAACAGCGAGGCGGCTTTGTTCTTGCCGTACCAATAAGCCGAAACCGAGTGAGCGGCGTCGAGAACGCCATCCGAGACGGCGTCGATGACCTGAAAGGCCGCCACGACGGCACCAGCCGGCAGCACGTCCACCGCAAGGCGTCCGCCCGACATCGCTTCGACGCGATCGGCATATTGCTGGGCCATGGTCTGCCAGATGTCGGAAGCCGGCCAGGACGTCTGCATTCTGATGGTCAGCGGAGCCTGCGCGAGCACGGCCGGAGCCGCAAGCGACGATGCAGCGACAGCCGAGCCGCCGATCACACCTTTCTTGAGGAACGAACGCCGATCGACGGATTTCGTCTTGGTCTCTGTCATGAACTTGGATCCTCCCTTGGGTTCAAGAACGAACGAACCAGATCTTTTAGGCAAGTGGCCGCATCCGCTTCCAAAATCCCAAGCGTTCGCAATCGTGGCAAGGTACATTCTTGCGGCGACTACGGACGGTTCGGGGAGATGAATGCCAATGCGATCAACGACGAGCCTCCCAATTCGTCATCGTTCCTGAGCGTATGCGAGCACAGGCGTCCCGGCAAGCCCGGTCCAGGAATTGGTCTGGTTGCCGGTCTTGCTTCATACCCACGGTGAGAATCTTCGCCATGAGAGTATCGCTACGATAGCGGATACTCAGGGAAGGCATATCACCCGGTCCCTTTCGGAGCCGCATGGTCCGATTCTCCAAGCGGCTCTCGGGCGCCTTGATCCTCGTAATAGGCGAGGCCGACCACTCGCCGAATTCGTTTGCGTGAAACAATTCGATTTAGCGCATCGAAAGGCCGATCATGAAAAACCTGACACTCGACAATCAGCTGCGGCAATCTGAAAGCGGGAATTCGCCCGTGGGTGCGTCCGCAAGAACCGCCCACGGCTCTGTTTCACTCAAAGGAATTGGCAGACCATGATTGGTTCGCGGAAACGCAAAGGCGCGCTGATCTATCGTCAGACGCTGGTGACCCGGCTGACCCACTGGGTCTGGGTCATCTGCCTGTTCTTCCTGCTTCTCTCGGGCTTGCAGATCTTCCAGGCCCGGCCGGATCTCTATATCGGCAAGCAGTCGGGCTTCGACTTCGACAACACGATCTTGTCGATCGGCGCCTATATGGATGAAGGCGCGATGAAGGGTCGCACCCTGCTCTTCGGCGAGGCCTACGATACGACGGGCTGGCTTGGCGCCGTCCCGGGCGGCTCGGGACTGACAGCCCAGAGCTTTCCCGGTTGGCTGACGATCCCGAGTTATCGCGATCTCGCGACCGGCCGCGTCGTCCATTTCTTTTTCGCCTGGACGCTCGTCTTCACGCTGACCCTTTGGTTCATCGGCGGCCTCTTCAGCGGCCATGTCAGAAATCTTCTGCCGAAGATCGGCGATCTCAAGGGCCTGCCCCGCGATATTCTCAACCATCTGCGCTTCCGCTTCCACAAGAGCGAAAACTACAACACGCTGCAAAAGCTCAGCTATGCTGGGGTCCTGTTCGTGGCGCTGCCGGTGATGATCCTGACTGGCCTCACCATGTCGCCCGGCATGGATGCCTTCGCACCGATCCTGCTCGACATCTTCGGCGGCCGTCAGACAGCGCGGACGATCCATTTCGGCGTGATGCTGGCGCTGATTCTGTTCTTCGCGATCCACATCCTGATGGTGCTGCTCGCCGGGCCGCTTAATGAACTCAGATCGATGACAACCGGCTGGTACCGATTGTCTGGCCCCAAGAACAAAGCCGATCTCGACACCCCCTTTGAGGAGGGCAACTGATGCCAATCAATCGGTCGAATACTCCCAGCAGAGCCCCATCAACAAACCTCACGCGCCGGCGTATCCTGACGGCCTCGGTGGTCACGGCCGCGACAGCGCCGTTGTCAGGATGCTTTGACGAACTCGGTAATCGCGACAACTGGGCGCGTGGCTGGATGGAGGCGGCCAATGGTCTCACCTATCGGGCGCAGCGTCTGATCTTGGGCAGCGATTCACTGGCGCGGGAATACTCCGAGAGTGAAATCCGCCAACCGATGCGGCCCAACGGCTCGACCAGTCCCGGCGGCGAAGATTATATCAGGCTCGCCGATGGCCGCTTCGCGGATTACCGGCTGGTCGTCAGCGGTCTCGTCGACAAGCCACTCGTTCTGTCACTCGATGAAATCCGCAACATGCCCGCGCGCACCCAGATCACGCGGCACGATTGCGTCGAGGGCTGGAGCTGTATCGCAAAGTGGACGGGCACGCCACTCGCCCATATCCTCGGCGCGGCTGGTGTGAAGGAAGAAGCTCGATTTGTCGTCTTCGAGTGCTTCGACCGTCTTGGCCGAGGCGCGAGAGCCGCGCGGTACTACGAGTCGATCGACCTGCTTGACGCACGCCACCCGCAGACGATCCTCGCCTATGGCCTCAACGACGAAACGCTTCCCGTCTCGAACGGGGCGCCGCTGCGTGTCCGGGTCGAGCGGCAACTCGGCTACAAGATGGCCAAGTATATCCGCGCGATCACGCTGACCAGCGACCTGTCGCGCTTCGGTCAGGGCAAAGGCGGCTATTGGGAAGATCGCGGCTACGAGTGGTTTGCCGGGATCTGATAGGACGGTGCGCTCAGAACGGCAGCGTCCGCTTCACACCTCGCGATCGGTCGATCAAGAGCTTCGACAGGGCAAACAGCCAGACGACGCAGACGAGACCGACGCCGCGTTCGATGAAGCCGTCGATCGAAGTCGGAGAGAACCAGAAGATCGCGGCACCGCCAACCCAGAGCACGGCGCAGGCGACGTTGAACCAGAACCAGCGACGTTCGTAGTGATAGAAACCGTAGGCTGTGAGAAGTGCCGTCGCGGTGAACGTCAGCGCCATCGCTAGAACCAGCGGCAGGTGGATCACCAAGCCACCGACATCGTTGTCGCCGTATTCGCCGTAGGCTCCAATCACGACGATCATGATCGCGACCAGCGTCAGCAGCCATGAGCCGATGCTCCAGCCAATATGTCCAAAATGCAGCCTTCGAAGGCCGATCGATCCCGCTATCATGCCGACAGCGAACGCGTAGAGCCCATAGTCCATGATCCAGGCCATCCGGCCGGCGGCCGTATCGCTGATGGTTCCCTCGAAAAGCCCGACATTCGGCAAAGCGGCAAGTGCGGCAAAATTTGCGACGACCACGGCGATGCAGCCGAAAATACCAACGACCCCGCACCAGAAGAAGAGTTTTGGGTGACTTGGATCGTCGCCCGCATCCTTGCCTTGCGAGGCGGTGTCGCTGGCCGATGACGACGGCTTGGCTTTCATAGGCTCGCGCTTCTGGTTACGCTTCAAGACGGCTCCGAACGACGGCCATCGTGCCGCCGTCCCGGTTCTCAAGCTTCACCTAGCGCTTCGAGGACTTGTAGCGAGGACTGGTCGTTGGTTGTCCGGCGCTTGCAGCGGATAATGTCGCGCTGGGCCTAATGCGACAATTCCCGCTTGATTTCGGCGCGCTCCTCTTCGAGCGTCCCGAAATTCTTCGGTCGGTTTGCACGGTTATACCAGTAGTCGGCGTTGCCTCTGTCACCTTCGATTCGGTGAAGATGCGCATGAATCCAGGCCGCTTCGCGCGAGGCATCGTTCTGGACGATGCTGTGAGCCCGGTCCCATTCGCCGGCTTCAAGCGCCTCGATTGCGGTCTTCAGGTCGTTTGCCATCTCTTTTCCTCCCGAGATTGTTCGGGAGCGCTCACGTCCTCGTTTCCTGACCTGCCGGGTGACGAACTTCCCCGCCCGCCGCCGCGTGCCAGCCGGTCCGGCCGAGCAAGCGCCCCTCGATAGAATGTCGATGGCCGGCCCGCGGTTTCAAGGTGAAACAGGTAAAGCTCGACGACTTATGCGAACAATTTCGTGAGCTACGGATCGCTGCTGGTCGATGCCTTCGGCCGACGACAATCGAACCGCCGAGCGTCTCAAACCGGTTCCTGACCCGACAAATCAGTCTCGGCGGCGAGGGTTGAGCATGTCTTCTTCGGTCGCGATCGCCTGGGCGACCATCCGTTCCCAGAACGCACCGTAGAGATCGGGATCGAGGCCCCTCGCCTCCGCATGCCGTCGTGCGTTGTCGACCACGGCACGCACGCGCTCCGGAACGTCGGCGGGAATGCCGCTCGGCGCCTTGATCGCCGGCGCGCGACGAATATAGCCCATCCGCTCGGCGAAGAGGTCGAACAGAGCGGAATCCACCCGGTCGATCTCCTTCCGGAGTTCGTCCATGGTCTCGCAGTCCTGTGGTGCTCGCGGCTCCGATGCCATCAGAAGCCTGACCTCACCACCATTTGTCGGGCGTGAAACGCCCCGCAGCCTGCTCGATAACCGTGCCCGCGGCGAAAAGCGTCTCTTCGTCGAAAGGACGGCCGATCAGCTGCAGGCCAAGCGGCAGCCCTTCCGCGGAAAGGCCGGCGGGAACGGCGATGCCTGGCAGGCCCGCCATGTTCACCGTCACCGTGAAAATGTCGTTGAGATACATCTTCACTGGGTCGGCAGCCATGTCCTGATCGCCGATGCCGAAGGCGGCGGACGGTGTCGCCGGTGTAAGCAATGCGTCCACGCCGTCGGCATAGACCGTCTCGAAGTCGCGCTTGATCAGCGTGCGCACCTTCTGGGCCTGCAGGTAATAGGCGTCATAATAGCCGGCCGACAGCACATAGGTGCCGATCATGATGCGGCGCTTCACTTCGCGGCCGAAGCCCTCGGCACGAGTGTTCTCGTACATCTCGGCGATGTTGCTGCCTGGAACGCGCAAACCGTAGCGCACGCCGTCATAGCGAGCGAGGTTGGACGAAGCCTCGGCCGGAGCGACGATGTAATAGGCCGGAAGGGCATATTTCGTATGCGGCAGCGAGACATCGACGATCTCGGCGCCGGCATCCTTCAGCCAGGCAATGCCCTGCTGCCAGAGTGCCTCGATCTCCTCCGGCATGCCGTCCATGCGGTACTCTTTCGGAATACCGATCTTCAGGCCCTTTACTGAACGGCCGACCGCAGCCTCGAAGTCGGGAACCTCACGGTCGACGGAGGTCGTGTCCTTGGCATCGCTCGACGCCATGGATTTGAGGAGGATCGCCGAGTCGCGGACGTCCCGCGCGATGGGCCCGGCCTGATCCAGCGAGGAGGCGAAGGCTACGATGCCCCAGCGCGAGCAGCGGCCGTAGGTCGGCTTGATGCCGACCGTACCCGTGAGCGCCGCCGGCTGACGGATCGAACCGCCCGTATCGGTCGCGGTCGCGCCAGCGCAGAGATGCGCCGCAACGGCTGCGGCGGAACCACCCGAGGAGCCGCCCGGCACCATATCGGCATTCGTACCGGCCTTGCGCCAAGGGTTTTTCACCGGACCATAATAGGAGGTCTCGTTCGATGAGCCCATGGCGAATTCGTCCATGTTGAGCTTGCCGAGCATCACGGCACCATCGGCCCAGAGATTGGCCGTGACGGTCGATTCGTAGCGCGGCTCGAAACCGTCGAGGATGTGGGAGCAGGCTTGGGTGTGGACGCCTTCGGTGGAAAACAGGTCCTTGATGCCGAGGGGAATGCCCTCCAGCGCCCCAGCCTCGCCT
Organism: Fulvimarina thalattae; assembly: GCF_040239565.1. Lineage (NCBI taxonomy): Bacteria > Pseudomonadati > Pseudomonadota > Alphaproteobacteria > Hyphomicrobiales > Aurantimonadaceae > Fulvimarina > Fulvimarina thalattae. Next base: position 45,142 of record NZ_JBEHWS010000005.1, read on the forward strand.
TTTCCGATCTTCTCGTCGGACGCCTTCGCCATGGAGCGGGCCTTGTCCGGCGTCACGGTGATATAGGCGTTGAGCATGCCGTTGGCCTGATCGATCGCGCCGAGATAGGCGTCGGTCAGCTCGATAGAGCTGATCTCCTTCTTGGTCAGCTTGTCACGCGCTTCGGCGATGGTGAGGCCGGTAAGATCGGTCATTCGCTCAGTGTCTTCTCGTAGAAACGGCTGTATTCGGACGCAGGATAATCGAGCACCGCGTCGCATTCTGAAAAGCCCAGGCTCTCATAAAGTGCCCAGGCGGGCCGGTATTCGTGTTGTGCGCCGGTCTCGAGGACGACGCGCTTCATATTCTTCGTCCGGGCCCGCTCGATGATGGCGGACAAGATCGCGTGTCCAAGGCCCTTACCCCGCAGATCGGGATCGGTGTACATGCGCTTGACCTCGCCGACGCCATCCTCATGGGACTTCAAAGTCCCCATCGCGACGGCCTCGCCGGCCTTATTGCGGCAGACGAAGACGGTCGCGTCCGCGCGCGTCATCTCGTCGAAGTCCAGACCGAAATGGTATTCGGCGGGCGCAAGCGGGAGCAATGCCTCGTCGAGCTTCATGACGAGGCTCCGCACATCATCCCCAAGAAAGCGTTCGGCCCGGACTGCATAGGTCACGCGGCCTACTCCACCACTTTCGGAACCATGAAGAAATTGTCTTCGGAGACTGGCGCGTTGGCGACGATATCATCAGCCTTGTCGCCGTCGGTCACGCCGTCCTTGCGCTTTTTCATCTCCATCGGCGTCACGGAAGTCATCGGCTCGACGCCGGAGACGTCGACCTCGGACAGCTGCTCGACGAAGCCGAGGATGGCATTCAGCTCATCCTGCATCGCAGGAACGTCGTCATCGGACAGGGCGATGCGGGACAGCTTGGCTACGCGGCGAACGGTATCGGCATCGACGGACATGCCTGACCTTTTTGTCTCATGGCAGTTTCAATGATTTCGGCGAGCTATAACCATGGCCGCCGAAACGCGCAACGGCGGCGCAACATCACGTTGACCGCCGTCGAATATAGTCGGACCTACCGACCTCAGACCTCGAAGGCTTCGCCGATCGGCGGTGTCTTCACCTTCTCGCCCTCGCCTTCCATGGCTTCGACGAACTTGCTCGGATTTTCGTCGATGATGGGCAGCGTGCCATAATGGACGGGGATGATGGTGTCGAAGTTGAAGTAGCGACGGCACGCGATCGCCGCGACGGCGCCGCCCATCGTCAACCGATCGCCGACCGGAACGATACCGATTTTCGGCTGATGGAGCTCCTCGATCAGCGCCATATCGCCAAAGATATCCGTGTCGCCCATGTGATAGAGCGTCGGACCATTGTCGAAGTGAAGGACGATGCCGTTCGGCTGGCCGAGATAGGTGATCGTGCCGTTCTCTTCGACATGGCCTGAGGAATGGAAGGCCTGCACGAAAGTGACCGAGAAATCGTCAAAGGTCGCTGTGCCACCGGTATTCGCCGGCTGGGCATTTTCGACGCCCTTCTTGCCGAGCCACTGGGAGAGCTCGAAGGTCGCCAGAACCTGAGCGCCGGTCCGTTTCGCGATCTCGACCGTATCGCCCACATGGTCGAAGTGGCCATGGGTGAGGACAATGTGAGTCGTACCTTCCGTGGCCGTCTTCGCATCACCCTCGAAATGCGGATTATCGCTGATGAACGGGTCGAGCAGGATGACGGACTTGCCGGTCTCGATCTTGAAGGCCGAATGGCCGAAATACGTGATCTTCATGAGGATCGCCCTTTCATGGATCGATAAGAGAACACACCCGGCGTCTTTGCGGTATGCAGGACAGCCGGGCCTTGCCGGGCTAAGTGCGGACCGCTAGCGAAGCGTCAAGGCGCTGGCATGTGTGAATAGCGGCAGGCCCGGCGACAAATGAGCAAGCACTGAAGCAGGTTGAGATATGGCGATCGTCGAGATCGAGGAATTTGCCGAAACGCTGGCGCTTGGCAGACCGCTGGCCGGGCTTGATCTCGGCACCAAGACGATCGGCGTCGCAGTTTCGGACCGCTCCTTCCGCTTCGCCAATCCGCGCCCTGTTCTGAAGCGCAAGAAGTTCACGCTGGACGCCGAAGCGCTGAAGAGGGTGCTCGATGCCGACGAGGTCGCGGCCGTGGTGCTCGGCCTACCGCTCAACATGGACGGGTCCTCCGGCCCCCGGGCGCAGGCAACACGAGCTTTTGCGCGCAACTATGCCGCGATCGACGACCGGCCGATCCTCTTTTGGGACGAGCGACTCTCGACCGTCGCAGCGGAACGCAATCTGCTCGATGTCGACATGTCACGAAAAAAGCGGGGCGAACGGATCGATTCCGCCGCCGCCGCGATCATTCTTCAAGGTGCGTTAGACCGCCTCGCGAACCTCACGCGATCCATGGGCGATTGATTCGTAGCGCTCCTGGAAGCGATCCGAGGGAGCGGCGGCCGGATTGCGCCATCCTCGTATGAAGGCGACAATCTTCTTGCGACGACGGAAAGCGAGGATCGCGAGAATGATGAACGTATCGAGCAGGATCGCGTCGGCGATCAACCACGCGATGGCGTCGGCATCGAGCCCGAGAAGCGCCTCGTAGACGGCGAAGGTCTTGTCGAAGACCTCACGGGAAAACACGACGTAACCGACATCGGCGCGGGCGGAAAAGAACCAGCCCCAGAAGGCCGAAAGCGGGAGAAGCCAGAAGAGGAAAAAGGCGCGCATCGGGTCTACTCGCTACGATCGTTGCGGTCAGAACCGGTCTGGTTTTCAATCTGGCGCAAGATAGCCTCGAACGCTTCGTCGCTCTCGCTTTCATCCGCCTGCATCATATGATCGAAGAGCAGCGCTCCGAGCGTGAAAGCGAGCGCCAGGCAGACACCGGTACCGCTGCCGAAGAGCTCCGCGACGGGCGAGCCGGCAAGGGTCGCCGATAGCCAGAAGGCGAAGATCGCGACGAGACCCGCGACAGCTACCTGTTCGCCGCTTGCTGCGAGATGTCGATCGCACGAATTGAGCCGCAGGATCGAGATGCCAAAGACAACTCCGATCGCAACGAGCAGAGCCGCGAAAGGCTCGGCTCCCGAAACGCCCACACCGAGCGCTTCGCCCTGACGGATCATGCCGAGCAGTTCTTCGAGGGCCGGCTGCACGCCGGCGGGAAAGACCTGGGCTTCGATCAAAAGCCTTGTCGTGCCGAGGGCTAAAAAGGCCGTCCAGGCCGATAGACAGACTGTCGAGGCCGTTCGCAGCATGAGATGCCTCCCCGTTCGAATTCGTTACCGAAGTGTTAACGGAGTTGTCGCGCTTCGGGTCCGTCCAGCGCAAGCGCAAGCTTCTGTTAACCCTAACGGCGACGGCTTGCCTCGCGAACGCCCCTCGCCTATTCACCGCTCTCGATGATGAGTTCCGCAAGCCTTTTCGACCGCCGTCACCTGCTCGGCATCAACGGTCTCCAGCCGTCGGAGATCGTTCATCTCCTCGATCGGGCTGAAGAGGCTGTGGCCATCAGCCGGCGGCCGGACAAGAAGAACTCGGTCCTGAAGGGCCGCACGCAGATCAACCTCTTCTTCGAAGCTTCGACGCGAACCCAGGCCTCCTTTGAGATAGCCGGCAAACGCCTCGGCGCCGACGTCATGAACATGTCGGTCGCCAATTCCTCGGTGAAGAAGGGTGAGACGCTCATCGACACGGCGATGACGCTGAATGCCATGCAGCCGGACATTCTCATCGTCAGGCACCATTCGGCTGGCGCTGTCGCGCTTCTTTCTCAAAAGGTCGCCTGCTCCGTCGTGAACGCCGGCGACGGCCAGCACGAACATCCGACGCAGGCTCTGCTCGACGCACTGACGATCCGCCGTCACAAGGGCTCCGAATTCCAGCATCTGACGGTGGTCATCTGCGGCGACGTCCTGCATAGCCGCGTCGCGCGCTCGAACATTCTCCTTCTAAACGCGCTTGGCGCGCGCGTCCGGGTGGTCGCCCCCTCGACGCTTTTGCCGCGTGGCATCGAGCAGATGGGTGTCGAGATCGTCCACGACATGCGCGAGGGCCTGAAGGACGCCGACGTCGTCATGATGCTGCGGCTCCAGCGCGAGCGCATGGAGGGCGCATTCGTGCCCTCGGTCCGCGAATATTTTCGCTATTTCGGTCTCGATGCCGAGAAGCTCGCCCATGCAAAGCCGGATGCGCTCGTCATGCATCCCGGCCCGATGAATCGCGGCGTCGAAATCGCCTCCGATATCGCCGACGGACCGCAAAGCGTCATTGAGGAGCAGGTCGAGATGGGCGTCGCCGTACGCATGGCGGTCATCGAGACATTGATCGGCCATAACGGAGGTCCGCGATGATCGCTTTCGCGAACCAGAATGCGCCCCACGAAAACGGCCGGCCGCTGCTGATCGAGAATGTCCGCGTCGTCGATCCCGCGCGCGATCTCGATTCGAAGGGCGCAGTCCTCGTCGAGAATGGCAAAATCCTCGCGGCCGGACCCGAAGCCATCAACCAGGGGGCGCCCGAGGGAAGCGAGCGGATCGACGGCAAAGGCATTGCCCTCATTCCCGGCCTCGTCGACGCTCGCGTCTTCATCGGCGAACCGGGCGGTGAACATCTTGAGACGATCCGCACCGCCTCTCTCGCAGCAGCGGCCGGAGGCGTAACATCCATCGTCACCATGCCGGACACCCATCCGGTGATCGACGATGTAGCGATCGCCGAATTCGTCATGCGCACGGCGCGCGAGACCGCGCTGGTCAACGTCTTCCCGGCAGCTGCGATGACGCGGGGCCTCGAAGGCAAGGAGATGACCGAGATCGGCCTCCTGAAGGACGCCGGCGTCGCGGCCTTCACCGATGGCCACCACACGATCTCAGATCCTGCACTCCTCCGCCGGATCATGACCTATGCCCGCGACCGCGACGCGCTGGTGATGCATTCGACGCAGGACGGGCGCCTCACCGGGCGCGGCGTGATGAACGAGGGGCTGCTCGCTTCCTGGCTGGGCCTCCCCGGCGCGCCGGCGGAAGCTGAGATCATCCCACTCGAACGCGACCTGCGCCTCGCCAGCCTTACCGCCTGCCGCTACCACGCCGCGGAGGTTTCGCTTGCCGAATCGGCCGAGGTCATCCGCGCCGCGAAAAAGCGCGGCGTCAGGGCGAGTGCAGGGGTCTCGATCAACCATCTCTCGCTCAACGAGAACGATATCGGGGAATATCGCACCTATTTCCGGCTCTCTCCGCCCCTCAGGCACGAGGACGACCGGATGGCGATCGTCGAGGCCCTGAAGGACGGAACGATCGATATTATCCATTCCGCGCACGATCCGCAGGATGCGGACGGCAAACGACGCCCCTTCGCCGAAGCCGAAAGCGGCGCGATCGGCCTCGAAACCCTGCTCGCAGCGGCGCTTCGCCTGCACTTCTCGAACGACGTCCCGCTCATGCGGCTGATCGAGACCATGACCTCCGCACCGGCACGGCTTCTCGGCCTCGATCGAGGCACGCTGATTGCCGGCCGCCCGGCAGACTTTACGCTGATCGATCTCGATGAGCCCTTCCTCTTCGACGAGACGATGATCCGGTCGAAATCGAAGAACACGGTCTTTGAGAATGCTCGCTTTCAGGGCCGTGTCATGCAAACCTTCGTCGCGGGGCAACGCGTCTACGACGCTGCCGCGACTGTCGGAGCGAAGGCCTAGGGGCGCGCGATGGAAAACCTTGCCGAACCGCTTCAATGGGCGATCGCCGCGATCCTCGGCTATCTGTCGGGCTCAGTGCCCTATGGCCTCATCTTCGCGAAGCTCTTCGGCCTCGGTGACATCCGCAAGATCGGCTCGGGTAATATCGGCGCCACCAACGCGTTGCGGACCGGCAACAAGGGCATGGCCTTCCTCACGCTGCTCGGCGACGTTCTGAAGGCTACGGTGCCCGTTCTCGTCTTCATGCCGCTCGGCATTCTATGTGCGGCTATCGCCGGCCTCGCAGCCTTTGTCGGGCACTGCTACCCGGTCTGGCTGCGCTTCGGCGGCGGCAAGGGCGTGGCAACCTATATCGGTGTCCTTCTCGGCCTCCTCCCCTGGCTTGCCCTCGTCTTCGCGGTCTTCTGGCTCTCGGTCGCAAAGCTTTCACGCTATTCATCGCTTGCCGCTCTCGTCGCAACCGTCGCAGTACCGATCGCCGCACTTCTGCTGGGTGCGCCGACGATCGCTTTCTTCACCGGTCTGATGACGGCGATCGTCTTCTGGCGCCACCGGACGAATATTCGCCGCCTGCTCGATGGTACCGAGGGCAAGATCGGAGCGAAGGGGTGAGCGCGGCGGGCGGCCGCAAGAAAGGCGTCGCCTTTACCCACGACATGCAGGTTTCCTGGCTTCGCCTCTACCGGAGCGAGAATGTCGGGCCGGTTACCTTTCGCCAGTTGATAAACCGCTATGGTGGCGCCGACGCCGCCCTCGAAGCCCTGCCAGAACTTGCGGAGCGCGGCGGACGGCGGGTGGAGGTCGCGGACCGCGGCGCGATCGAAGCGGAATTCGCACGGGCCCAGAAACTTGGCGCCGTCTTCTCCTGCATGGGCGAGCCGGGTTTCCCCGGGATGTTCGCCAGGGACGACCACGCACCGCCGGTGATTGCGCGCATGGGCGATCCGGCGCTCTTCGAACTGCCAGCCGTCGCCATCGTAGGCGCGCGCAACGCTTCCCTCTCAGGCATCAAGCTGACGAAGCGCTTTGCCGCCGATCTCGGCGCAGCCGGCTATGTCGTCGTCTCGGGGCTCGCGCGAGGGATCGACGCAGCGGCCCACGAGGCCGCAATTCCGACGGGAACGATCGGCGTCTTCGCCGGCGGGCTCGACATGCCCTACCCGCCCGAGAACCGGCCGCTGATGCGGCGCATGGTCGATGAAGGCGGTTGTCTGATCTCGGCGCGTCCCTTCGGCTGGGAGCCGCGCGCCAAGGACTTTCCCCGCCGCAACCGTCTCGTCGCCACGCTGGCCCATGGCCTGCTGGTGGTCGAAGCAGCGCAACGGTCCGGCTCGCTGATTTCGGCCCGCATCGCCAACGAACTTGGCCGCCTCGTCTTCGCCGTTCCGGGCTCACCGCTCGATCCGCGCGCTGGCGGCAGCAACAAGCTGCTGAAGGACGGAGCGATCCTGACGACCGAGGCAGCGGACGTGATCGACGCGCTTCGTCCCCTCGACGAAAGCAGAAGAATGTCAGCGGATGACAGTCTATCAGAACCGGAGGTTGTAGAAACAGCCGAAGAGCCGGCCCAAAACGAACGCGCCAAGATCATTGAAGCCCTCGGTCCGACACCGGTCTTCATCGATGACATCGTCGAACATACGGGTGCCTTACCCGGTGCGGTTCAGCTCGTGATCCTGGAACTTGAGCTCGCCGGCCGCTTGGAACGTCATCGCGACGGGACCGTCTCCCTTCTACTTTGACGCCCTGCCCGGCTTTCCGGCCGTCGTGCGCTTATCGATCTCCGATTGCGCCTCGAGACGAGCCATATCAAGGAGATAGGGCAGCATGGAGCCCTGCGGCAGACCGGCGATCTGCTTGAGTTGCGGCAGCATGTCCCGCACGTAGCGAAGCCCCGCGATCGCGTCGTCTTCATGCCCGCCCGTCATCCGTCGCCCGCCTCTCGATCTCACGTCTGCCTCTCGCAATCCCCGATTGGAGACGCGGCGAGCAAACTAGACGCAAGGGTTATACGAAAAATCTACTAATGGTTGCAACCGCCCTCTCATCCTTTTCGTCGCGCACTTGACCGTGAGAGACGCTATGTCCATGTGACGAGGCGGCCAAACCGGGAAACCGAGCCGGCAGACGTGCTGGATCGGCGCGATTTCATCGAACAATTCAATTGCGGGACAAGAACTATATGGACGTCGTCATCGTCGAATCACCCGCCAAAGCCAAGACGATCAACAAGTATCTGGGCAGCGGGTACAAGGTGCTCGCCTCCTACGGCCACGTGCGCGACCTGCCGCCGAAGGACGGTTCCGTTCGTCCGGACGAGGATTTCGAGATGAGCTGGGAGGTTGGAAAACCGTCCCAGAAGCGGCTCACGGAAATCGCCCAGGCTGTGCGTTCGGCCGATGGACTCGTCCTCGCCACTGACCCCGATCGGGAAGGTGAAGCGATTTCTTGGCACGTCCTCGAAGTCCTGCGTCAGAAGAAGGCCATCGGCAAGAAGCCGGTCAGCCGGGTGGTGTTCAACGCCATCACCAAGAAGGCGGTGCTCGATGCGATCGCCAATCCGCGCGAAATCGATGCGCCGTTGGTTGATGCCTATCTGGCGCGTCGCGCGCTCGACTATCTTGTCGGCTTCACGTTGTCGCCGGTTCTCTGGCGCAAACTGCCCGGTGCCCGTTCGGCCGGCCGGGTTCAATCGGTAGCATTACGCCTTGTCTGCGACCGCGAGTCGGAGATCGAGCGGTTCAAGCCGCAGGAATATTGGCAGGTTCTCGCCCATCTCGCGACCGAGCGGGGCGAGGCCTTCGACGCCCGCCTGACCGCCTTCGAGGGCGACCGCATCCAGCGTCTGTCGATCGGCGATGGCACCCGCGCCAACGACATCAAGGCGATGCTCGAATCGGCGTCGTTCACCGTCGAAAGCGTCGAGGCGAAGCCGACACGCCGCAATCCGGGACCGCCTTTCACGACGTCGAGCCTTCAGCAGGCAGCATCCGCCAAGCTCGGCTTCTCGGCCTCGCGCACCATGCAGGTTGCTCAGAGGCTCTACGAAGGCATCGATATCGGCGGCGAAACGGCCGGCCTTATTACTTACATGCGTACGGACGGCGTTCAGATGGCGCCGGAGGCCATATCGAACGCCCGCGAGGCGATCGGAAGCGATTTCGGCAAGCGCTATCTGCCGGAAAAGCCCCGGTACTACGCCACCAAGGCAAAGAACGCGCAGGAAGCGCACGAAGCGATCCGACCGACGAGCTTCTCGCGCTCGCCCAAGGACGTGGAGCGCTATCTCGACAAGGATCAGCTGCGCCTCTACGAGCTGATCTGGAAGCGCGGCATTGCAAGCCAGATGGCGTCCGCCGAGATCGAGCGCACCACGGTCGATATCGACGCATCCGCCAACGGCCGGACGGCAAAACTCCGCGCCAGCGGTCAGGTGATCAAGTTCGACGGCTTTCTCGCCGCTTACATCGACCACCGCGACGATTCCAAGAATGCGTCAGACAGCGAGGAAGACTCCGACGACGATTCGAACCGTCTGCCGGAGATCAATGCAAAGGAACGCGCCGAGCGCCGCTCGATCGACGCGACCCAGCATTTCACCGAGCCGCCGCCTCGCTATTCGGAAGCCTCGCTCATCAAGAAGATGGAAGAGCTCGGCATCGGCCGGCCTTCGACCTATGCCGCGACGCTGCAGACCTTGCAGGACCGTGACTATATCGTCGTCGAGAAGCGCAAGCTCCTGCCGGATGCGAAGGGACGGCTCGTGACGGCCTTCCTGCAGAACTTCTTCGATCGCTATGTCGAATATGATTTCACCGCCGATCTCGAAGAGAAGCTCGACAAGATTTCGGCAGGCGAACTCGACTGGAAGGACGTGCTGCGCGAATTCTGGCGCGACTTCTCGGCCCATGTCGACGAGACGAAGGAACTGCGTGTCTCCGACGTTCTAGACGCGCTGAATGAGGATCTCGCACCGCTCGTCTTCCCCGAGCGCGAGGACGGCACCGAGCCCCGCGCCTGTCCGCGCTGCAGCGATGGCAAGCTTTCCCTCAAACTCGGAAAATACGGCGCATTCGTCGGCTGCTCGAACTATCCGGAATGCAACTTTACCCGCCAGCTCGGCACGAGCCTTGCCGTCGACAGTTCCGAAGCCGGCGCCGACGATGGTCCGCGCGAACTTGGCAACGATCCACAGACCGGTGATCCCATAACCCTGAGGACCGGACGCTTCGGCCCATACGTCCAGCGCGGCGAAGGCAAGGAGGCCTCGCGGACTTCGGTGCCCAAGGGCTGGGAGGTCGGTTCGATCGATCTCGAAAAGGCGTTGAAGCTGCTGACCCTGCCGCGTGAGGTCGGCAAGCATCCCGAGGACGGCGAACCGATGATCGTCAATCTCGGTCGCTACGGGCCTTATGTTCAGCATCTGAAGACTTATGCAAACGTCGAGAGCGTGGAAGACCTCTTCGAGATGGGGCCGAACCGCGCCGTCTCGCTGATCGCCGAAAAGCGCGAGAAAGGCGGTCGCGGACGTGGCGCGCCGGCCTCGCTGAAGACGCTCGGCGAACACCCGCAATTCGGCGGCGAGATCGAGGTCAAGGACGGGCGCTTCGGGCCTTATGTGACCGTCGCGAAGATCAACGCGACCCTGCCGAAGGGCACCGATCCGCAATCGGTGACGCTCGAGCAGGCGATCGAACTGATCAACGCCCGCGCCGAAAAGACAGGCAAGAAGCCCGGCGCGAAGAAAGCAGCACCGAAGAAATCGGCTGCGAAGAAGACCGCGGACGCCTCCGGCGAGAAGAAGACGGCGACCAAATCGACGGCCAAAAAGAAGGCGCCTGCGAAGAAAGCGGAAACTTCAACGCGCTCGAAGGCGAAGGCCAAGGTCGACACCAGCGAAGACAGCGTGCCCTGGGACGCCGACTGAGCGACATGGCGAAAAAGCGATCCCGCTCCGAAGCTCCGGAACTCAGCCGCGACGCCATTCTCCGCTTTATCGCGGACAATCCGGGTCGGTCGAGCAAGCGCGACATCGCCAAAGCCTTTGATATCAAGGGCGATCAGCGAATCGCGTTGAAGGATCTGCTCGCCGATCTTCAGGCGGAGGGTGTGCTTTCGGGTTCGCGTAAGAGCTTCAAGCAGCCAGGGCAGCTTCCGCCGGTCACGGTTCTCGAAATCCGGTCCCGCGATACCGACGGTGGGCTTCTCGCCGAACCCGCCGACTGGAACGAAGGCGAGGACGGCGAGCGCCCTCGCCTTTTGGTGCGCCAGAATCCGAAAACACAGACGGCCGGCCTCGGCGAACGCATACTCGCCAAGATCGAGGATGCGGAGGACGGGACGAAGACCGCCTCCGTCATCCGCGTCCTCCAGAAATCGCGTTCGTTGATGCTCGGCGTTTTCCGGGCCGAAAAACACGGCGGTGGCCGTGTCGAGCCGGTCGAACGCAAGCAGAGCGAGATTCTGATCCGCCCGGGCGATGAGAACGGCGCCAGGGACGGCGACCTTGTCGAGGCCGATACGCCCAAGCAGCGCCGCATGGGACTGCCGGTCGGCAAGGTGATCGAGGTGGTCGGTTCGGCGCAGTCGGAACGGGCGATCTCAGCAATCGCGCTTCACGCCCACGGCATTCCGCATATCTTTCCCGACGGCGTGCTGAAGGAGGCGGAAGCTGCCCAGCCGGCGACGATGGCGAACCGAGAAGACTGGCGTTCCGTTCCGCTCGTCACCATTGATCCGCCGGACGCGAAAGATCACGACGACGCAGTTCACGCCAAAGCGGACAACGACCCGAAGAACCCGGGCGGAATGGTTGTCACCGTCGCGATCGCGGATGTCGCGGCCTATGTGCGCGCCGGCTCGAAACTCGACGACGAAGCCAAGCTGCGCGGCAATTCGGTCTATTTCCCGGACCGGGTCGTGCCGATGCTGCCCGAGCGTATTTCCAACGACCTCTGCTCCCTAAAGGAAGGCGTCGACCGGCCGGCCATGGCCGTTCGCATGGTGATCGGCGGCGACGGCAAGAAGCGCTCCCACACGTTCCACCGTATTATGATGAACAGCCACGCCAAGCTGGCCTACGAGGAGGCACAGGCTGCTATCGACGGCACGCCGAACGAGGTGCCGGACGACGTTACCGAGACCATGCTGCGCCCGCTTTGGGAAGCTTACCGCCTCGTGTCACAGGCGCGCGACGAACGCGCGCCGCTTGCCTTAGATCTGCCCGAACGCAAGCTGAAGCTCGACGAGGCCGGGCGCGTCTCCAAGGTCGTCGTTCCCGAGCGCCTCGACGCCCATCGGCTGATCGAGGAATTCATGATCCTCGCCAATGTCGCGGCGGCTGAAACGCTGGAGAACAAGCGTCAGGCGCTGATCTACCGGATTCATGACGCACCTTCGCTCGCCAAGCTGGAATCGCTTCGCGAGTTCCTGAAGACACTGGAAATATCGCTAGCCAAGAGCGGGTCGCTTCGCCCGTCGCATTTCAACGGCATCCTCGCCCAGGTGAAGGGCACCGAGAACGAGAGCCTTGTGAACGAGGTGGTTCTGCGGTCCCAGTCCCAGGCCGTCTACGAGCCGGACAATATCGGCCACTTTGGCCTCAACCTCGCGCGCTATGCGCATTTCACCTCACCCATCCGCCGCTATGCCGATCTCATCGTCCATCGCGCGCTCATCGCGGCGCTTGGCCTCGGCGAGGATGGGCTGACGAAGGAAGCAGAAGCCGATCTCGTCGCGACCGCCGAAGCGATCAGCCAGGCCGAGCGCCGCGCCATGGCGGCCGAGCGAGACACGGTGGACCGCCTCATCGCCCATTTCCTTGCCGATCAGGTCGGCGAGGATTTTTCGGGCCGGATCGCAGGCGTTACCAAAGCAGGCCTCTTCGTCGCCCTGCCGACCTATGGCGCCGACGGCTTCGTCCCTATATCGACGCTCGGCAATGAATTCTTCCGCTTCGACGAGGCGGCCCGCACGGTCGTCGGCGAGCGCAGCGGCAAGGGTTACCGGCTTGGTGATACGGTCGAAGTCAGGATCGTCGACGTTGCGCCGCTAACCGGCTCCATGCAATTCGAGATGCTGACAGAGCCGCGCAAGCTCCCGCGTGGAACGCAATCGTTCCATAAGAGCCAGAAAAGCACACGCAACCATCGGCGGTCACCGAAGAACACCGCCGCGAAGGTGAGAAAACGCAGATGAGCCAGGCAACTCATTTCTCGGCGCCGTCCAGTGCGATCGCTACCGCCAACGACACGGCGAGCGAGCGAAATCTCGGTGAGGCACTTCTGCGCGGCTTCAAGTGTCGGTGCCCGAACTGCGGCGAAGGCAAGCTGTTCAGCGGTTTCGTCAAGAGTGTCGAAGCCTGCGAAGCCTGCGGGCAGGAAATCCACCATCACCGCGCCGACGATCTGCCACCCTATCTCACTATCTTCATCGTCGGGCATCTGGTCGTTGCGCTTTTCATGGCCGTCGAGCAGATCTCCGATCTTTCGATGTGGGCCCATCTGGCGATTTGGGTGCCGATCACGATCGTCTTATCCCTCCTTCTCATGCAGCCGCTCAAGGGCGCGACCATCGCCCTTCAATGGGCGCTTCGCCTCGGCGGATTCGGCGGGGAGACTGAGGAGATCGGGTGAGAAGCGCTCCCGAAAGGGCTAACGATCGCGCGGGTGGACATGGCGAGATCGGAATTGCGGAGCCACGCCATGCGGCAAGCCTGATCCTCGTCGACGGACGCGCCGGCACACCACGCTTTCTGATGGGCAGGCGCAGCAAGGGGCACGGCTTCATGCCGGGCGTCTATGTTTTTCCCGGCGGAGGAGTCGAAGCCGGCGATCTTGAAATCGCCCATCGATTCGCCCTCACCCCGGATGCCCGTGCCCGCCTCCAACCACGCTCCGGCCTCGAAACTTCGGTGCTGGCAGCCTTGCCGCTCGCTGCGATACGAGAGACCTTTGAGGAGACCGGACTGTTATTTGGGTCCTCTTCCCCGTTCGAGGATCCACCGCAGAACTGGTTCAGCTATGCGGCCGCCGGCGCTTACCCTCTTTGCGAAGCGCTCGTTCCGGTCGGCCGGGCGATCACGCCGCCGCACTATCCCAGGCGCTACGATGCCCGTTTCTTCGCTGCGGATGCGACCCTGCTCGCCAAGCAGTCTGACAAACTCGGCGGCAATTCCGACGAACTGGAAGATCTGGGCTGGTATGACGCTCGTGAACTCGAGGGCTTGGAGCTTGCCCAGATCACGCGACGTATCCTAAGGGACGTGGAGAGCCGCCTTCTGGCGGCGACGCTTTTCGATGCGCGGCAGAAAATGCCATTCTACCATGTCGAAAACGGCATCTCACAGCGCGATCTTCTATGACGCGTCCGGACCGGGAGGCCGGCTCCATGGCAAAGCGGAAATCGGAAGACATCATCGGCGAGGCGGAAGCCCGTCTCGAGAAGATCGACTGGTTGTCCGCCTGTGCCGCCATCGCTTCCATCAGCGCCGTCGGCATCGCGCTGGGCCTCGGTCTGCCGCTTTTGAGCGTCATTCTGGAACGGCGCGGCATCTCGGCGAGCCTCATCGGTGCAAACACGGCTGTCGCCGGACTCGCTTCGCTGATCGCTGCCCCGCTCATCACGCCGATCGCCCGACGGCTCAGCGTACGGCTGACCATGCTGATTGCGATCCTCGCCAGCGCATTGTCGGCGGTCGGCTTTTATGTCTTCGAAGCCTTCTGGACATGGTTTCCGTTGCGCCTCGTCTTCCACTTTTCGATCACAGCGCTCTTCATCCTGTCGGAGTTCTGGATCAACGCCGCCGCGCCGCCTCGCTCGCGCGGCTTCGTTCTCGGCATCTATGCGACGGTTCTTTCGCTGGGCTTCGCACTGGGGCCTTACATCTTCTCTGTGGTAGGATCGGTCGGCTTCATGCCCTTCGGCATCGGGGCGGGCGTAATCCTCTTCGCCGCTTTCCCGCTGCTTCTTGCCTGGAACCGCCAGCCGCCGCTCGAACGGCGCGGCAATGATCGCTCGTTCTGGCGCTATATCTGGGTCATCCCAACAGCCACGGGCGCCGTGCTCGTCTTCGGCGCTGTGGAAGCCGGCGGTTTCGCGCTCTTCCCGGTCTTTGGCAACCGCATCGGCTTTACCGAATCGGCCGCCGCCCAGCTGCTGACCGCGATCGGCCTCGGCAATGTCGTGATGCAGATTCCGATCGGCCTCCTGTCCGACCGGGTGAAGGACCGCCGCACGCTTCTTGCGATCTTCGCGACGGTCGGCCTGATCGGAACACTCTTCCTGCCAGCGCTTTCGACGAGCTGGACGCTCATGGCGGGCGTTCTCTTCCTCTGGGGTGGGGTCGTCGCCGGTCTATACACGGTGGGGCTCGCCCATCTCGGATCGAAGCTATCGGGCTCCGATCTTGCAGCGGCGAACGCCGCCTTCATCTTCTGCTATTCGGCCGGCATGCTGGTCGGCCCGCAGGTGATCGGCTCAGGGATGGATATCTTCGGCCCGAACGGATTTGCCTGGTCCCTCGCCATCTTCTTCGGGGCCTATATGATCCTCGTCGCGAGCCGGCGCTTCTTCGTGCGGTAGAGTCATAGAGCCCACGCGAACCGGTTTCAGCTCTCACCGGGGTGTTTGTGGATCGGATCGACCCAGTAGACTTCTTCCGGTTTTTCCACTGGCTCGATACCATCGATATTCACGACAACAGCCTCGTTGTCCGATCGCATCAGAACGCATTCGAGCGTCTGGTCGGGGGCAGCGTTGATCTCTTGGTGGGGCACGAAAGGCGGCACGAAAATGAAATCGCCCGGTCCCGCCTCGGCGACATATTCGAGCTTCTCGCCCCAACGCATGCGCGCCTTCCCGCTGACAACGTAGATGACGCTTTCGAGTTCGCCATGGTGGTGGACGCCGGTCTTCGCATCCGGCTGGATACTCACCGTTCCCGCCCAGATCTTCTGCGCGCCGACCCGCGCCTGGCTAATCGCGGCCTGCCGATACATGCCCGGTGTCTGGGGCGTATTGTCGTCGAGCTGGTCGCCCTTGATGACGCGGACACCGTCGTGTTTCCAGTCACGATCCTCGTGCTGATGGTCCGCCATGGCGTCCTCCTCGCCGAATGCGTTTCCGCAAAAGAAAAAGCGCGACCAAACGGCCGCGCCTCATCATAATCCAAAGACTGGTTCTCGCCAGTCCGCAGTTCGAGACTTACCGGCCGCGACGACGCTTGTGGCCGAGGCCCATCTGCTTGGCGAGACGCGAGCGGGCGGCCGCATAGTTCGGCGCAACCATCGGGTAGTCGGCCGGCAGGTCCCACTTGTCGCGATATTCTTCCGGCGACAGGTTGTAATGGGTCATGAGGTGACGCTTCAGCGACTTGAACTTCTTACCGTCTTCGAGGCAGATGATGTAGTCGTCGGTCACAGACTTCTTGATCGGCACCGCCGGCTTGGGCTTTTCAGCCTGCGGCTCCTGAGCGGGCGCCGTCGTGCGACCGAGCGCACCGTAAACATCGGAGATCAGAGCTGGCAGTTCCGAAACCGGTAGCGAGTTGTTGCTGACATAGGCGGCGACGACTTCAGCCGTCAGCTCCATGAGCATTTCATTATTGTCGACCAAAGGTTCGATCTGGTCCATCTTGGACGTCCTTCATCTTCGTAAGTTCGTTGGTTGCCGGGGCTTTTGCTACCGTCCCATGCATCGTGACATGCCGACTCGTTGATGCAGCGCCTATTACCCGACACAATCGGCCAGTAGTCCCTGTATTGTTATTGGATTACTTCGTGTCAACCCCGATCACGGTCATCCCATAGTTTTATTCGCATCAACGCAAGGAAACAGCTCCAGGATACAGACATTCTAAAAAGCACGCAGTACGTTGAGTCGCGGCGGAAAAAAGACGAAGGCGCCCGAATACAAACGACTGTTTGCCTGCAAGTCATCGTATTTTCTTGTTTGAGTCCCGGCAAAACGCTCTTTCTGGCAGCGCGCTAGCACCGATCGGGAAGAAATCCTGTATAGCGAGCATCTTTTCCGGCATCGATTTCGCTTGTTTAAATATGATGCAATTTTAGTAATGATCACGTCTGAATATTTAGATCGAACACTCAGTTACCCCACATAATTCGCCGCTTCGCTTAAGGGCGAAACACAACGAAGCGTAGCATATCGGGCGCGCGCTTGGTCTTTCGCGCTGATTTTATTGAGGATCGACGACTCATCACAGGCAACCACTTCCCGCCGGCGCCATCGGCCGACCAAAACGCCGGCAATATCGATTTGATGTCCTCGGCGAACTCCGATGAGAAAGTCGTTCTGGCGACTTTCACCTTCGGCACGACTATGGCAGGTTATTGTGCAGCGCGAACCCGGCGAACGGGAGCGCCTTAGACATCAATCGCGGGATCCATACCGGACCGCCTGTCGACCACACGAATGGGACATCATTCATGAAGAAAGCCATCATCCCGGCCGCAGCAACCCTTGTCGCATCGACCGCTACGGCAATGGCACATACGGGGACGCTCGAAGCACACGGATCGTTCTTCGCCGGTTTCATGCATCCGCTCACAGGGCTCGATCACCTCCTGGCGATCGCGCTGGCCGGCGTCTGGGCTGCCTCGCTTGGGGGGAAATACCGAGTCGCGCTTCCCCTTGTGTTTCTCGCTGCCATGGGAATGGGTTTTGCGATCGCGCTCCAGACTGGCACGATCCCCTTCGTCGAAGGCGCCATTCTGCTCTCACTGGCAACGATCGGGCTGGTGGTTTCCGGCATGATCCGGCCTGGTGCGGCCCTGTCGCTCACGATGGTCGGCGGCTTTGCATTCGCCCATGGAGCCGCTCACGGCGCCGAAATCGGCGGAGCATCGGCCTTCACCTTTGGAGCCGGCTTCCTTGCGGCAACGGCGGCGATCCTCGCGCTTGGATGCATCGCGGGCGAGCGTATTCAGTCGGGTGCAATCCCGTTTGCGTCGAAGATCGCAGGTTTTGCGGCGATCGGCGCGAGCATGGTCCTTGCGCTGAACTGACGCTTCGCACTTTCTGAAACTGGGCGGATGAAACGATGATCCCTGGCGAAATCATCACCAAAGATGGTGACATCGTTCTGAACGCAGCTGAAGGCAGCGTTCGGATGGAGGTTTCCAATGCTGGGGACCGCCCAATTCAGGTGGGCAGCCACTATCATTTCGCAGAAACCAATCCCGCGCTGCAATTCGACAGGATTGCAGCGCGCGGCATGCGGCTCGACATTGCGGCCGGTACCGCCGTTCGTTTCGAACCGGGCCAGACACGCGAAGTGCGGCTGGTTCCGGTTCGTGGTAGCCGCAAGATCTACGGCTTCAACGGCGCAGTCATGGGCGCCCTTTAGACAGCTGCCTCAGCCGGCAGCTTTCTGAAGTTCGCCTTCTTCGCGCATCAGATCACGCTGCTGAAGCTTTTCGGCGTGTTCGAACTCGGCCTCCGCCTCTTCGAGCGCGATCTTTGCCGCATTGATCTGAACTCTCAAGTCGTTCACCGAATTGCCGAGGTTCTCCCGCCGCGTCCGCGCTGCCTTGGCGAACATCGGATAGGCGAAGTGAGTCTGGTCGGTGATACCGCTCTTTTTTTCCTCCGAGGTGATCTGAGCATCGAGATCGCTGCACATGCGGTCGAACTCGGCCATCATAAGCTCGAGCTGCTCCACCTGACGTCGCTTCTCGTTCAGTTTGAATCGCGCGAGCCGCGTCAAATTATCTTTCTTCATGCCTCGTTCCCCTTGAGCGTCCGACATTGAATCGGACCAGTGCGCCAATGCTTCAGACAAGGCTCGGTTGGTAGCCCTTAACCGTCTGTTTACGCGCAGGGTTAATCATAGGGACGAGGTTTTAAGGCCGAGTAAATCGGGATCGACTTGAAAAGTCTCGAAAAGACAAACGTCGCCTCGCGGCGCAAGCGGTGCCACTCGATCTTACCGTCCGCAGATGCCTGCGGCCTGGTCCATGACGGGCCGATAGCATTTGTTAACCATCTCGTGCCACCATCATGGCCGAACTAAGACAGAACAGAGCTTTGCCGAATCGATCGAGATTTGGCGCGGCCGGCTGAGAGGAACTTCTTATGCGCGTTCTTTTGATTGAAGACGACAGTGCGGTAGCGCAGAGCATCGAACTGATGTTGAAATCGGAAAGCTTCAACGTCTACACGACGGATCTAGGTGAAGAAGGCGTCGATCTCGGAAAGCTCTACGATTACGATCTCATTCTCCTTGATCTCAATCTTCCGGACATGTCGGGTTACGAGGTGCTTCGCACGCTCCGACTTTCCAAAGTGAAAACACCGATCCTGATCCTTTCCGGCATGGCCGGTATCGAGGACAAGGTTCGCGGTCTCGGCTTCGGCGCCGACGACTATATGACCAAACCGTTCCACAAAGATGAACTGGTCGCCCGGATCCACGCCATCGTGCGCCGCTCCAAGGGCCACGCCCAGTCGGTCATCAACACTGGCGATCTGACGGTCAATCTCGACGCCAAGACCGTCGAAGTCGGCGGCCAGCGCGTTCACCTCACCGGCAAGGAATACGCCATGCTGGAGCTGCTCTCGCTCCGCAAGGGCACCACGCTGACCAAGGAAATGTTCCTGAACCATCTCTATGGCGGCATGGACGAGCCGGAGCTGAAGATCATTGACGTCTTCATCTGCAAGCTCCGCAAGAAGCTTGCCAATGCCACCGGCGGCAAGAACTACATCGAAACCGTCTGGGGTCGCGGCTATGTGCTGCGCGAGATCGAGGAAGAAGTCGCCGCCTGATTAGGCCGTCTTCAAGACCTGCATCAAAGCCCGCCCGGACCCACCGGACGGGCTTTTTCTTTTGGGTGTTGGCTTTTATCCACCTCACCATCTCCGGTTCTCCCAAGTGCGAAATTGTTTTCGGCAACCGCCTCTCCCCTAAATGCCCGCTCAAAGAAGAAAATATCGATCGGGAGGACACAACATTGGCCGAGAGCAAAAACGACGGCTGGGCCGGCACGATCAACGGCCGACCAGAAACCGGACAGAGCGCCGAGCGCTCGCGCACCACGTCGATGGCGGATATCGAGGCCTTCACGGCGATCTCCGGTGATCGCAATCCGCTGCACTACGACGAAGAACTCGCCAAAGCATCGCCATTCGGCCGACTCGTCGTCCAGGGTGGCATTATTTCCGGGATCCTGAACGCGGTGGTGGCGGAAGATCTTCCCGGCCCGGGCACGGTCTTCATGGAAACTCATCACAAGTTTCTGAAGCCGATTGGTGTCGGCGAGACCATGACCGGACGGGTGGAGATCACCGATGTCCGCGCCGACAAGCCGATCTGCAAGATGGAGGTATCAGTCGTGAATGGAGACGGAGAGACCTGCCTTTCCGGAACCGCGACCACCTATACGATGCCGCTCACGCCCTGAGGAAACGCGGCCTTGGCAAGCGATACCGAATCTCAGATTGCTCAGCATCCGCAGGATCGGCCCGATCCGCGCCGTTGGCGCATGCTGGGTCTCGTCTGCATCGCCATCGTGCTCGCCCTCACGGTCTGGTTCTCCGCGACCGCGGTCATCCCAGAGCTCACCCGGGTCTACGGCCTCTCGCCGGCAGAGAGCGCGTGGCTGACGAACGGCGTGCAGATCGGCTTCGTCCTCGGAGCCGTCGCCGCGAGCTTCGTGAACCTGCCGGACCTCGTTCCCGTCGGCCGCTTGATCGGCCTTGCCGCGACCATCGCGTCCATCGCGAATGCGGTTCTCCTTGTCGCCCCAGACCCAGCGATCGTCATCGCCGCACGGGTCGTGACCGGTATCGCCCTCGCCTCGGTCTATCCGCCGTCGATGAAGTTCATCTCCACCTGGTTCAAGGCGGGCCGGGGTCTTGCCCTCGGCGCGGTCATCGGCGCGCTGACGCTCGGCTCCGCCGCCCCGCATCTCGTGCGGGCCCTCACCGCCGGGCTCGACTGGCAGGCCGTTATCGTCGCATCGTCGCTGATGACGTTTGCCGGCGGCGCGCTTTTCTTTCTCGTCGCGGTCGAGGGGCCCTACCCGTTCTCCAAGGCGGTTTTCGCGCCAAAGCAGATCGGCCAGGTCGTCCGGAACCGGCCGCTGATGCTCGCCAATCTCGGCTATTTTGGACACATGTGGGAGCTCTACGCCTTCTGGGGCTGGTTCCTCGCCTATTCGACGGCAGCCATGTCGGCGCAGGGGTTCGAGTCGCCGTCGCTCGTATCTTTCGTCACATTCGCGGTGATAGGTCTCGGCGCAGTCGGCTGCATCGGTGGCGGCTACATGGCGGACAGGATCGGCCGTTCGACGACGACAATCTGGATGATGGCGCTCTCCGGTGCATGCGCGGCGCTGATCGGCCTCACCTTCGACGGACCGATCGCTCTCTTCCTTCTGATCGCGATCGTCTGGGGCATGGCCGTCGTCGGTGACTCGGCGCAGTTCTCCGCCTGCGTGACCGAGGTTTCCGACCCACGCTATGTCGGAACCGCCCTCACCCTTCAAATGGGAATCGGCTACGCGCTCACCGTCGCGGCGATCTGGGTGACGCCGCAGGTCGCCGAATGGCTGGGCAGCTGGCGGTGGACCTTCCTGATTCTCCTGCCCGGCCCGATCATCGGCATTGTGGCGATGGCCATGCTGAAGCGGCATCCGGCGTCGCGAAAGATCGCAGGGGGGCTTGGATAGGCCTCAGCTCTCCCACTTCTTCGGAGGCTTCGTGCGTCCGAAGTTCGGCTTTGCGGTATCCTGACCGGCCTCGATAATCTCGCGGCGGATCGCGCGGGTCTTCGTAAACGTATCGAACAACTGCTCGCCCTTGCCGTCGCGAATCGCCCGCTGGAGCACCGAGAGATCCTCGGAGAACCGGGCAAGCACTTCGAGCGTCGCATCGCGATTGTTGAGGAAGACGTCGCGCCACATGGTTGGATCGGAGGCAGCGAGACGCGTGAAGTCGCGAAAACCGGAGGCCGAATACTTCACCACCTCCGACTGGGTCACCTCCTCCATGTCGTAGGCCGTGCCGACAATATTATAGGCGATCAGGTGAGGAAGATGGCTGACAATTGCGAGTACCCGGTCGTGGTGCTCGGGAGTCATGATTTCCGCAGCTGATCCACAGGCCGTCCAAAAGGCTTTCAACCTCTCGGCGGCAGCTTCGCTGGAACCCGGGACCGGCGTCAGGATACACCAGCGCTTTTCGAAAAGTTCGAGGAAGCCGGCATCCGGGCCGGACTGCTCTGTACCGGCGATCGGATGGGCTGGGACGAATTCCACATCGTCCGGCAGATGCGGCTGCATCTGCGCAATCACCGAGCCCTTCACCGAGCCGACATCGGAAATAATAGCACCAGATTTCAGGTGAGGCGCAATCTCCTGCGTCACCGCACCAACTGAGCCGACGGGCACGCACAGGATGACGAGATCTGCATCCTTCACGGCGTCCGTCGCTTGCAGATGATAGCTGTCGCCAAGTCCCAATTCCTCGGCACGCTTCAGCGTCTCGGCACGGCGCGTGGAGATGGCTATATGTTTGGCAAGCCCGTGGGTTCTGGCATTGATCGCGAGCGAAGAGCCGATCAGCCCGATACCGATCAGCGCGAGCCGCTCGAAAGGTTGGAAGCTTTCAGCCATCACGCGCCTTTCATGAAATCCGCCAGCGCATCGACGACGCCCCGATTGGCCTCTTCGCTGCCGATCGACATGCGCAGTGCGTTGGGAAAACCGTATCCGGTGACCCGGCGAAGGATAAAACCGCGGGCCGTGAGATAGGCGTCCGCGTCGGCCGCGGTCTTGCCCGGCTCTTCGAAGAAATGGATGAGGATGAAATTGCCGACGCTTGGCGTGACTGTCAGGCCAAGCGCTTCCAGCTGTCCCGTCGTCCAGCCGAGCCATTCGGCGTTGTGGTCGACCGCCTTCTCGACAAAGGCGCGGTCCTTGATTGCGGCAGCGCCGGCCGCGATCGCGGCCGCGTTGAGGTTGAATGGCCCACGCACGCGATCCAGCACCGAAACAATCGCTTCGGGCGCATACATCCAGCCGATCCGGAGCGCAGCGAGCCCGTAGATCTTCGAGAATGTGCGCGTCATGACGACGTTCTCGGCTTCCGAGACGAGCTCCAGCCCGGCCGCGTAGTCGTTCTTGCGCACATATTCGGCGTAGGCCGCATCGAGGACAAGGATCGTCCGCTTGGGCAAGCCGGCATGGAGGCGCCTGATCTCGTCGAAAGGCAGATAGGTGCCGGTTGGATTGTTCGGATTGGCGAGAAAGACGAGCTTCGTCTTGTCGGTGACGAGTTTCAGGATGGCATCGACATCCGCCGTTGCATCCGTCTCGGGCGCGATCACCGGAATAGCGCCGCGCGCCTTGATCTGGATATTGTAGACCAGAAAGCCGTGCTCGGAATGGATCGCCTCGTCGCCGGGCTTCAGATAACACTGGCAGAGAAGGCCGAGCAGCTCGTCCGAACCGTTGCCGCAGAGAATGTTCTCCGACCGCAAGCCGTGCACCTCTGCAATCGCATGCTTCAACTCGCTCGCCTGACCGTCCGGATAGACCTCCAGCCCGCCAAGCGCCGAGCGCGCAGCCTCGATCGCCCTGGGAGAGGCCCCAAGCGGCGTTTCGTTGGACGAAAGCTTGTGCAGCTTCACGCCGGCCGGTGCCTTGCTCTTGCCGGGGACGTAGGGCTCGATATCGAGAATGCCGGGGATCGGTTCGGGTCGCATGGGATCGGCTTTCAGGAAAGCGATAAACGCGGGGTCGGGATGTGACTTAAGCCGAATAAGGCCAATGCAGCGGCGGCGCAAACCCGCCCACATGGCTGAGATCCGCTTCTTTTCCGAGACGCGCGCGAATACCCGCCTCGTCAAGACGGGTGGCGACGAGAGCACTGAAGAGGCCGGTTCCGTAAGGCGCCTGGGCAAGCACTTTCATGCCCTCCTCTCCACGCGCCATGGCGGTGAGTCCGTCGGCACGCCAGCACGCGATTTCCGGTTTGGCGGGATCGGCAAGCGGCGGCGCGATGACTACCGCGGGCTTCTTCACCGGATGATCGGGCGTTTCGATGAACGGCAGCGCACAGACGATCGCGGCGTTTTTCAAGCCCTGCCACCACGGATAAGAGCCCTCCAGAGGTAGGACGCCGAGCCGATCGCCGCCTGCCTCGATCGCGCCCACCACGTCCTGCGCACTGTCGATCATCTTCAGAGGTACGGAGAAGCCGAAATAGAAGCGTGCAGCTTCAATGGCCGCCGCTGCATTGCCACCATAGGAACAGGTGAAAACCTCGTAGGGCGCCTGGAGATGGGTGAAGGTGGAGATGATCTCGCGCCAGAAATGCTCGATGGTTGCGATCGGGAGATGACCTTCATGCCGCGAAACGAGTTCGCGCATCATGGAAGCCTCGCGACCGGGCCGGAAGGCGGCGCCATCGCGCACCGTGCCCTTCACCTCGATCAGTTCGTCGATGACGCTGGCGCGCTGCATGAGAAGCCGGTGCACGCTCTCGTCGATCGCGTCGATCTTTGCACGCAGTTCCAGAAGACGCGCGGGATCGTCCAACTTCGCCTTCGAGGTCGCAATCGCCTTTTGCACGCATATGCTCCTGCTGCTTGCCCTAACGCCGCGCTTCTAGCGCCTGGCGGCGTCCCGTGCAAAGACGATGCACCATCGCTGAAGCGAAGGAGCGGTCCCGACATCGATCTGAAGCCGCGAGCGGTTCTGTGGACCGCAGGTTCGGTTCGCGCAGGCAGGTCCAGAACTGACCGGCAAAATCAAGAAAAAACAACCGAGCTCTTCGAACTTCTAACGTGGACGTAGCGTTACCCCGGCATCAACCGGCTTCACGCCGCAAAAAATGGAAGGAAGCATCGTGCGCTCCATCATTTACATCGTCGGTCTCGTCGTCATCGTCGGGTTCATCCTGAGTGTCGTCGGTCTGATCTGACTTTCGGCAGGATGTCTGCAACGCGAGACGCATAGGTTGCATTCTTCGGACCAACGCTGAAACTGCGGATTCTGTTCGTTTCCACAATGAACACAGGCCGTTGCGACTTTCGCCGCAACGGCCTGTCTTTGTCTGTCACTCGAATGCCGTGCGCGGCTTTCGAGTTACTCCGCCGGGCTCGGATGCATCGAATCTTTAGAGCGGGTGGCCTCCTTCAGATGCCGCTCGGCCGCCGGATCGACCGAGAGGTCGTCGTCGGCGAGGCCCGCATTCGGATCGTCGTAAACCGCTTGGCTAAACTGGCCTTCGGTCTTGGCGACGACCATGGAGACGACCGCGTCACCGGTGATGTTCACCGCCGTACGGATCATGTCCATCAGGCGATCGACGCCGAGGATCAGCGCGATTCCTTCGATCGGCAGGCCGACCTGTGTCAGAACCATGGTCAGCATGACGAGGCCGACTCCCGGAACGCCCGCGGTCCCAATCGAGGCCAGCACCGCCATTGCGATGACCGTCAGATAACCGCCGACCCCGAGTTCGATGCCATAGACATTGGCGAGGAAGACCGTCGCCACGCCCTGCATGATGGCGGTGCCGTCCATGTTGATCGTCGCACCGAACGGCACGGTGAACGAAGCCACCGAATTGTTCGCGCCCATGCGCTCCGTGACCGCCCGCAGCGTGACGGGGATGGTCGCGTTCGACGAAGCCGTCGAGAACGCAAAGAGCTGGGCCGACCGGATCTTTTTCATGAACGTGATCGGGTTAAGGCCCGAGAACAGTTTCAGGATCAGCATCAGCGTGACGAAGAGATGCAGGAACAGAGCGCTCGTCAATGTCGCGACGTAGGCCATAACGGGAATGAAGAGGTCGATCCCCTGTTCGGTGAACGTCTTGGCGATCAGCGCGAAGACGCCGTAAGGCGCGAAGGCCATGACGATACCGACGATCTTCATCATCAGTTCGTTCATGTATTCACAGGCTTCGGCGAAGGGCTTGGAGCGATCGCCCAGCATCAGCGCCGCGACGCCGACTATAATCACATAGAATATGATCTGAAGCATCTCACCATTGGTGAAGGCCGCGATCGGGTTGGACGGCACGATATTGGCGAAGACCTGCCAGACCGTAGGCGCTTCCTTGGCTTCGATGCCGGAGGCGTCGACACCATCCATGGTGAAGCCCTGACCAGGGCCAACGACCAGCGCAATGGTTATCGCGACGGCGATCGCTATGGCGGTGGTCATCATATAGAGCGCGAAGCTTTTACCGCCGACGCGCCCGAGCACGCGGATATCGCCGATACCCATGACGCCGCAGAGCAGCGAGAAGATGACCAACGGCACCACAAGCATCTTGAGGGCATTGACGAACATGGTGCCGATCATGCCGAAGAAGCCGGCAACGATCGTCTCGTTGATGAAGGCGATGTCCAGCATGTTGAAGACGACGCCGAGAACGACGCCGGCCAGCATGCCGATCATAATTTTCATGGTCAGGGACATGAGAGGTGACCCCTTTCGAAAAGGCAGTCGCGCCTAACGCGACGAAAGAGACGCGTCGCCTTCGATCAGGAAAGCTTGCGCCGACTGGTCGCCGGCATCGTTCGAGCCGGCAACCGGCTTCAAGCATTCGGTAAGGTTACGAAAACCTTACCGCCTATGTTTCGCCATGTTCATCGAAGCGTCAAGCTCAGTTGCTGCCTAAGCATTGCACAAAGCCATTTCAATTTGGCGTGTGCGGGCCTCTCACGGCCCGCCTGCCTAAGAAATTGAAATCACTCGCCGGTATGCGTCGCTCCGTCCCCGTTACCGGCACCATTTCTCGTTCCGGCGCCCGACTCGCTCATGCGCATGGCGTCCTGGCCGAGCCCGCCGAGGCCCGATCCAAGATCGAGCTCATTGAGGAGGGCGTCGACCAGCGGAGCCTGTCCGCGATAGCGTAGCGCCGAATTGACGAGGCGGTCCGACATCGAGGCGCCGTCGCCGGCCCCGCTGCCGCCTGCCTCACCAAAGCCGCCGTTTCCGCCGGCCGCACCCATCAGACCGTCCACCTGCAGGATCTTGATCTGGTCGATCCGCTCCATCGGCTTGACGCTCTCGGCGATGATCTTCGGCAATTGCTCGATCAGCTGCAGACGGACCTGCATGGCGATCTGATCGGCCGACAAGGTGTTGGAGGCTTCGTTGATGGCGCGTTTGCCTTCCGCCTCGACCCGATAGCGCACTTCGTCGGCTTCGGACTTCTGACGAACGGAGTCGGCTTCGCCCTCGGCCAGGATACGGACACGGTCGGCCTCGCCATGGGCCGCCTGCCGGGCAGCTTCGGCACGGTCTTCGGCAGCGTTGCGTTCGGCTTCGGCCGCCACGCGCACCGAAATCGCCTCGCGCTCGGCAGCCTGACGCGCATTGACGAGATCGACCTGCTTCGTACGCTCGGCGCGCTCGATCTCACGCACCGTTTCGACCTGTTCCTCGGCTTTCACAGCGAGGGCGCGCGCAGAATCCGCCTCGGCCTGCGATTCGGACTTGGCCCGGCTGCGGTCGGCGATCGCGATCTCGCGGTCCTGTTCCGTCAACTCGACGGTCTTGCGGCGCTCGATCTCGGTGGCCTCCAGCGCCTGTTCGCGGGCGATTTCTCTGCGCTTGACCTCCTGCTCGGCAAGAATCTGCGCCTCGCGAGACTGACGGGTGCGCTCGGCCTGTTCGGATGCGACCTGCGATTCCTGAGCGGCCCTGCGGACGGCGATTTCGCGCTGCTGTTCGAGCCGCGAATATTCCTGGTCGCGGCCGATCTCGAGCTGTTTCTGCTCGGCTTCGAGATTTTTTCTGGCGATCAGAACCTGCGTGTCCTGCTCGATATCGTTGCGCTTCTTGCGCCGCTCCTCGATCTCGGCGGTCAGCCGCGTCAGGCCTTCCGCGTCGAACGCGTTGTCGGGATTGAAGAAGTTGCGCTTGGTCTGGTCGAGCCCGGTGAGTGAAACAGTCTCCAGTTCGAGACCATTCTTGAGAAGGTCCTCCGAGACCGCGTTCTGAACCCGCTGGACGAAGTCGATCCGGCGCTCGTGCAGTTCTTCCATCGCCATCTCGGCAGCGACCGAACGCAGCGCGTCGACGAACTTGCCCTCGATGAGATCCTTCAGGCTCTCAGGCTGCATCGTGCGCCGACCGAGGGTCTGCGCGGCATTGGCGATGGAGTCGGCCGTCGGCTGGGCCCGCACATAGAACTCCGCGACGACATCGACGCGCATCCGGTCGCGGGTGATAAGCGCGGCTTCCTCGGCGCGCCGGACCTCAAGCCGCAGCGTGTTCATGTTGACAGGGATGACCTCGTGCACGATCGGCATCACGAGGGCGCCGCCATTCATGATCACTTTTTGCCCGCCGAGGCCGGTCCTAACGTATGACACCTCCTTGGAGGAGCGCCGATAAAGCCGTGCGAGAACGAGAAGAACCGCGAGGAAGGCGACGACGCATGCGCCGATCAGGATTAGAAGGTCCATCGGAAGGATGCCTTGTATCGTTGGGAAAGGTTCGGTTGGGACGGCCCCTCATGCGCGAGCGGGTCCGTAGGGATCGGGAATTACTCTCGCCTTGGCTCCGTCGACCGATACGACGATGACGGGTGTGCCATTGCCGAATTCCGCGCTGTCGTCTTCGGGTTCGGCGAGAAGGTAGTGGCTGGTGCCGTGTTCATCGCGGATGCGCACCTGCGCCGGGAGGCCGCGCTTTGCCGTTCCGCCGGTCACCACACCGCCACGCCCGATCAGAGCTTCGCGGTCTATTGCGGCGGTCTCGTCCTGTGGAATCAGCCGGGCGACACCGCGCCCGAGCCAACGCATCGCGCAAAACCCTGAGAGGGTCGCGGGGATGACAGCGACCCAGGCTGAAAGCGGAGCACCGAGTGCTGAATCCGCGATTTGCTGGATGACGAGACCGCTACCGCCGAAGCCAAGGAGGAAAAGGATGAGAAGAACCAGCACGGGAACCTGACCGATGGAGAGCCAAGCCATCGCTTGTTGGAGCGGCGAACCGTCGAAGGCGCCGTCCGCCGAGATGTCGAGATCTGTGTCGATATCCGGCAAGAAGCCGTCGAAAAGACCGGAAAGTGCTGAGCCTGCCAAGGCCGTGACAGCTTCGATCACCGCAATGGCGGCGATCAGCCCCAATGCGATCGTAAAAGGCAACATGCTCGGAAGCAGAAAGTCGGTGACCACGGTTCTTTCCAGGTTGTATTTCTACCGCCTACCGAATTCCATCCGGTCGCGCGACCGGAAATCGCAACTATCCCCTGCAATGAGCCATCGGTCGGAAGATCGATGTCGAGAGCCCGAAGAAAGGGCGTTCCAGCTCCGACGCGCCAAACTTTTGTCGAAGCACGTGTAATCTCACGAACCTGTCCACTGGAGTTCGGGTGCTCGTCCAACTACTTTCCGGCCATGACGGAATTTAACGAATCGGACAGGGCTCAAAAGTCCGGCGGCATCGCGGCCCGTGCCATGGCGGCACGGGGCTCGCGGGCACCGGACTATCTGAGCGGCCTCAATCCCGAGCAGCGCGCCGCGGTGGAGACGACTGAAGGCCCCGTTCTGGTGCTTGCCGGCGCGGGCACGGGCAAGACCCGCGTCCTGACGACCCGGATCGCCCATATTCTTGCGACGGGCCGGGCCTGGCCGAGCCAAATTTTGGCCGTGACGTTCACGAACAAGGCCGCGCGCGAGATGAAGGCGCGCATCGGCCTGCTCGTGGGCGGTGAAGTGGAGGGCATGCCCTGGCTCGGCACGTTTCACTCGATCGGCGTGAAAATTTTGCGCAAGCATGCCGAACTGGTTGGGTTGAAGTCGAACTTCACGATTCTCGACCCGGACGACCAGATCAGGCTGATCAAGCAGCTCATCCAGGCCGAAAACCTCGACGACAAGCGCTGGCCGGCCCGCACCTTTGCGAACATGCTGGACGGGTGGAAGAACAAGGGACTGGAGCCGAAGCACATTCCGGAGGGCGACGCACGGGCCTTTGGCAACGGCAAGGGCCGCGAACTCTACACGGCTTATCAAGAGCGGCTGAAAAGCCTGAACGCCTGCGATTTCGGCGATCTGTTGATGCACCCGATCGCGATCTTCCGCGCCCATCCGGATGTCCTCGCCGACTATCACCGCCGCTTCCGCTATATCCTCGTCGACGAGTATCAGGACACCAACATCGCGCAGTATCTCTGGCTTCGGCTTCTGGCACAGCGGCCGGGCAAGAATGACGAGCAGACCCCGATCAACATCTGCTGCGTCGGCGACGACGATCAGTCGATCTACGGATGGCGCGGTGCCGAGGTCGACAACATCCTGCGCTTCGACAAGGATTTTCCGGCCGCAACCGTCATCCGCCTCGAACGCAACTACCGTTCCACCGGCCATATCCTAGGCGCGGCCTCGCATCTGATCGGCCATAACGAGGACCGCCTCGGCAAGACGCTTTTCACCGATCATCCGGACCCTGAAGACCCGAAAGTCGAAGTCAACGCAGGCTGGGACTCTGAAGAAGAGGCCCGCGCCATTGGCGAGGCAATCGAGGATTTGCAGCGCCGCGAGAACCACAATCTCAACGATATGGCGATCCTCGTGCGCGCATCCTTCCAGATGCGCACCTTCGAGGACCGCTTCGTCACGATGGGCCTCAATTACCGGGTCATCGGCGGTCCGCGCTTCTACGAGCGGATGGAGATCAGGGACGCTCTCGCCTATTTCCGCTGCGTCTGCCAGCCGGCCGACGATCTCGCCTTCGAGCGGATCGTCAACACGCCGAAGCGTGGGCTGGGCGATGCCACAATCCGCCTCCTCCATGATTACGCGCGCGCGCGCCAGATCCCGCTCATTCCGGCGGCGCTGGAGATGGTCGAGACCGAGGAGCTGAAGCCCAAGCCGCGCAACGCGCTTCGTCGTGTTGTTCTCGACATGAAGCGCTGGTCGGAGCTTCTGCCCTCGACCAAGCACACCGAACTTGCCGAACAGATCCTCGAAGAATCCGGCTATACGGAGATGTGGCAGAACGACCGCTCGGCCGAGGCACCGGGCCGCTTGGAAAACCTCAAGGAACTGATCCGCTCGATGGAGGAATACGAGTCCCTGCCCTCCTTCCTGGAGCATGTGGCGCTCGTCATGGACACCGAGCAGAACGCCGAGATGGACGCTGTCTCCATCATGACGCTCCATTCTGCCAAAGGGCTGGAATTCAACACGGTGTTCTTGCCCGGCTGGGAAGAAGGCCTGTTTCCACACCAGCGCGCGCTCGACGAGGGCGGGCGCTCCGGCCTCGAGGAAGAGCGGCGCCTCGCCTATGTCGGCATCACCCGCGCCAAGCGCCGGGCAAAGATCTGGTTCGTCTCGAACCGTCGCATCCACGGCCTGTGGCAATCGACCATCCCGTCGCGCTTTCTCGATGAACTGCCTGAAGCCCATGTGGAGGTGATGGAAGCCAACACCTCCTATGGCGGATACGGCGCCGGCGGATTTGGCGGCTATGGCGCCTCGCGATGGGATGGCGCAGCGGCTTTCAATGAAGGCGCCTACCGCACGCCGGGCTGGAAACGGGCGCAGGCGGCCAAAGCCAATCAGAGCGGCGGCGACGGCTGGTCCGGCGGGCGCACGCGCGAGATCACGTATGAAAGCGATCAGGCGTCGGGCTTTTCCGGCCGCACAACAACAAATGGCGGAGGCGGACAAGGCCGCGCCGGACGTGGGCACAACCAGCCGCCGCGCCAGGGCCTCGGCCTCTACTCCTCAGCCAAGCGCGGCGGCCCGCGCGAGATCGAGGGCGAACTCGTCGCTAAATCGGTGGCTGAACACGAGAGCGCCTTCTCGAAGGGCGACCGTGTCTTCCACCTGAAATTCGGCAACGGCACCGTCGCGCTCGTCGACGGCAACAAGCTTACCGTCGAGTTCGACAAAGCGGGTCAGAAGCGGGTGCTCGAAGGCTTCGTCGAGAGCATCTGACCGTCTGCCGATGGACGACATCGCTGTTTTCTGACTGGAAACGCTTGCCCCATCGACGCCTTGCGCGCGCCGCGGCGCCGAACGCAAGAAACTGGAAACCATGCGGGCGAAGTTCGCAAAACCGGGCGAACGGGCCTGTGGGGCCGGCAGGGTGAACGCCGACTGAACCGCCAAGGTTTCGAAGGTCTGAACAATCGTTTTATTTTAAACAATACTTTATCCATTTGGACCGAGGCTTAACACTTGGTTGCGGCGCACCATCGGAGCGAAACCCTTATCGCACAAGGATTTCCCGCTCATTTTCAGACGATTACGTGTTCATCGCACATGCGTTAGGTTAGCGATCCGTTAGATCGCAAGGCTCATTTCGCACCATTTCGGTGAAACCAGAGCAAGTCTTCCTAACCGCAATTCATCAATATAAATCGCTATAAACGCTTATTACTAAAGTATATCTGACAATTTGAACTAAATTGATGCGCGCAATTTGGTTCGAAAGCAAAACAACGGGCGCAGGTTCTCTCCAACACACGGAGAGAACCCGCCATGAACGCCTTCATCAAGACCGCCGCCCTGACCCTTGCAGCCGTTGTTTCGGTTGGCCTGTCCAAGCCGGCGGAAGCGCGCCAGGCCCATATGCCGACGACCAGCATCACCTCGCAGCCGATCGGCCATTACGAATTCTGCCATCGTTATGCCGACCGCTGTGCACCCCAGCGAGCGGCCGCACCGAGCAAGCTCACCGAAAAGCTCTGGAACAAGATCATCGAGGTAAATTCGGCCGTCAATACAGCCATCTACCCGCGTGAGGATATCGAGATTCACGGCAAGCCGGATGTCTGGTCCTATCCCGAGACCGAGGGCGACTGCGAAGACTATGCCCTGTTGAAGCAGTATATGCTCGAACAGGCCGGCATCCCATCTTCAAATCTGCTCATCACGGTCGTTCTTCAGTCGAACGGTGAGGGCCATGCCGTACTGACCATCCGCACGGATCGCGGTGATCTCATCCTCGACAATCTGGCCGAACGCGTCTCCCTCTGGAGCGAGACGGATTATACCTATCTGAAGCGCCAGGCCGAAAACCACGCCGGCAAGTGGGTCGACATCGTCGACGATCGCTCGGTCCTCGTCGGCAGCCTTCGCTGAACGCGGCAACCGGCCAGACCATCACCACACAACAAAAAAGCCGGCCGCGATAACCCTCGCGGCCGGCTTTTTGCGTTTCGTTCGGCTTTCCGCCTATTCGAGATCGATGTCGAGGATCGTCATGGTGAGATGATAGGACAGCTCACCTTCCTCAGTGTCTTTGCTCAGCGTTCCGATGAACTCGTCGCTCTTGTATACCTCTGCGGTGTCCCCCTGCTTGGGAAGGGCACGCACGGAGATGTCCGCGCTGGAAAAAGTGCGCTTCAAGTAGGCGTCGAGCTTTTTGATTTCGTCGGGCTTCACGTATTCATCCCTTCGGTGTCATTCGCTGGCAAAGATGATGCAGCACCCGAAGCAATCAACCGGGGTTGGCAGTTTGAGCACCGTGCATGAAGGGATTTTTCCGCACGCCTCCGGGTGACACTCGGGCGCAGTATTCGACTCCTATTGGGGAACCGAGCTCGGTGAGAGGCTAATAGAGGCGATAAAAAGAAGAACGCTCCCACCAATTGTTCTGGCGGGCTGCACAGCGGCTGAAAATCGAGTTAGGCTCTTTTGAACGCGACACGTTCGGTTCCGTCAAAAGACCTAAGGATTTCGCCTTCATGCCTATGGATATGCCCCTTCCGCCCTCGGTCCTGCCGATTTCTCCCTATCCGGATGCGGACGCGGTTCTGGAGGGCCTGATCGCAGAGGCAGATCTTTCCAAGGAAGACCGGAAGAAGATCGGGTCCATCGCGGTCGATCTGGTCAAGCGCATCCGAAAGACCGGCGATCCCGGCCTGATGGAGGTCTTCCTCGCGGAATACGGCCTCTCGACCGAAGAAGGCATCGCGCTGATGTGCCTCGCGGAAGCGCTGCTTCGCGTGCCCGATGCCCAAACAATGGACGAGCTGATCGAGGACAAGATCGCGCCTGGCCAGTGGAGCACCCATCTCGGCCATTCTTCGTCTTCGCTCGTGAACGCCTCGACTTGGGCACTTATGCTGACCGGCCGCGTGCTGGAAGAGAATGATCGCGGACCTTTGAAGGCGATGCGCGGCGCGGTGAAGCGCCTCGGCGAACCGGTGATCCGCAACGCCACCGGACAGGCGATGCGCGTGATGGGCCGCCAGTTCGTGCTCGGCGAAACCATGGACAAGGCCATGGAACGCGCAAAGGAACAGGAGGACAAGGGCTACACCTATTCCTACGACATGCTCGGTGAGGCCGCTCGAACCTATGCCGACGCCGAACGCTATCGCAAGGCCTATGACGGCGCGATCGAGAAGATGTCGAAGCGCGCCACCAAGGGCGACATCGCGACCAATCCCGGCATCTCGGTCAAGTTCTCCGCGCTTCATCCGCGATACGAAATGGCACAGCACGACCGGGTTCTCGACGAACTCGTGCCGATCGTCGCCGATCTCGCCGCCAAGGCCGCCAAGCTCAAGATCGGCTTCAACGTCGATGCGGAGGAGCAGGATCGGCTGACGCTCTCCCTCGAAGTCATCGACAGGGTCCTTCAGGACGAGCGCCTGAAGGGTTGGGACGGTTTTGGCATCGTCGTCCAGGCCTTCGGGCCACGCGCCGGCAGTGTCATCGACTGGATTCACGATACCGCCGAGCGCCTCGACCGCAAGCTGATGGTGCGTCTGGTCAAGGGCGCATACTGGGATACTGAGATCAAGCTCAGCCAGCAGGAAGGCCTGCCGCGCTTCCCGGTTTTCTCGCGCAAACCGGCGACTGATGTGAGCTTCATCGGCAATGCGCGGAAGCTGCTCAGATACCGCGATCGCATCTATCCTCAGTTCGCGACCCATAACGCCCATACGGCGGCTGCCGTCATCCACATGGCCCAGCAGATGGGCGCGAAACCCGAAGAGTTCGAGTTCCAGCGCCTGCATGGCATGGGCGAAGTGCTGCACACCATGGTCATGAAGGACCATGGCACACGCTGCCGTATCTACGCGCCCGTCGGCGCGCATCGCGATCTTCTGGCCTATCTCGTTCGCCGGCTGCTGGAGAACGGCGCAAATTCGAGCTTCGTCAACCAGATCGTCGACGAGGACGTTCCGCCGGAGCAGGTTGCCGAAGACCCGTTCGAGGCACTCGGCTATGCGCCTTCGGTGACGCCCGGCCCCGACATCTTCCTGCCGGTCCGCGAGAATTCGAAAGGCTGGGACCTGACGGCGGTCGATCATCTGGAAGAGATCGAGGCGGCCCGCGAGCCTTTCCGCACCAAACACTTCGAGGCCGGCCCGCTGATCGAAGGCGATCCTCAACCCGAAGACGAGGCGGAGCGCCTCAACCCGGCCGATCCGAATGATATCGTCGGCACCACGCGCTTTGCCTCGCAAGCCGATGTCGAAACCGCGCTCTCCGCGGCCAAGCCGTGGGAAGCAAGCGCAGAAGAGCGAGCCCGCATTCTGAAGAAAGCGGCTTCGCTCTACGAAGAGAGTTTCGGCGAGATCTTCGCGGTCCTCGCCCGCGAAGCCGGCAAGACGATGCCGGATGCGCTGTCGGAGCTGCGCGAGGCTGTGGACTTTCTCAACTACTACGCTGAGGAAGCCAAGAAGCTCACCAGCGAGCCGCTGGGCCGGGTCGTCTGCATCAGCCCGTGGAACTTTCCCCTGGCGATCTTCACCGGCCAGATCGCGGCCGCGCTTGCCGCAGGGAATGCAGTGCTGGCAAAACCCGCCGAGCAGACGCCGCTGATCGCCCATCTCGGCACGCGGCTAATGCACGAAGCGGGCATTCCGCGCGAAGCGCTGCAGCTTCTACCGGGTGCCGGTCAGGTCGGCGCGGCACTCACCTCCGACGCACGGATAGACGGCGCGGCGTTCACCGGCTCCACCGAAACGGCGCAGAAGATCAAGCAGGCGATGGCGGAAAACTGCCATCCCGGCGCCCCGCTGATCGCCGAGACCGGCGGCCTCAACGCCATGATCGTCGACTCTTCGGCCCTGCCCGAACAGGCGGTGCGGGATATCATCCAGTCGGCCTTCCAGTCCGCCGGCCAGCGCTGCTCGGCCTGCCGCTGCGTCTACGTGCAGGAGGACATCTCGAAGAGTTTCTTCGAGATGCTGAAGGGCGCGATGGACGCATTCCGCCCGTCCGACCCGTGGTATCTGAAGTCCGACAGCGGCCCCTTGATCGACGAGGAAGCCCACGGGCCGATCGCCGACTATGTCGCGAAGGCCAAAGCGGATGGCCGGCTGATGCACCAGATCGAGGCACCGGACCAGGGCCATTTCCTCGCCCCGGCGCTGATCCGCGTGAACAGCATCTCCGACATCGAGCGCGAGATCTTCGGTCCCGTACTGCACATCGCGACCTTCAAGGCGAAGGAAATCGACAAGGTCATCGACGCGATCAACGGCAAGGGCTACGGGCTCACCTTCGGGCTGCACACCCGGATCGACGACCGCGTGCAATACGTCACCGACCGCATCCATGCCGGCAATCTGTATGTAAATCGCAATCAGATCGGGGCGATCGTCGCTTCGCAGCCCTTCGGCGGCGAAGGCCTCTCCGGCACAGGCCCGAAAGCGGGCGGGCCATTCTATGTGGCGCGCTTCCAGAAAGCCGTCTCGCCGAAATACCGGCCGTCGAGCCCAATCGATCTTCCGGGCCCAACGGGCGAGTCCAACCGGCTGCATCTCAGCCCCCGGCCGGCGGTGCTCTGCCTCGGCCCTACGGATGAGGATCGCAAGAAGCAGCGGGCGGCGGTCGAGCGTCTCGGCGGAGTCGCGGAAGACGCCTCGGTGGAGCGCGATCTTTCCACGGGACCGGAGTTCGGAAGCGCCATCTGGTGGGGCGACGAGGAAACGGCCCGCAAACTCGCCAAGCAGCTGGCCAAGCGCAAGGGCCCGCTCCTGCGGCTCGTCACCGGAGCGGTCACAGTGCCGGATGTCATGCACGAGCGACACCTCTGCATCGACACGACCGCGTCGGGCGGCAATGCGCAGCTGCTTGCCGACGTGGCGAAGAACGATCCGCGTGCGAAGAGCAGGCAGTAGGTCCGACGCGCCGCCGGATCAGTCGGTGAAGAAGCGAAAGCGCGAGACCTGCCGAAAGGTCTCGCCCGGATCCAGCCGGGCCGAGGGAAAGCTCGGCTGGTTCGGACTGTCCGGAAAGAGCTGCGGCTCCAGGCAAAGGCCATCGCCCATGCGGTAGAGCCTGTCGCCTTTGCCCGGCACACCGCCGGTGAGGAAGTTACCGGAATAGAATTGAATGCCGGGCGCTGTGGTCGCCATCTCCATCACGCGGCCGGTCGCGAGGTCTTTGAGGCGCGCCGCGAACTTCGGCTCGTCCCGGGTTTCGTCCGCCAGAACCATGCAGTGATCGAAGCCGCGACCGAGCCTGACCTGATCGTCCGCTCCGTCGCGAACACCCTCCGCCACAGATTTCGCCTGACGGAAATCGAACGGCGTTCCATCAACGGATTTCAGTTTGCCGGTCGGGATCGCGGTCTCGTCGACAGGAAGGAAGCGATCGGCTGCGAGCGTCAGTTCGTGATCGTGGATACCGCGCTCCGAAAGCGCACCACCGAGATTGAAGAAGACATGGTTCGTCAGGTTGCAGATAGTCGGCGCGTCCGTCACGGCTTCGTAGGTGAGTGTTAACTCGCCCGGTCCGGTCAGCGCATAGGTCGCGCGCGCTTCAAGCGCGCCCGGATAGCCGCCGTCTCCGTCCGGGCTGGTCAGGGCGAAGGTGACGAAGGGATGAGGCGTGTCGCCGACTTCCGCAACCGTCCAATTTGTAACGCCAAAACCGCTCGATCCGCCATGGAGATGGTTCGGCCCATTGTTCGTTTCGAGCTGGTAGTCCCGACCATCAAGTCTAAAGCGGCCCTTGGCAATGCGGTTGGCGAAGCGCCCGACGGAAACACCGAAATGCTGCGGGTGAGTCTCGTACATTGCGAGATCGTCGTAGCCGAGGGTGACGTCATCGATCCGGCCATCGCGATCGGGCACGCGAACCGCCTGGAGCGAGGCGCCGAAGCTCATCAGCGTGATCGAGATGCCGTCCGTTTCGAGATCGAAGGCCTCGACTTGCTCTCCGTGAGAAAGCCTCCCGAATTCGCGCCGCTGTAATCCTACCATCGCTCCGTCCCCTTTCCGTTTGCCCGCGCTTCTGCGATAGCGCCCCGGCCGGACACGCGAAGCGCCCGGCACCCCGCAGGTAGAGGAGCGAGAGGTGAAGACGACAGCCGCATCCATCGTGACACGGATGGACCGGGCGACGCTCGGCATCCTCATGATGGTGTTCGGCATCTTCCTCTTCATGGCGAACGATGCCCTCGGCAAGTTCCTCGTCGAGACCTATTCGGTGGGACAGGTCCTTCTCCTACGCTCCGTCGCCGCGCTGATCATACTCCTACCTCTGGTCTGGCGCATCGGGTTCCGCTCGCTGGTAAAGGTCGAAAGGCCGGGCCAGCAGGTGCTCCGGACCATCTTCGCGACTGCCGAGGTGACGGCCTTCTACGGTGCGCTCGCCTTCCTGCCGCTCGCAGCAACCCTCTCCTACTGGCTTGCGGCGCCGATCTTCGTCGCCGCGCTCGCACCGCTTATCCTGGGCGAGACGGTCGGACTGCGCCGATGGACGGCGATCCTGATCGGCTTCGGCGGCGTGCTGATCGTCCTGCAACCATCCGCCGCCACCTTTTCCGGCGGCGCGCCGATCGCGATCTTCGGCAGCTTCGCCTTCGCGCTGATGATGCTGACGACCCGCTCGCTGCGCGAAACACCCGATGCGGTGCTCGTGTTCTGGCAGACGGTCGGCGCCCTCGCCGCAGGCATCGTGCTGTCGCTGTTTGCCTGGACACCGCTGACCATGGCCGGCTTTCTGGCGCTGAGCTTTCTCGGCGTCGTCGCGCTCGCGGCCCATCTCTGCGTGACACGGGCCTTCAAGCTCGGTGACGCGGCGACCATCGCGCCGCTGCAATATACGATGCTGCCCTGGGCGACGCTCTTCGGCTTTCTGTTCTTCGACGAAATTCCGCGATGGACGACGCTTCTCGGCGCAATCGTCATTATAGGCTCCGGCCTCTTCATCTTCTTCCGCGAGAGGCAGGTCGCGAAGCGACAAGCCACGATCGCCGCGACGCAGCTCCCGCCAAGCGGTTGAAGGTCGATAAGACGCTGGAAAACCAAGGTGACGCCCTGTCTCTCGTCGCATCGCTTCATGTAGGATAGGTAGCGATTCGCTTGCATCCGCTTCACGAGTTCCACCCTTGTCGAACTTCACCTTCATTCACGCAGCCGATCTCCATCTCGGCAGCCCGTTCCAGAGCCTCGCCGTGAAGGATGCGACGATCGCAGCCCGCTTCGCGCAGGCAACGCGCGGCGCGTTCACGAAGCTGGTGGATCAGGCGATCGAGCGGCAGGTGAATTTTCTGATCATCGCGGGCGACGTCTATGACGGCGAGTGGAAGGACAATTCCGTCGGCCTTTTCTTCAATCGGGAGGTCGCGCGGCTCGCCAAGGCGAATATCCCGGTCGTCTTTCTGCGGGGCAACCACGACGCGGAGAGCGTCGTCACCAAGAGCGTGCCGCTTCCGGAAAGCGTGCAGCAATTTACCACCAACAAGCCGACCACGATCCGTTTCACCGAACTCGGGGTCGCGCTGCACGGTCAAGGATTTGCCGAACGAGCGGCGCAGGATAATCTCGCCCTCGCCTACCCTGCGCCCGTCCCAGGCCTCTTCAATATCGGCGTTCTACACACCTCGCTCACCGGCCGGCCGCCGCACGACGACTATGCGCCCTGCACCGCCGATGATCTGCGCAATCGGGGCTACGACTACTGGGCGCTCGGGCATGTCCACGATTTCGAGATCGTCAGTGAAAACCCGCATGTTGTCTTTCCGGGCAATCTTCAGGGCCGCAGCATCCGCGAGACCGGTGAAAAGGGTGCAGTTCTCGTCTCCGTCGAGGACAGCCGTGTCCGGGACATCGAAAGGCTTGTGCTCGACGAAGCCCGCTGGGCGCATGTTTCGCTCGACATAAGCAATCACGAGGAGCCGGGCACGATTGCGAATGCGGTCGCGGCGTGCTTCGAAGCCGAGGCGGAAGCCGCCGGCGAACGGCTTCTGGCCTTTCGCATCGAACTCACCGGCTCATCCACGTTCCGACGGCGGCTGATCGCGACCCGCGAAATGCTCGCCGACGAAATACAGGCGGCCTGCCATCACCATCACCCCGATGCCTGGCTCGAAAAGCTGGTTGTAAGCGTGACGCCACCAGAAGCCGAAAAGAGCGGGCCCACGATCGACCGGACGATCGATATCGAGGCGATGCTTCGGGAAGTTCTCGAAGCCACTGAAACGCGAGACGAGGCCGGCGAGGTCGTTCGTCAGATCACAGCGAAACTGCCGGGCGGCATCGGCAGCGGCGAGGCGCCTCTCGGCGAAGCCAGCGAATTGCTGGCGGAGGCACGCGATCTTCTGCTGACCCGCGCCGAGATCGAGGCTTAAGGGGCGAGATGCGGTTTCAGCGCCTACACCTCCTGCGCTTCGGCGCCTTAGACGACCGCGAAATCACGTTCCGGCCCGACGCACGCCTGCATATCGTCTTTGGGCCGAACGAAGCCGGAAAGTCGACGACCCTCTCCGCGCTGTCCGCTCTGCTCTTCGGCTTTCCTCATCAGAAAACGCACGATTTCCTCCACCGGGCCGACATGCTGCGCATCGCGGCAACGGTCGCCGCACGTGACGGGTCCGAACTCGCCTTCCGCCGCCGCCGGGGAAACAAGGCGACACTGCTCGCCGACAACGACACGGAAACGGCTCTGCGTGACGATGCTCTGGCTCCATTCATCGGCGGCCTCACCAAGACGGTCTTCGAAAGCGCGTTTGGCCTCAACTCGACCCGCCTCAAGGAAGGCGCCGAGGCGATGCTCGCAAGCGATGGCGAATTGGGCGGAACGCTGCTCGCCGCCGCCTCGGGCCTCACCGGCTTGCGCGAACTGCGCACTGAGTTCGAGAACGAAGCCTCGGACCTTTATGCCCCCCGCGCGAGTACGAAGGAGTTCAATGAGCTTTCGAAGCGCTGGGATGCGGCACGGCAGAAGGTTCGCGAGACCGAGCTTCGTTCTGGAGACTGGAAGGCGCTCAACGCGGAAATCGAACGGCTGGAGCGCCGGCATGAGGAGGAAAAGCAGCAGCTCTCAGCCCTGATCCGCCGCAGGGAAGAGCTCGGCACCCTCAAGAAGCTCGGACCTGTCGTCGCCGAGATCGATGCAAGCCTGCGCAAGCTGGAAACCCACAGCGATCTCAACGAACTGAGACCAGGTTTTGCCGGAACGCTTGAGAAGGCGCTGGAGGATCAGGCCGCATCCGCCGAGGCGTTCGAGGAGGCGTCGAAGCGCCTGCGAGATGCGGAAGAAGCCGTTGCCGAAATCGATGTTGACGAAAATGTGCTGGCCCAAGGCAAAGCAATCAGCGCGCTGCACGAACAGCTCGGCAATTACCGAAAGACGCGGGAAGATCTGCCTGCCGTCGCACGCGAGCAACGCGGCTTTGCCCATGACATCGAGGATCGGCTGAAGCGGCTCGGTCTTTCGGTCGAGACCTATAGCGCAACGCAACCGACCGACGCCACGCTCGCCCTCGCCGCGCAGCTTGCCGAGGATGGTAAAAGCCTCGCCCGCGAGATGGCCGGCCTCAAAAAGCAGATCGCCGACGAGCGCGAAAACGAGGCCGGGCTCGACCGGCATGCACCAGCTGGCAGGTTGACCGATCCAAAGCCCCACAAGGATCGAATGGCGGCGCTGCGGCCGGAGATCGAGGCTATCGAGAAGGCACGTGAGGTCTATCTCGAACATCGGACCGAGACCCGACGCATCCGCGACGCCGCGCTCGCCCTTAATCCACCGGTCGCCGATTTCGAGCGGTTCGTTACCGTCGCGCTGCCCTCCGTCGCGACCGTTTCTACACAGGCCGAGCAGCTGGAAGGCATCGGACGCGAGATCGGCAAGACCGAAAGCGAACTCCACAGGATCGACGAAGAGATCGCACGAAACGCAAAAATCCTGCGAGAGACCGAGCGCGGCGGCGAAATCCCGTCGCGCGAGACAATCGTCGCAGCGCGGAAAGAACGCGACGAAGCCTTCAAACCGATCGCTGCAAGCGCCCTCGGAAGCGCGGAACAGCCCAAGCCCGCCGAAGCGCATGCCCTAGTCGAGTCGTTCACGGCGCGGATTCGGTCTGCCGACGATCTGGCGGACGCCGCCTTTGACGATGTCGAGCGGGTTCAGCGATACAGCGATCTGAGTGCCCGCAACGCGGAACTCGAACAAGAGCAAGCGGCGCTTGAGAAAGCGCTGACCTCTCGGCGAGAAGATCGAGATAGGCTGCACGCGGAATTCGCGTTCCCCTTCGAAGCAATCGACGTCAAGGCCGCCGATCCAAACAGGATGATCGACTGGCTGAAAGCCATGACCGATCTGCGAGACGCCCATCGCGAGAACGAACGCCTCTCCGATCAGCTGTCGTCGATCGCCAGCCGCGAGGAGGTCTTACGCAAAGCGCTTATCGGTCTCGCTCAGCATTTGTGGATCGAAGACGCCGAGGCGCTCGGCACGCTTCCTCTCGTGCGCGCCGTCGGGCAGCGGATCGAGGAGATGAGCCAAGCCTGGCTCGAAAGCCGTGATCATGCCGGGCGCAAGCGGGATGTGGAGCGGCGGATCGAGCGGCTGGAAGGGCAGAAGTCCGAGCTTTCAAAGCGTCTGGAACTCTGGCGCAGAGATGCCGACAGCGCCTTCGGTAAGCTCGGGCTAGCGCCCGGCGCATCGCCGGAGGAGGCCGCCGCAACGATTGCGCTCTGGCGCGAGCTTCCCGGCATCGAACGCCAGCGCGTCAATCGCGAAGAGCGCGTCCGGGGCATGGAGCGCGACGCCAGGCGCTTCGAGGACGAAACCCGTGCCCTGGTATCCGATATCGCGCCATCCTGGAGCGATCTGCCGGCGGAACGCGCCGTCGAAGACCTGCAGGAAGAGAGCGAGATCGCTTATCGCGCCAGCGCCAAGCTTGCCGAGCGCAAGACAGC
Organism: Fulvimarina thalattae; assembly: GCF_040239565.1. Taxonomy (NCBI): domain Bacteria; kingdom Pseudomonadati; phylum Pseudomonadota; class Alphaproteobacteria; order Hyphomicrobiales; family Aurantimonadaceae; genus Fulvimarina; species Fulvimarina thalattae. Next base: position 87,977 of record NZ_JBEHWS010000005.1, read on the forward strand.
TTTCGAACGCGCCGCACGCGCTCGCGATCAGCGCAAAGCCCAATCTGACGCGGCCGAGACCAGGCTCTCAGAGTTTCTTGTAGCCTGCCCCGGATGCGCAGACCCGGAACATCTCATCGAAAGGCTCCACGAGCGCGACCGCCTTCGCGAAGCCGCCGTCAAGTCCCGCGACCGACTCGTCGATATCGCCCCGGCATGGTCTGAGGACGCAGTGCGGCAGGCGCTCGACGGTTTCGACCCATCGCGAGCGGACCTGGACCTAAGCGACCTCGAAAGCGAAGAGCGCGATCTGACCGCCCAGTCGAACGAGACCTATGCCGAGCTGCGCGAGAAGCTGAAAGAGAAGGAAGCGCTGAGCCGCGGCCAGGGTGCTGAAGGCGCGGTCTTCGAACAGAAGGCAGTGGAAGCGGAGATGCTCGATCTCGCCCGCCGCTGGGCCGTCCTGAAGATCGCGTCGAACCTCGTCTCAGCTACGCTGGACAAACATCGCCAAAGCCAGGATGCGCCGCTCATGCACCGCGCCGGCGAAAGATTTAAGACCCTTACCGCCGGAGCCTTCCCCTCGCTCTCCCAGCAGTTCGACGAGAACGACGACGCCAAGCTCATGGCGGTACGGGAGAATGGCGAACGGTTGAGGATTGATGATCTCAGCGATGGCACGCGCGATCAGCTTTTCCTCGCGCTCCGCCTCGCTTTCATCGAAGATTATGCGAGCCGAAACGAACCGATCCCCTTCATCGGCGACGACATCTTCCAGACCTTCGACGACGAGCGCACCGCGGCCGGACTCCTGACATTGGCCGATGCCAGCGAGCACATGCAGCCGATACTCTTCGCCCACCATCGCAGCGTGGTGGAGATCGCGAAGGAACGGCTGGGAGAAGACGCCGATATCATCGAGATGGCCTGACACTGCCAGAGATGACGGAATTCACATCGGACAGCACCGACCTTGCGAGGTATGTATCCCTGCCCTGGATGCCCGCAAAGTCCGATCGGCCAAAGCTCTTCACCCGAACGGTACAAGCCATCTCTACCCAATGCGGCGACTTATGCGTCTTGCGAAATCGAGCCATACCGAGAAGGCAGGCTTAGCGTATTGTGCAGCGCAGCATTGCTGGCTAGCTTAGGTGTCGAGCGGGGCGGCCAGTAATTTTCGAACCCAGCCGGGGTATCGACGCTGCACCCGCTCCTCATTCCATGAGGACACCCACCCATGAAAACCGCTCTTTTCGCAGCCGCCGCAACTCTTGCCCTTTCCATGCCCGCGATGGCGGACGACATCTCCGCTCATCAGGGACGCGCCGTTTCCCTCGGCGGCGTCAACGGCTCGATCTACTATACGGAGACCGCAGGCGAATTCGAAGTCGTCGCAACGCTTTCGGCAGAAGACAGCCAGCATCCGATCCGCACGCGCGCCAATCTGCGGGACGGCCAGTCGTTGACCGTCGAAGTGCCGGGCCATGCCAATAGCGAAGCCGAGTTCATTACCATCAAGCGCTCCGGCGACACGCTCTCCATCGCATCGAAACCTGATCTACGCGCCTCGCTGATCGCCGACTAAGTCGTCGTTTCACGAAAAACGCCTCCCAAAGCCCTCGGCGACCTCCCACGCCGGGGGCATTTTCGTTTCTCGACCAGGTTTTCGCCGGATAACGATAGCGCTCATTCTCGACATCGCGTTCGGTCGGGACGAAAATGTTCGCAACGGCCCGAAAGGGATGGCTGAACTTTCTGTCTGGCCGCAGAATGCGCATGGCGGCGCCGTGACCCAAGCCTAAAAAACAAGCGAGTGGCGCCGGCGTTTTCGGTTAGAGACGCCTCAGCCGATAAGCCGCCCAGTCTCCAGCAGGCACGATCGGGTCTTCCTTAGACAGCTGCGATATGTACACCCACGCTTCTACGTCCGGTTGGATGAGCCGGATCTTGCGCCGGATATAAAGCGAGGCGGCCTCGTTGTCCGGATCATAGTCTTCGTAACGATCGAAGACCACGAAGGCCTGAAGGCCCACAAGTTCGTGCAGTTCGGCCTCGACAACCTCACGCTCCGCTGCGGCACGGATCGCGCCTTCGGGAAGAAAGAAGCCCGGATAGGCGCCATGATCGCGAAGCGTTCCGGCGATCCGGCACGGACTGACAAGGCGTGATAAACCGGCGCGAGACGGCGCGGCAGGATCGTTCACGCGCTCCATCAGCGACCCGTAAAACGCGATATAGTCAGGCATGCACTTCGGAATTCAGGTCTTTGGATTTACCACTTAGCCGGGCTGCAAACGCGCCTTCCATTACGCGCGCCCACACATGAAAAGAGCGGGAAACAAATGATCCTCGCTCTTTGAAGACACTTATCTCCAGCCGAACTGGATCAGCATCCGCTGGCGGACAGCATGACAGAGCGGTCCTCGACGCCATCGACGGTCACAGTGCAACCATCGCCGAGATCGAACGAACCGCCGGTCTCGACCTGTTCGCGCGAGCCGTTCAGCACGGCAAGCGTCGCGCCGCTATCGGAGATCGCGGAAACGAAGACACTCTTCTCGCCGAACTTTGCGGTCTGTCCGATGCTCAGTCCTTCGCTGCCGCCCGAAGAGCTTTCGGAAGAAGCCTGATCACCACTTTCGGAGGATTGGCCATCGGAGCCAGATGTCGCCCCGTCGGGCGACTGTTCTGCATTGCCGGACTGGCCTGATCCACCGTTGCCGTTCGCAGCGGCATCCTGCTCGTCCGATCCTTCAGTCGATCCGGACGCCTGATCGCCCGAGCCTTCCTGCGACTGCTGCTGATCCGACTGGTCACTGCCGGACTGCTGCGCCTGACCATCACTGGAACCAGCGGCAGCGTCATCGCCGCTCTGGCCCTCTTCGGCACCGCCATTGCCCGACTGACTGTCCTGGCCTTCCGCGCTTTGGCCACCCGGCTGTGACTGGCCTTCGTCTGAGGATTGGGTCGCTTGACCGTCCTCCTGGTCGCCCGACTCGCTTTCAGACTGCGAGCCGTTGGCTGAAGCGCAAGCTTCTTCGGAAAGATTGACCTCACGGCCTTCGGCACTTTCAAGCTGCACGGAGCAGCCGTCGTCCGAGCCGGAGGACTGGCCTTCACCGGAGGCTTGAGCAGACTGCCCGCCCGACGCCTCTTGGCCACCCTGTTCGCCCGACTGTTCACCGCCGGTCTGACCCTGCGCTTCTTCGCTACCGCCCGAAGCGCAACCTTCCGCCGATAGAGTGACATTGCGCCCTTCAATGCCCTCAACCGTGATCGAGCAGCCTTCACCGACATCGAATGACTGTCCGGTTTCAACCATCTCGCGCCCAGCACCGACCACGGTCAAAGCCGCAGCACCGTCTCGCACAGACGAAACAAAGAGCCGCGCATCGCCGAAGGTTGCAGTCTGGCCCACTGTCCGGCTCAGACTTTCACCGGAAGCGCTGTCGCCAGAGGCTTGGTCGGAACTGCTCGACTGATCTTCCGAACCCGAGGCAGACGCGTCACCGGACTGCTCGCCGCCCGAAGCACCTGCGCTTTCGGCTGAGCCGCTGCCGCATTCTGCACTCGAAAAATAGGCTGCCCCGCCAGCAACTCCTGCCAGCGTCACCGAGCAGCCATCGCCGAGGTCGATGCTGTCGCCGCCGGCAACCTGTTGCTCGTCACCGCCGTCGACGGCAACAGTGGCCGATCCGTTTTCAGCATCGATCGAGACAAGGTTGAGCTGCGTCTGGCCGAATATGGCAGCCTGTTCGGGAAGGAGAATCGCGCCCGTCGCTCCGATCTCACCTGCCAAAGCGGCGGGATTAGCGGAACCGGAGCCGAAGCCCGACGATGCTTCGCCACTTTTCGCCTGTTGGCCGCCGGTGGTCGCTTCGCAACCATCCACCGAGACGAATGCCGCACCCGCAGCAACACCGGCGAGCGTCAGCGAGCAGTTGTCGGAAATATCGATGCTGTCGCCGCTCGACACCTGACTGTCCTCGCCATCGACAGCGAAGGTCGCACCATCTTCACCAACGTTCGACAGGGTTACTTCCGTCCCGCCAAAGATGCCGCCTTGGCCGGACAGAAGCACAGCACCTGAAGAACCGAGCTGTTCGAGCAGTCCGGCGATATCCTGTCCGCCGCCGCTCGACTGCTCGCCTTCCCCGCCCGATTGCGCCGAAGCTTCGGCGGGTTGCTCACAACCCTCGGCGGTGATGAAGGCAGCACCCGCCGCAACGCCGGCAAGGCTTAGAGAACAATTTTCCGCGAGTTGGAGGCTGTCGCCACCGGCAACCTGCTGTTCTTCGCCATCGACCATGAAAGTGGCCGAGCCGTTCTCGCCGTCAACGCTCGAAAGCATGACCTCGCTGGCACCGAAAATCGCGCCCTGCTCGGCAAGCAGCACGGCGCCGCCTGAGCCGATCTCGCCGAGAAGCGCGGAAGCGCCATCCTCTCCGCCACCCGACTGCTGGCCGTCGCTCGACTGCTGGCCTGACCCTTGCGAACTCGCGGCCTGCATATCCTGCATGGCCTGCTGCTGGTCCGCCGCGCGCTGCTCCGCATCCGCCTGGGCCTGCTGCATCTGGTCGGACATGGAGGTCTGCGCCTCGCTGATCGCCGTCACCTCACCGCGAAGGCTTTCGATCTGACTGCTCATCTCGCTGGTGATGGAAGAGCTCTGCTCCTGAAGCGAGGCGTTGAGCTGCTCCATCTGCTGCTGAAGCCGGGAGACCGTTTCCTGTATGCTGCTCTGCAAGCCGGAAACGGCTTCGCTCGCGGCCTGAGCGGACTGGTCGGCCTGTGCCGCCATCTGTTCGCTCATCGAGGAGACCTGCGTCTGAATCGCACCCACCTGCTGTGCGATCGTCTCCTGCTGCTGCGCGACCGCGTCCTGCTGGGCGGCAATTTCACTGGAGAGGGACGAAACCCTGTCTTCGACGGTGGTCTGGACGTCTGACACACGATTCTCGACCGAATCCACGTCCGGCCCCATGAGCCAACCTATGAAGAGGCCCACCAAGGCGGCCACTACGATTGGAATAAACTTCGATCCGCCCATAGGATCCACCTCCTCCACTTCCAAACGCTCTAGGCGACAGAGTTGCGGCCTTGCGCATCCAAGTCAACGGTCGCTCTTTCAAATTCATCGTCTCGTGCCACTTTCCGAGCTGAAGTCGGGAACTTTCGGAGCCACAATGACAACTCAACTCTCGGTCAATCTCAACGCAGTCGCAATGCTTCGCAATCGGCGTGATCTGCCTTGGCCGAGCGTTACCGGTCTCGGCCGCACCGCGCTTCAGGCAGGGGCTCACGGACTGACCGTCCATCCGAGACCGGACCAGCGGCATGTCCGGTTTTCGGACCTTCCGGACATCCGGAAATTGATCGACGAGGAATTCCCCGAGGCCGAATTCAACGTCGAAGGATATCCGTCGGACGATTTTCTCAAATTGGTGGAGGGCGTCCGCCCTGAGCAGGTAACCCTTGTTCCGGATGATCCGAGCCAGCCGACATCGGACCACGGTTTCGATTTCAAGGCGGAGAAGGAGCAGCTCAAACCGATCGTTGAACGGCTGAAAGCGCAGGGTGCCCGCGTCTCGATCTTTTCCGATGCGGATCCCGAGCAGATGGACGCGGCGGCTGAAACGGGCTGCGACCGCATCGAACTCTATACCGGCCCATACGGCGCGACGTTTGACGATGCCTACGCAGCGAACGCGGAGATCGCCAAGCTTGGTTCAACGGCCGACCGGGCAATTTCTCTCGGCCTCGGCATCAATGCCGGACATGATCTGACCGTCGAGAACCTGCCGCCGCTCGTCAGACGCATCCCGGCGCTCGCCGAGGTATCGATCGGACACGGTCTGACCGCCGATGCACTGATATATGGGATGGCGGAGGCCGTCAGGCGCTTCCGCATCTCGTGTGGCCAGGATGTACGTGGCTGACCCGCTTCAAACCGGATGTCGAATGAAAAATGGTACGGGCGGCGGGACTCGAACCCGCACGGCTTTCGCCTCGGGATTTTAAGTCCCGTATGTCTACCATTCCATCACGCCCGCATGACCAGTTCGGCAAGGTGACCCGCCGGCTCGTGCCTTCAAATCAAACGCCGCAAACGTTGGCAAGCGCTACCTGCGGCGCCGGGTTCGTAAGATTACCAGAAATCAGCGAACCTGATCGAGCAGGCGCTTGCACTCCAGAAGGTCGAGGATCACCTCCTGCAGCTTGTCCGCCTGATCCTTGCTGAGGCTCGACGTGCCTGCCGCGCCGCTCATATCGTTGCGCCGGCGCAGGAAAGAGCCGAAACCCGGCCGCCGCTCCTGATCCGCAACCTGACTGCGCGGTTCTTCAATGTGCTGATCGGGCGCCGATGGAGCCGTCAGGCCGAAATCGTCTGGAAGGTTATGTTCACCCACAGAATGCTGAACGGTGGGCACGTCATCGGAGCCCGTTTCCGCGGCAGGCTGGGTTTCGGGCCGCAGATCACCCGACGCCGTTGCGGCGACGAACCGCACGCCCTGCTCTCTCAGCAGGCGCTGGACGCCTTTGATGGTGAAGCCCTTGGCATAAAGCAGGAAGCGAATGCCATGCAGCAGGGCGACATCTTCCGGCCGGTAGTAGCGTCGTCCGCCGCCGCGCTTGAGTGGGCGAACCTGCGGAAAACGTGTTTCCCAAAAACGCAGAACATGCTGAGGGATCGCGAGTTCGCTCGCAACCTCACCGATCGTCTTGAAGGCTTCCGACGACTTGTCGTCCATGATCAGCCCTGACTTTCGAACTTATTATTCCGCGGCCCGGACTTCGGTCGTCACGAAGGCGTCGTCATTGTCGGCGCTCTCCCTCCTCGAATGCGCTTCAAGGATACGCTCCTTGAGCACGTTCGACGGCTTGAACACCGTGACTTTGCGCGGCGAGATCGGAACTTCTTCGCCGGTCTTAGGATTGCGACCGACCCGCTCGTTCTTGTCGCGAACGAGAAAGGAACCGAACGAAGATATCTTCACCGGTTCGCCGTTGGCGATCGTGTCGCACACCTCTTCCAGAACCATCTCGACGAGCGATGCCGACTCCGTTCTCGATAGCCCGATTTTGCGGAACACGGCCTCGGAAAGGTCGGCTCTCGTCAATGTCTTTCCGCTCATAGGCTCCCCTCCGGATCGCAATTCAGGAGCTCCGGCACCCTAGTCTCACTGCCCCGCCGCATGCCAAGACTCAGCCGGCTATTCACCGTTCCGTGATAGTGTAGCCGACTACCATCTAATAAGACAAGCACCCCAAGTAAATCCTCCGCCCATTGCCTCCAAAAGCACAAGCTGCCCTCGCTGGATGCGGCCGTCACGCGCCGCGAGATCGAGTGCGAGGGGGATGGAAGCCGCGGAGGTATTGCCGTGTTTCTCTACTGTGATCACCACTTTCTCGGGCGGAATCCCGAGCTTTTTGGCTGATGCATCGATGATCCGTCGATTGGCCTGATGGGGCACAAACCAGTCGATATCGTCCGCAGACAGTTCCGACTGTGAGAACGATTCTTCTATGACGTCGGTGATCATACCGACCGCATGGCGGAAAACCTCGCGTCCCTCCATACGAAGATGACCTACGGTGCCGGTCGTCGAAGGGCCGCCGTCAACGTAGAGCTTGTCCTTGTGCGCACCGTCCGAGCGAAGCTTGGAAACGAGAACACCGCGCTCATCGCCAGCATTTTCCTGGGCTTCGAGAACGACCGCGCCCGCGCCGTCACCAAAGAGAACGCATGTCGTGCGATCGCTCCAGTCAAGGAGGCGCGAAAAGGTTTCGGCGCCGATGACGAGAGCCCGCTTGGCAAGGCCGCCCCGCAGATAGAGATCGGCCGTCGTCAGCGCATAGACGAAGCCGGTGCAGACCGCGTGAACGTCGAAGGCAAAGCCGTGATGGATACCGAGCTGGTTCTGGATCTGAACAGCGGATGCGGGAAACGTGTTGTTCGGTGTCGCCGTCGCCAGCACGATGAGATCGATATCTCCCGGCTCGAGCCCGGCAGCATCAAGTGCCTGGCGCGCGGCCGCTTCGCCCAGAGATACAGTCGTCTCGTGTTCGGATGCGATGTGCCGTTGGGCGATGCCGGTCCGCTGCCTGATCCATTCGTCGGAGGTTTCGACGACACCATCAAAATCACGGTTCGTCATCACCCGCTCAGGCAGGGCTGATCCCGTGCCGCGAACGATCGATCGAATTGATCCCTTCATTGGCCTGCGCTTTCGCTCTCTTCTTCTTTTATCGGCGCGTCACTCATTCGCGCGTGGAAACTCTGAAGATCGGCGGCGATCTTGTTCATGAGATCGTAGCGCGCCATAGCATGAGCAAGATCGAGAGCGGCTGCGAAGCCCTCCGCATCGGTGCCGCCATGGCTCTTGATGACGATGCCGTTGAGGCCGAGGAACACTCCGCCATTGACCTTGCGCGGGTCCATCTTGTCGCGCAGCCGGTCAAATGCGCCCTTGGCGAGCACATAGCCGAGCTTCGCAAGCCAGGTTCGCGACATCGCCTCGCGCAGATAGCCAGCGATCTGCTTGGCCGTCCCCTCCGCGGTCTTCAGTGCGACATTGCCGGTGAAGCCTTCGGTCACGACGACATCGACCGTACCCTTGCCCAGATCGTCGCCCTCGACGAAGCCGTGATAGTCGATCCGTTCGAGATTGGAATCCTTGAGGAGGCGTCCGGCCTCGCGCACTTCGTCCTGGCCCTTCACCTCCTCGACGCCGATATTGAGGAGACCGACGGTCGGCTTTTCGAGCCCGAACAGCGCCCGCGCCATTGCGCCACCCATCATGGAAAAATCGATCAGCTGCTGGGCATCCGCGCCGATCGTCGCCCCGACATCGAGAACGATGCTTTCACCGCGCAGAGTGGGCCAGATCGCGGCGATCGCCGGTCGCTCGATCTCGGCCATGGTGCGCAGGCAGAATTTCGCCATCGCCATCAGCGCGCCGGTGTTGCCGGCCGAGACGGCGACCATGGCGTCACCCGTCTTCACCGCCTCGATCGCACGCCACATGGAGGATTTATGCCTTCCCTGACGCAAAGCCTGGGATGGTTTGGCATCCATTGCGATCGCCATTTCGCAATGGCGGACCAGCGAGGCCTTCGCCAGAGCCTCGTGCGCTTCGAGCGCCTCGTTGATCTGAGCTTCGTCGCCAAACAGGATGAAACGCGTATCAGGCCGCCGTTCGAGCGCGAGGGCAGCGCCGGCAAGCGTCACCTCGGGACCAAAGTCGCCGCCCATCGCATCGATCGCAATGGTCGTCGTATTGTCGTCGTTCAATTGAAACTCGCCTTTTCAAATCGCTGCCGCATCGGCCGCTGGCATTCGCCCTGGAACTTACCCTTCTCGCTACCCCTCGCAACAATGCGGAGTCTAGTTCTCGCCGTCCTGTTGCTTTCTCAACGCCGCCAAACCGGCGAACGGCGAAACCTTTCCGGCCTCCGGCTCGGGGTCGGTATCAATTGTCTCGAAGGTCTCGTCGGCGCGCCGCGGATAGGGATCGATCGCCAAGACGAGCTCCTCTTCGACATAAGGGCCGAGCTCGATGTGGTCACCCGTGAACGGTTCGGGCGGGTCCTCTCCTTCGGGATCGACGAAAAGTTCATCCTCGAAATCGGCCTTCTTCGGAGCGAGCCGGGAATTCTCCGGAACGAAGATCATGTCGAAATCGATGGCGTAGTCGGATTCGATCGGTTCGAGCGTGACGACGCTCTCCTGGATGACGCTCGCCTTCAGCGTCCCCGTCACCTGAACACCTGCCTTCTGCCAGGGGGTCCCAGTGAGCGAGCCGGTAAATCGCGACATCACCGTGACCCCAAGATCTGCCGCGATCCTTTGGAGGTCAGACGTTCCGGCATCGAAATCAATCGGCAAGCCCGATTGCGAGACGCGCCCGACGGCTATCCTGAGGTGTTTGTGGAGATCAGATCCTGAGGTCATGGCGTCCCCGACAGTGAGATTTGCCCGGACAATAAGTCGGTTGCTGGACTTTTCGAAAGAGCGGCAAGCTCCGCCTCCGCTTCACCCGCAAGTTTCAACGCGATCGTCTCATCCGTTTCGTTGGAGAGAACGCGCCCGCGAAATGCCCGAGCAAGCCCTGCGGTCGGGTCATCGCTTTCAAGGGCTTGGTCGTATGCGTTGACCCGCTCGTAGAACTGTCCCGTCAGCTTGCGCATGCGCTTGGGGACCGACTGATCGCCGATACCGATTTGGCGCAGCGAGTCGTCCATATCGACGACGAACCGGTCAATGATGTCCTGCACGATCGGCGCCAGCTCGGCATCACCGCGACACCGGCGCATGAAAAGAAAGATCTCGAGCGTCACCGCCTCGAAGCGGCCCATCACGGTATCCTCGATACCGCATTCCTCGAAAAGATACGGCCTGCGCGCTCGGGCAATCAGCACGCCATAAAGGTCCTCGACGATTTCCCGGTTGCGCCGCCGCTGTCGACGCCAATTGGAGAACATAGGTTCGAACGCTTCTTTCTTGTGCCCCCTGCTGGCAACGGCGGTGCCATAGCCCTTGAGCGATTGCAACGCGGCGATGTCTGTTTTACGGACATATGCGACGAAGCCAGCCGGTTCCATCCGGCAGGAACAGACGCGCGGTATATCATTCGCGCGATCAACGCAGAATGGGAGGACTTGATCGTGGGCGTCAAAATCGCGACACGTCATGCAGTGTCAGCCTTGCTGATGTCTGGCGTTCTGGCTGCGTCGAGTGGGTGCCAGACGGGCGAAGTCCTCAGCGCCGGCTACGTGATCGACGAGCAAATGCTTCAGCTGGTTCCGGAAGGTTCGAGCCGCGAACAGGTCGAGCTGGCGCTCGGCTCGCCCTCGACCACCGCGACCTTCAACGAGGCGCAGACCTATTATTACATCTCCCAGCGCCGCGAGCGTCCGGTCGCCTTCCTGCAGCCGAGCGTGACCAATCAGCGGGTCCTCGCCGTCTATTTCAACAGCGAGGATCGCGTGGAGCGGATTGCGAATTACGGGCTCCAGGACGGCCAGCTCTTCGACTTCATCTCGCGCACGACGCCGACAGGCGGCAAGGACGCAAGCTTCCTCGGACAAATTCTCGGCGATACGACGAGCGGAGGCGCACGGCTCTAAAAGGCCGGCCTCTTCGAGGGATCGTCTTCCGCTGATCTTTTGGCCGCGCCGTCAGGCAGACCGGCGGCGTTCAATCCACGCGCCGGTCTCGAGCGAGAGCACCAGCAGGCAGCCTGCAACGACCGGCACAACGATCCAGTTCATAGTCTCCCATCCTGAGCCGACATAGGTCTTGCCGGACATGAAGGATGCGACGGCGACGAGCGTGAAGAGGACGAAGTCGTGAAAGCCTTGCGTCTTCGCCCGCTCTTCAGGCGTATGAACGCCGGCCACCATGGCGGTAGCGCCGATGAAGCCAAAATTCCAGCCGAGCCCGAGCAGAGCAAGGCCCAGCCAGAAATTCCAGATCTCCAGACCTGACAGGAAGACACCGGCGCTTACTGCGATCAGCAGGAGGCCGCAGGCAATCACCAGTTCGACGCCGAAACGTCGGATCAGCCGCCCGGTCACGAGGCTCGGCCCGAACATCGCCAGCACATGCCACTGGATGCCGAGGACCGAGATGTCCTGGCTCAGCCCGCAGCCGACGATCGCGAGCGGCGCACCCGTCATGACGAAGCTCATCAGCGAAAACGTGCCGACACCGCAGATCAGCGCCACGATGAAACGCCGCTGGGTAACGATCTTCGTCAGCGGACGGCCGGTGTCAGCCGACACGGCGGCCACACCCTTCGACTTTTTCGCCGGAGTCGGGAGCTTCAGCCGCGTCAGGATGGCGGCGCCGAGCAGACCCAGAATTGCAAGCGCGAGAAACGAGCCTGCGAACTCGATCGGCAAGAAGAGCGAAGACGTATAGCGGACCGTCTGCGGGCCAATCACCGCCGCACCGATACCACCGACGAGCACGATGGAGATCGCGGTCGACTGGTAGGCGGTCGGTGCTCCGTCCGTCGCCGCGAAGCGATATTGCTGGACGAAGGAGCCGCTCGTTCCGAGCAGCAGAAGCGCGAGCGCGAAAATCCAGAAACTCTGCTGTGAAAGCGAGGCCGCGCCGATCAGTGCGCCAAGCACCAGAACAAGAGCTCCGGCCACGAAGCCGTAGCGCCGCCCGACGGCCCGCATCAGCGCTGCTGCCGGCAGCGCGCCGAGTGCAACGCCGACATTAAAAGCAGTGACGGGAAGCGTAGCTAAGGACTTGTCGTCTGCGAGAAGCCAGGTGCCAGCGAGCCCACCCGTAGAAATCGCGATCGGGCCTGTCGCACCGCAGACCGCCTGCGCGCAGGCGAGCACGAGCGCGTTGAGCCGAGCCGGACGGGTTTCGGCCACTTCAGGTGTAAGCGCTGTCACTTGCGCGTCGCAGGGCGCGTATCCGAGCGTTTCTCACGGGCGACGCGATCGAGGAGCGCGTTGACGAGCTTCGGCTCCTCTTCCTCGTAAAACGCCTTGGCGACATCGACATATTCCGAAACGATGACTGCAACCGGAACGTCGTTGCGCGTCTCGATCTCGTAAACGCCGGCGCGCAGGATGGCACGCAGGGTGGAATCGAGGCGCGAGAGCGGCCAGCCTGGAGGAAGATTGGCGTGGATGACCGGGTCGATCGCCTTCTGCTTGCGTACCACGCCCGATACGATGTCGCGGAACCAGGCTGCATCGGCGACGCGATAGGTCTCGCCGTCGATATCGTGGCCCATGCGATGGGTCTCGTATTCGGCGACCGCCTCGACCAGCGGCGTGCCGCCGATATCCATCTGGTAGAGCGCCTGCACGGCCGCTAGGCGCGCCACGCCGCGCTTGTTGGCGGGCCGGAAGCTTCGTTGCTGCTGGTTCTCTTCCATCAAATCAGGCCCCGAGCCGGTCCCTGAGTGTGATCATTTCCAGAACCGTGCGGGCAGCCCCGCCGCCCTTGTCCTTGCGGGCGGGATCGGCCCGTTCCATTGCCTGAGCTTCGTTCTCGACCGTGAGAATGCCGTTGCCGATCGCGATGGTCTCCTCAATGGAGAGCTTCATCAGACCGCGCGCGGACTCGTTTGCGACAACCTCGAAATGATAGGTCTCGCCGCGGATGACGCAGCCAAGCACGACGAAGCCGTCGTAATCCGTGCCGTCCTCGTCGGCGCCCGACAGTGCGTAGGAAATCGCGGCCGGCGCTTCGAGCGCACCCGGCACCGTCACCACATCATAGGTGACCTCGTTGGAATCGAGTTCGGCTTTCGCGCCCGCCAGAAGCTTGTCCGCGATATCGTCGTAAAAGCGCGCCTCGACGATGAGGACATGAAGATTGGCGCTCATGCAAATTGCCTCCAGATGATCATGGCGCGGGGATACGCCTGCGACAGGCCGCAAGCAACAGCCGAATTGGCTATGCCGCTACGCGTGAGGGGCAATAGTCTATCGCGGCGAACCGAACAGCCGCGCGGCATAGCGCGCGATCTGGTCGACTTCGAGATTGACCCGGTCGCCGACGCGCCGCTCATTCCATGTGGTCACCTCCAGCGAGTGGCGGATGAGAAGGACATCGAAGACGGCATCCTCGACCGAATTGACCGTGAGCGACGTGCCGTCGAGGCAGACCGATCCCTTCTGGGCGATGAACCGCTTCTCGCCCTCGCCTGCCTTCAGGCGAAACCGGACCGCCTCGCCCTCCTCCTCGATCGCGACAATTTCCGCCAGTCCGTCGACATGACCGGAAACGAGATGACCGCCGAGTTCGTCGCCGATCTTCAGCGAGCGTTCCAGATTGATGCGGGTGCCCTCGCCCCAGCTTCCCGCCGTCGTCAGTCGGAGAGCCTCCTCCCAGGCCTCGACCTCGAACCATTTCGTCGTGTCACCTGCTTCGGACAGCGCGGTCACGGTCAGACAGGGACCGGAGCAGGCGATCGAAGCGCCGAGATCGATCCCAGCCGGGTCGTAGGCGGTCTCCACGCGAAAGCGCCTGCCCTTGGCCAGAGGCTCGACCGCAAGGATGCGGCCAACATCGGTGACAATTCCGGTGAACATCTCAAGCCCGCCTTTCGAATTCGAACCATTGATCGCCGCCGAAGCGAAGGCGCTCGGTCAGTCTGAAGCGCCGCTTTCCGGTCGCAACATCGATGGGCGCTTCAACCCCGCCCTCGCCGACAACCGTTTCGCCCTCGACAAGAATGAGACGATCGACGAGATCGGCGTCGAGAAAGCTCTCCCCGACGGTCGCGCCCCCCTCGACGAGGATGTTCTGAATGCCCGTCGCACCGAGATCTTCCATGAGCTCAGGGAGTGCGACGCGCCCGATGCCGGGTATGATGTCGCAGGCAACGAAATCCGCACCCACCGCCATGAGAGCCTGTCGTTTGGCCGGTTCCGCATCGCCGCGCGCGACAATCGTCAGCGGTGTTTTCCGTGCGCTTTGAACGAGGCTCGTTTCCGGCTCGATTGTGAGATCCGGATCGAGAACGATGCGCCGGGGCGAGCGGTCTTCGAGGCCCGGCAGCCGGCAGTCGAGGCCCGGGTCGTCCTCGCGGACAGTGCCCATGCCGACGAGGATCGCATCGTGACGGGCGCGCACGAGATGGGTCTGGCGATTGGCGACCGGGCCGGTGATGAAAACCTGCCCATGCCCCTTTCGACCGATCATGCCATCGGGAGAAACCGCCATCTTCAGAGTGACTTGCGGCCGATTTCTCGCATGGCGCGTGAGGTAAGCGGAGAGGTCCGAGGCCGCGTCCGTGGCCATCACGCGAGGGGTCACGGAGAGCCCGCCTTTGATCAGGATCGCATGACCCTTGCCGTCGACGCGCGGATCAGGATCCGCCGCTGCCGAGACCACGCGGGAGACACCGGAAGCGACGAGGGCCTCGGCGCAGGGCGGTGTCCGTCCGTGATGGGCGCAGGGTTCGAGCGTGACATATGCGGTGGCGCCGCGCGCGAGGTCTCCGGCTTCACCGAGCGCCTGTGCTTCGGCATGGGGACGGCCGCCGCGTGCTGTGATTCCCCGTCCGACGATGCGGGGACCATTGCCGTCGTCGCGGACGATCAGGGTCGCGACAGAAGGATTGGTCCCGGTCAGACCTGCATGGCGGAAGCCGAAGCGGATCGCGGCCGCCATGAACCACTCATCGACCGCTTTCGAGGTCGGCCGCTCCATAAAAACGCCCGCCGGATCAGCCTGCGCCACCCGCATCCTCCTTGGCTTTCAACTCCTCGACGAGATCGCCGAAATCCTTGGCTTCGTGGAAATCACGATAGACCGAAGCGAAGCGAACGAAGGCGACGTCGTCGAGTTCCTTCAGCGCGTCCATGACCATCTCGCCGATAGCATCGGACGAAACATCCTGATCGCCGGACTGTTCGAGACGCCTCACGATGCCGGAGACGAGCCTCTCCACCCTGTCATGCTCAACGGGGCGCTTGCGAAGGGCAACCTCGACCGATCGGGCTAGCTTATCGCGATCGAACGGGACCCGCCGGCCGGATTTCTTCAGTACGTAGAGCTCGCGGAGCTGCACCCGCTCGAAGGTGGTGAAACGTCCGCCGCAATCGGGGCAGACCCGGCGTCGGCGCACCGCCGCACCATCCTCGGCCGGGCGCGAGTCCCGAACCTGACTGTCTTGCGACCCGCAATAGGGACAACGCATGGCTTCGACCGCCCAACTCTACGACAAACAAAAACTCGCCGACAGGGAGTCCGGTCGGCGAGTCCGTCATGCGTCAGATGATGCCTCGCCCGCAAGCGGGCAAGGCTTACGATCGGTCGATCAGAGGCCCTGATAGATCGGGAAGCGGTCGGTGAGCGCGACGACCTTTTCCTTCACGGCCTGCTCGACGACTTCATTCTCTTCCGAGTTCGACTTACGCAGACCTTCGAGAACCTCGACGATCAGGTTGCCGACTTCGCGGAACTCGGCGGTGCCGAAACCGCGGGTCGTCGCGGCCGGGGTGCCAAGGCGAATACCAGAGGTGATCGCCGGCTTCTGCGGGTCGTTCGGAACGCCGTTCTTGTTGCAGGTGATGTTCGCCCGGCCGAGCGACTTCTCCGAAGCCTTGCCGGTCAGTTCCATCGGGCGCAGGTCGACGAGCATCAGATGCGTGTCAGTGCCGCCCGATACGATGTCGCAACCGCCGGCGCGCAGCGTTTCCGCAAGAACCTTGGCGTTCTCGCAGACCGAGCGCTGATAGGACTTGAACTCGTCCGTGAGCGCTTCGCCGAAGGCGACGGCTTTACCGGCGATGACGTGCATCAGCGGTCCGCCCTGAAGGCCCGGGAACACGGCCGAATTGATCTTCTTGGCAATGTCCTCGTCGTTCGTGACGACGATACCGCCGCGCGGACCACGGAGGGTCTTATGGGTCGTCGAGGTCGCGACATGCGCATGCGGGAACGGCGAAGGATGGACGCCAGCCGCGACGAGGCCCGCGAAGTGGGCCATGTCGACCATGAAATAGGCGCCGACCTTGTCTGCGATCTCACGCATACGCTTGAAATCGACCTGACGCGAATAGGCCGAGCCACCGCCGATGATCAGCTTCGGCTGGTGCTCGTCGGCGAGCTTTTCCATCGCATCGTAGTCGATGAGGCCGGTCTCGGTATCGAGGCCGTACTGGACCGCGTTGAACCATTTGCCCGACAGGTTGGGCTTCGCACCGTGCGTCAGGTGACCACCGGCATCGAGGCTCATGCCGAGAATAGTGTCGCCCGGCTTGATAAGCGCGAGGAAGACCGACTGGTTTGCCTGACTGCCCGAGTTCGGCTGGACGTTGGCATATTCGACGCCGAACAGCTTCTTCACACGCTCGATCGCCAGTTCCTCGACGATGTCGACATACTGGCAGCCGCCGTAATAGCGACGGCCCGGGTAGCCCTCGGCGTACTTGTTGGTCAGCACCGATCCCTGGGCGTCGATGACGGCGCGCGAGGTGATGTTCTCCGATGCGATCAGTTCGATCTCGTGGCTCTGCCGGCCGAGTTCCTTATTGATCGCGTCCATAACCTCGGAGTCGCGCTCGCGGAGAGGCGTGTTGAAGAAGGTCTCGTGGACATTGGACTGGCTCTGGGCCGCCTGACTCATGACTGTCTCTCCCATTTCACGGTAAGTCTGACGCGACCATACCACGGGCGCGCGAATTCGGTGGCTAACTAGCACGATGCCCCCTGCGGTCCAACGGAGCAATGCTACCCGGTTGGATAAGAAGAATTCGCCGGTCGCGCGATCCGGCCTCTTCTTTCTTCTGCAGCGGTGGGCGTAAGAATTATAGCGTCCAGCTGCGAGCCAATACGCCGCAAAAAGTGACAAACTCTATTGAATTGCCGACATGAGCTACAACGTCGCACGGCGCCGGGCGAGATCGCGACCGGCGCCGTATCGAATGAATTGAAAAGCGCAGGAACGCTTCGCTTCAAGCGATCCTGCTCAGTTTCGTGTTTGGATCAGAAACCATCACCTTGGGCATATGGGTTCTGCTGCCCGTCAGCATACGCCGTCGTGGTAAGTTCGCTCATTGCGAGCTGCTCGGCGCCGTCGCGGTGATAGATGTCGTCGCGGAACTGGACGACGTTCGGATCGCTCGCCCAAGCCGTGACATAGGTGAAGTAGACCGGCACCGGATTGGAGAGATCGATGTCCTGACGGGTCCGCGCAGAAATGACCCTCTCGATCGCCTGACGATCCCAGCCCTGCTCGTCGCGGGCAAGCCAGACGATGAGGTCGCGCACGTTCTGAACGCGCACGCAGCCCGAGGACTCAAAGCGCATCAGCTCCGAGAACAGGCCCTTCTGCGGCGTATCGTGCATGTAGACGGCATGGGGATTTGGGAAGTTGATCTTCACCGAAGCCATCGCGCTGTTCGGGCCCGGGTCCTGACGGAAGAGGTATTTCACTGCCTCGTCCGAGCTCCAGTCGATCATCTGCGGCGGCACTTCCTCGCCACTGCCATTGAAGATGTGGATGCCATTGCGCTCAAGATAGGTCGGATCCTCCCGCACCAGCGGAATGATGTCCTTGCGTACGATCGAAGCCGGCGCGTGCCAATAAGGGTTGAGGTTGAGGTTGGTAATCCTCGAAGAGAGAATCGGCGTCTGTCGGTCCACCTTGCCAACGACAGCCGTATGGCGTTGAACGATCTGGCCATTCTCGACAGCCTCGATCGCCGCTGCCGGAATGTTGACCATCACATAGCGATTTGGAAGCTCTTCCTGCAGCTGGTTCTGGAGACGCGTCGCGTTCGTCTGTAGCTGGAAGAGGCGAAGGTCGGCCGGCACGTTAAGCGCCTTGTAGGCATGTTCGCCGACAACACCATCCGCCGGCAGGCCGTGCCGTGCCTGGAAGCGCTTCACGGCCGCCTCGACATAGGTGTCGAAGGCCGGAGAGCTTGAAGCCTGCGAAGAGAGATCGCCAGAAATCGCAAGACGCTGGCGCAGAACCTCGACGTCCGGCGTCACCTCACCGAGCTTCAGAACGTAGCGGGCGGGAACCGTAGGCCAACCGCCCTGGGCGACGATCTGGCTGTACGTCTGCATCGCCGCCTGCATGGAATTCAGCGTCTGCTGCGAAAAGATCGGGCTCAGCGACGAGACCTGCTTGGCGCTCGATCCGCGCGTATCGAACTGGTCGTCCCAGTTGCCGCGACCGCGCGCATTGAGAAGCCCGTCGAGCGTCGATTGCGCCGACGCCATGCCCGTCAGGCCGAGGCCAAGAGCCGCCGTCGTTCCGGAAAGAAAGGCGCGGCGCGTCGTGCGGCCCGGCGCTGAAACTCGCTTCGTCATGAACTCAATTCCCCTCGTCATATGCCCTCGGCCCGACAAAACGGCCTCTGCGCTTTCCCCAAAAAGCTAGCGCACGAGGCTTTCGCCACCCCGTTTCGCATCAAGACCGTGTCGGATGTGGATTCGATCATCCATCCCAATGCGGCGAAACGAAGGATGAGGCACCGCAAAACAGGGCTGGAAAGCCTTCACAACTGTTTTCCGCGAGCAGATGCCCAACGAAAAACGGCCCTGCTCCTTTTGGAGCAAGGCCGTTGCCGGGGGACGCCGGAGTGGAGGTCTGGGGTCCTTAAAGGGTATTTCGCTCAGAGACGGTAAACGATCTGGTCGTTCCAGAACCGGTCGAGGCGCTGCAGCGACTTGTTCATCTTGGAGAACTCCTGCTCGTCGAGACCGCCGACCTTATCGATCGAGCCGATGTGACGCTCGTAGAGCTCGGCAACGACATTCGCGATCTCCTGACCGGTCTCGGTAAGCGAGATGCGGACCGCCCGGCGATCGACGCGGGACTTCTGGTGGTTGATGAAGCCGAGGTCGACGAGCTTCTTCAGATTATAGGAGACGTTCGAGCCGAGATAGAAGCCGCGGCTGCGAAGTTCGCCCGCCGTCAGGGTCGAATCGCCGATATTGAAAAGGAGAAGCGCCTGAACGGCATTGATGTCGGTGCGGCCCTGACGCTCGAACTCGTCCTTCACCACATCGAGCAGACGACGATGCAGGCGCTCGACGAGCTGGAGGGTTTCGAGATAGAGCGATTTGAGGTCGGCAGTCGCACCGGAATGGGCGTCGGCGACACGGGGCTGAACAAGCTGCTGGTTCATGACTGGACTCCGCTGTTGGGGTGATGAATTCTTTTTCGCCTCATCTTGAAACCCGTTGTAGCGAGCGCCCTCTAAAATTCGACTTAAACTACAAGCTTAACAAGCTTTTACGTCGAAAACGCGCTTTTCGTCCTTAATCAAACCTCGCCGAAATCTTGATAAAGTCTAATACTGCCAAGTCTTTCAGATTTTGTTCATGACGCCGCCGAGGCGTTGTTCGCACCAGTCCGGCACGGCTCCTCATAGGGCCCTTTGCTTGGCGGCCCGGGCCCTCAGCCTGTCGCGATGGGCGAGGAAACGCATTCCGCCGAACATGCCGAAACCCCAGAGGTGAAGTCCGATGAGGAGCAACCGCGATCCGAAAAGGACCGGAAATCCGAACGACATCACGATCTCGACAAGGATCACCAGTGCCCAGACGACCGGCGCCCATCGCGCCGTCATCCACAGGCTGATCCCGGCGATCGGATAAAGAACCGAGAGGATCGGCACCGCGATCTTCCACCAGACCGGCATCAGATCGAAGCGCGGCGGGATATCCACAAAGACGGGAAGGATCGGATCGAAGCCGACCAGCGCGGCCCAGTAGGCGACGGCCAGCACGAGGACATAGACCGAGAATACCCGAAGAAGCACGACGGTGAGGAGCCGATTCAGCCCGACCTCCGGTGCCTCGGTCGGAATTTCGATGGTCATGCCACGCTGCCCACGTTCTGCATTGTCGGGGCCTGCCCCGTTTCGAAAGAGCTGAAGTCCGTATCCGCGAAAAGGCTTCAAAAGTGCGTCTGCCGGCATTTCTCTTCGATAACCATTTGCCCCTCTCATTCGATACTATAGGCAGATGAAGCGGTGCGATACCCGCGCAAAGGAACAATGGCCTGCGAATGGAAGCGGGCAAACGAGAAGACGGCAAGCCGATGACTGCGAGAGACGTAACCGGGATTTCAAAGCAGATCGAAGAGGCGACGAACGGCCTGCGCATGCGCAGGCTCAGGCAGGCCGACTGGTCCCGCCGCCTCGTCCGCGAAAATCATCTCAGAGCGGAAGATCTCATCTGGCCGATCTTCGTCAAGGATGGCGACGAGGCCGAGCCGGTCTCCTCCATGCCGGGCGTTTCGCGCCAGTCGATCGCGGGCTGCGTTGATGCCGCCAAGCGCGCCGCCGATCTCGGCATCCCCGTCATCGCCCTCTTCCCCTACACCGATCCCGCCCTGCGCGACGAGACGGGCAGTCAGGCGCTGAACCCGGACAATCTCGTCTGCCGCACGGCCCGAGCCATCAAGAAGGCCGTCCCGGAGATCGGCATCATGTGCGATGCCGCGCTCGATCCCTACACGAGCCACGGCCATGATGGCGTGATGGATGGCGACCGCATCCTCAACGACGAGTCGGTCGAAATCCTCATGCAGCAGTCGGTGATCCAGGCCGAGGCCGGCGCCGACATCATCGGCCCGTCGGACATGATGGACGGACGCGTTGCCTGCATCCGTTCAGCGCTCGACGATGCCGGCCTGCGCGATACGATGATCATGGCCTATTCGGCGAAATACGCCTCTGCCTTCTATGGTCCGTTCCGCGACGCGGTCGGCTCGAACGCAATGCTGAAGGGCGACAAGCGCACCTATCAGATGGATTTCAGCAACGTGGACGAGGCGATCCGCGAGGCGGAACAGGACGTCGCCGAGGGCGCCGACATGATCATGGTGAAACCGGGCCTCGCCTATCTCGACGTCCTCTCGCGCATCACCCAGACGCTCAACGTTCCAACCTTCGCCTACCAGACGTCCGGCGAATACGCGATGATCATGGCAGCAAGCCAGAACGGCTGGCTCGACGGCGACAAGGCGATCATCGAGGTGCTGACGGCCTACAAGCGCGCAGGCGCGTCGGGGATTTTGAGCTACTTTTCGCCGAAGGTTGCGGAGGGGTTGAAGGTGGTCTGACTGAATAGTCGGCCTGATCAGCCCGGTACGTCGAAGCTCTCGCCCGCGAGAAGCGGGCGGAACCGGTCGCGGGCGATGCCCTCGACATAGAGCGCCGCATGCAGGCGATCGCGTGGATCGGTGATGGCCTCGTCGGTCAGCTGGAATGTACCCCAGTGGTAGCCGACGCCGTAGGCGGCATCCAGAAGCTTGAAGCCCGCGACCGCCTCGTCCGGGTTCTGGTGCTGCGGGCGCATGAACCAGCGGGGCTCGTATGCGCCGATGGGAAGAACGGCGAGGCGCACGGAACCATGCCGCGCGCGCGCGTCACGATAGTTCCGGCCATCGTGAAAGCCCGTATCGCCGGCAACATAGATGAGCCCGGCCGGCCCCTCGATCATGAAGGAGGACCAGAGCGCCATCCGCCGGTCCGTCACGCCGCGCGCGGACCAGTGGTGTGACGGCTCGCTGTGAATGCGCAACGGTCCGATCTCGGCAACATCGCCCCAGTCCTGCACCACGATCCGCATGCCCGGCACCCGCTCTCGGATGATGGTGTCGTTGCCGAGCGGTGTGCAGACCACCGGAATATCGCGCTGGGCAAGCCTTGCGAGCGTGTCGACATCCATGTGGTCGTAATGATTGTGACTGACGAGGACCACGTGGATCGGTGGGAGATCGTCGAAGGCGATGCCGGGCGGGTTGACCCGTTCCGGGCCAGCGAAGCTGAAGGGCGAGGCGCGATACGAGTAGACCGGATCGGTCAGGATGTTCAGCCCGGATACCTGGATGAGGCATGTCGCATGGCCGATCATCGTCACGCGAAGGGTTTCTCCCGTCACCCGCTCCGGCGTATCGGGGGCCGTCAACGGCGGTTGCGGCCAGCGGCTCGGCCATTCGGCTTTTCCGCCGCCGAGCTGCCAGCGCAAGAGATCCGTGAAGCCCTTGGGTTCTTCGCCCTTCGGGTTGAAGAAGAGACTCCCATCGAAATGGTCGCTGGGCGGCCCCTGATAATACCGATTGCCGCCGAAGGCCCGAGCCGCGGTCAAACCGCCACCGAGGACGATACCGGCCACACCCAGGAATTTCAGTACACTTCGCCGGTTCATCGCCCAATCCGCTTTGTCTTTAATCCGTTCGGCAATGTGCAACGATGACTGCAAGTCGGTGCGAATTCGCCGAATGCCGACATTCCGCATTATTACAATCGACCACAACAGGTGGAGATGTCGCGGCGCTGTCGTCTTGATTGTTTTCTGCCCGGTCGGGGCAAGGCATCGTTTGCGTTGTAAAATCTTCTGTCGATCACCATTTTCACAGTCAGATGAAAGCAACCTGAAGGACGACGATGGACCGCACTGCACCGATCTACGAAACGCCTGACACCTCGACCGCTCTCGACGAGCCGCGGCTTTATCGCAGCGCGCTTCGGCGTCGGAGTGCGGCGTTTCTGGTCGACTATGCGGTCGTGCTGCTTCTTTCTATTCCCGCAGCGATCGTCGTCTTCTTTCTCGGCATCGTGACGCTTGGCCTCGCCTTCGGTCTCTATGCGATCCTGCTGCCCGCGATCGCCATTGCGTACATCGCCTTCACCATGGGCGGCGAGACCCAGGCAACGCCCGGTATGCGGCTTGCCGACCTCGAGGTGCGGCGGCTCGACGGCGGGAAAGTCGATCCGACGCTCGCCGTTCTCCACGGTGTTCTCTTCTGGGCCTCGACCGCGATACTGACGCCGGCCGTCGTGCTGGTAGGCCTCTTCACACGTCGCAAGCAGCTCTTGCACGACGTCCTTCTCGGCACAGTCGTCTCCCGTAGACGCTGAAAAGAAACGATACGGGAAAGCCGTTCCTCCGTCGACCGCTTGAAGAGAACGGCTTTCCCCACGAAGCACTAACCAGCATCTGACTCCCGCCTTGCGTTGAGGCACCGCGCCCCCGATAACCGGAGGGTAAGGCAAGCAGCGCGGGTGGTCATGGATTCCCTCCATATTTGGGTGACATACGGGCTGATCGCCCTTAGCGTGATCGGCTACGCCATGGAGCGCTGGCCCATCGAGGCCGTCGCGGCAGCTTCGCTCAGCCTGTTTCTCGTCTTCTTTGCCGCATTTCCCTATGTGGCTCCGGATGGCAGCCGGCTGACCAGCGGCGACCTCCTGTCCGGCTTCGCCAATCCCGCGCTCATCACGGTCATGTGCCTGCTCATCGTCGGTCAGGGCCTGTTCGCCACCGATGCGATGGCCCATCCGGCGCACTTTCTGACAAAGGTTGGCGGGGCAGCCGGGCGATCAACGGTTCTGATCGTGCTAGCCGCAGCAGCGATCCTCTCGGCCTTTCTCAATAACACGCCGGTCGTTGTGATCTTCATTCCGATTCTAACGGTGATAGCGACCCAGCGCGCAGTTCCGGCAGCACACGTTTTTCTGCCGCTCTCCTATCTTTCGATCCTCGGCGGCATGACGACACTGATCGGTTCCTCGACCAATCTCCTGGTCGCGGGTGTTGCCCAGCGTTCCGGCATACAGATCGATTTCTTCGACATCACGATACCGGGTCTATGTCTTGCGCTTGTCGGCGGCTTTTATGTGCTGAAGATTATGCCGCGCCTCCTGACACCGCGAGAGACCGGCGACGGCCGTCCGATCGACGCGGGCGGCAAGCAGTTTCTCGGCGAGATCGACATCGACCTCGACCATCCCTACGTCGGCCTTACAGCGCGAGCCGGCCTGTTTCCCGGACTGAAGGAGCTGACGCCGCGCATGATTCTCAGGGGATCGGAAACGATCCTGCCGCCCTTCGACGACGTGACCCTGGCGCCGGGTGACCGCCTGATCGTCACGGCATCGCGCAAGGCGTTCTCCCGGGCGCTGTCGAAAGGCAATCTCGCCGTCCGCACGATCGATCCGACCTCCGGTGCCCAGAACCTCGAGCGCACCCGCAAGATCGGGCCGGACATGGTGATGGCGGAGGCTGTGGTTGCGCCCGGGTCGCGCTATGCCGGCCGAACCATGCAGTATTCCGGCCTCAGAACCCAGTTCGGAATCACCCTCTTCGGCTTGCAGCGCAAGAATCGGATGGCGCGCTCCGCGCTGTCGGATATCAGGCTCGAACCCGGCGATACGCTTCTTCTGTGCGGCCGTCAGTCGTCGATCAACGACCTTCGCGGCAATCACGACCTCTTACTGCTGGAATACTCCACCCAGTCGGTCCCGCAGTCTTCGAAGGCGGGCGTTGCCGGTGCGATCTTCTTTGCGATCGTTGCCATGTCTGCGGCCGGCGTCATGCCCATCGAAGTTCTTTCCTTCGCAGGCGCCGTCATGATGATGGTGACCGGCTGCCTCACGGTTGGGGAAGCGGCGCGATCCGTCGACCGATCGATCTTCATGCTGGTCGGTGCCTCGATCGCGGCCGCGACGGCACTGGAGGCTACCGGCGGAGCGCAGCTTCTCGCCGACGGCATGGTTTCGGCCCTTGCCGGCGCCCCAACCCTGGTGGTTCTCTCAGGGCTTTTCCTCGTCGTTGCGATCCTGACGAATTTTCTGTCGAACAATGCGACCGCCGTTCTCTTCACGCCGGTAGCGCTCGACATCGCGACCAACCTCGGCGCTTCGCCGATGGCATTCCTTGCCTGCGTCATCTTCGCAGCCAATGCGTCCTTTGCGACGCCGATCGGTTATCAGACCAATCTTCTTGTCATGGGGCCGGGTCGTTATCGCTTCATAGACTTCGTCAAAGCCGGCCTTCCCCTCGTCGTTCTGATATGGTTATGCTTCACCCTCGTCGCGCCCTTTTACTACGAGCTCTGAAGAGCGGTGATCAGTCTTGACGGTCCACCATCCGCAATCGCCGCAATTTTTTCTAACCTCACCCTCTCCATGCCCGTACTTGCCGGGCCGGGCGGAGCGGAAGGTTTTCACCCATCTCACCGGTGAGCGCGCCCCTGGTCTCCTCGACCTTCTGAGCCAGGGTGGTTTCCGCCGCAGCCAGAACATCGCCTATCGGCCGGCCTGCGAGCGGTGTCGGGCTTGCATCTCCGTGCGGATCATCACGGACGAGTTCCAGCCGTCTAAGAGCTTTCGCCGCATCCTGAAGCGGAACGAGGATCTCGTATCCTTCGAGCGCAAGGCGGAACCGACGAGCGAGCAATACTCGCTCTTCCGAAGCTATATCGACGACCGGCACCTGACCGGCGGCATGAGCGAGATGAGCGTTCTCGACTACGCCATGATGGTGGAGGACAGCCAGGTCGACACGCGGGTTATCGAATATCGCCGCCGCGTTCCGGGGGCCATCGGTGCCGAGGCCGAGAACGGCGAGCTCCTCGCGGTTGCCTTGAGCGACGTCATGGCCGACGGGCTCTCGATGGTCTACTCCTTCTTCGAGCCGGACGCCGCGGAGCGCAGCCTCGGTACCTATATGATCCTCGATCACATCCAGCGGGCCTTCGGAATGGGGTTGCCATACCTCTATCTGGGCTATTGGGTAGAGGGCTCGCCGAAGATGAACTACAAGATCCGCTTTCAGCCTCAGGAGCATCTGATGCCCAAGGGCTGGGAACGCTATCGCGGCTAGACATGCTCTTCCACACAGATCAACATTGCGGTGCCGGCGGCGCCGGTTCGGCTGAAGCTTTATGAGCGCTCCAGACAGTCCGGGCTCGCACCAAAAGAGCCTGCCGGGCGATCTCGGTGATTCGAGCCGCATCGGTCTGATGATCGTTGCGATCGGCGGTCTCATTCTCTCCTTCGATATCCCGTTGATCCGGCTATCGGAAAGCACCTACTGGTCGGTACTCCTGCTGCGCGGCTTCCTCATCAGCGGGGCGGCAATCGCCTACTGGGCATTCCGCCGCTTCGCGCTGCGGCACTCGACGAAGCTGATCGACGGCTGGAAGGGACTTCTCGTCACCTGCCTCTATGCTATCGGCGTGACGAGTTTTCTCGTCGCTGTCTTCAATACGACGGCCGCAAACACGGTTTTCATTCTCGCCTTCAATCCGGTCTTCGCGGCACTCTTCGGCTGGCTGATCGTCGGCGAGAAGCCGTCGCGGGTGACTCTGACGGTCATTCCTGCGACCATTCTCGGCGTCGGCCTCATCATGGGCTCAGGCTTTCAGAGCGACAACTGGATCGGCGATCTCGCTGCGCTCAACGCCGCCTTCTTCATCGCCATGGGTCTCGTCGTCTCGCGCCATTCGCGGCGGGACATGCGCTACGCCTCGGCGCTTGGTTCGATCGTCCCGGCGCTCGTGGCGATTCCCTTCGTCATGGGCGAAGGCTTCCAGTCCGAAGCGCCTCTCTGGCTTGTCCTCAACGGGGCCGTAGTCGTGCCGATAGCCCTCATCTGCCTCGCGGCCGGACCGATGTTCATCGCCGCACCCTTGGCCGCGCTCGGCTATCTCCTCGAAACGGTCTTCGCGCCCGTCTGGGTCTGGATGATCTTCGGCGAGGAGCCGACAAGCCTCGCCCTACTCGGCGGCGCGCTTATACTCGGCGCCCTCACCGTGCAGGCCGCCGACGAACTCCGGCGCGACAGCCGGCGGACGCGCGCCAGGAAGGCTTGCCTGCAACGATAGCGATGATGTCGCCAAGCCGGAACGGCATCACCGGCTTCGATGTCAGCGGCCCGCCGAACGAAAGATCGGAACGCGCGGCGCAGCAGACTCGTCGTAAAGCCCGATCAGTCGCGGATCGTCGGTCAGTTCGAGGAACTGTCGCTCGGGGCGGAAACCGAATCGCCGGTAGAACCGCATCGCGCGAGGATGATCGTTCGTGTTCGTATGCAGCCAGAGACGCTCGATTGGCTGGTCGAAGGCAAACGCGATCACCTGCTCCATCATGAAGCGCGCGGCGCCCTTGCCGATGTGATCTGGCATGACGCCGAAATAGACGATCTCGCATGATCCGGGCGTCGCGAGGTCGAGTTCCGCGAAACCCGCATCGTGCCCGTCGATCGACAGGACGAAGATGGCGGTCCTCCTGGATGAGATCGACGCAGCTATCTCTGCCTCTGGCAGGAGAAGCCGCGCATACCAGAGATGATCTCGCCCGACCGCACGGAACAACGAGAGATAGCGCTCAAGATCGAGATCCGGCACACGTTCGAATTGCCAACCGGGCAGCCCCTCGATTGGAGCGGGCGGCTGCCGGTCTTCAGCTCGCATCGCCATCACAGTGGCGATTGCGGCGAGCTTGCCGGGCGGGATTTCGGTGTTGCCGTCGGGAAGAGACAAGACGAGCCTTTAGCGAAAGGAACGGGGGCTTCTGGTCAGAAGCCGCTGTCCCCGGATAATCCGGTTTTACATCGACGAACAAGAGCCGCCCCTTTGCCGCAAGGACGGCTTCCCTGAAAAGCTCGCTCGCCCGTTCAGCTCGCCTTGATCGGATCGCGGCGGAGATAGACAAATTCCTGGCCGCCGCCCTGATTGAGAAGCGGGGCGAGGTTCAAAGGCTCGTAGATCGTGCTCGAACGCCGGTTGGAACTGTCGTCGTAAATGATCCCAACTTCTCGGCTCCAGCGCTTGATCAACGAGGGGTGGATCGATTCCCGGATGGTTCTGAGAGCAGTGCCTGTCTTATCGTCTTCGGGATAGACGACATCGGCCAGGAAAGGCGGATTGAAATGCTGCTCGCAGATGCGTCGGAGCGAGGGCGTCCAGCGGTCGGTATAGGAATAGGTGAAGCGCGATTCGTGCTGCGGCGACAGATGATCAAGCGTCGCCGGTGCCGGCAGAAGTCCCGCGATCTCATCGCTATCCAGATCGAGCCCACAATCCATCGCGCGGTCCGCCATCCACAGAAGCGGGATATCGGACAGGCTCCGCTGTTCGTAGCCACCGCCGACGTCGGAGTGAACGCCCGGGAACCAGACCTGATCGATCTGGCAGCCCTCGGGTTCTTCCGGCCCATCGGCCGGCCAGCTCGGATCACGCGTCCAGAGCGTCGGGACGAATTCGTCGCGGCACTCGTCGACGGCCAGCGCGTGGAAGGCATTCTTCACGATCGTCGAGGGATGGGTGTCGTGAAAGGTATGGTTCTGATCGATCTGGATGCCGAGAACGGTGGCGGGTATGCCGAGCTGTCCCACCGTATCCCACACGCCAAGAAACTGGATAGCCGGCCGATGGTGGCAATCCGCGCCGGACTTCTCGCAAAACGTCTCTGAGTCGCTGCGTTCCTTGTCCTCGGCGTAATAGCGCCAGGCCTCATTGAGCTTGTTCAGATATTGGCGCTTGAGGAGGCCGGAATATGAGATCAGGCCCACCAGACTGCGCGCCGCGAACGCGCCGCGGGAAAAGCCGAAAATATAGATTTCGTCCGCGGGAATCCTTTCGCCATCGACCTCACGCTCGGGCTGATAGTTCTGCGCGATGAACTGGTAGGCCGCCCGGATATTGTCTTCGACGCCGATTCCAAAGGCGCCTCCCAGCAGGCGTTGCGCCTTGGTGCCCGTCGTACCGACGCCACGCTGGTAAAGGACGATCTGCTGACGGTCTCCGCTGAGACCTTTCACAGCGCGGGCGATCCGCTCGACATTCGTCGCCTCCGCCCCGCTGTCGTCCGCGTTGTTCCATGTACCATCGAAACAAACGACAAGACGCTTCTGCAAACCCTTATGTGTGTGCATAATATAACCCGATATCGAAAAGCTGAATGTGAAGTGACGCCGACCGCGCAGCGTCACGAAGGCTATAAGAAGACAGACATGAAGTTAAATTTTCGAATACGTCATCTATCGAACAAAAGCCGCCGGCAACGCAGATAGGGCGCCCCTATCATCCGGCGAACTTGTTCGTCTTTGGAAATCCTTTTGGGACAAGCCGGCCAGCTTGGGCGCGGTCGCCCTTCCACTCCATCAGCTCTTGGTCGCTGCGCAGGAAGGCTCGGCCTGCGCTGTCGCTCCAGGTCAGTCCCTCAGCCAGCTTGAAGATCTTGGCGTCGGAGACGCCGCCATCTTTGTAGCGCTGTAGACGAACGCCCTTTCCACGGGCCATCTGAGGCACCTGGGAGAGTGGGAAGACGAGCAGTTTACGGTTCTCGCCGACGATCGCGACCATGTCACCCTCGCCAACCTCGCGTGCGAGCTCGACGGCCGATCCCTTGCCGACATTCATCAGCTGCTTGCCCTTGCGGGTGCCGGAAATCATGTCGCCTTCGGTCGCAACGAAACCGGTTCCCTCGCTGGAGACCATCAACCGCTTGCGGTCCGGCTCGGCAGTGAAGGCAGCGGCGATATCGTCCTTGTCGTCGAGATCGAAAGCGAGGCGGATCGGATCGCCCTGCCCTCGCCCGCCGGGCAGCTTGTCGGCCTGCATGGTGAAGACACGGCCATGCTTGGAGACGAAGAGGAGCTTGTCCGTCGTCATCGCATGGAAGGCGATGTTCAACCCATCGCCCTCGCGGAATGTGAGATTGGAAAAGTCCGCGAGATGGCCCTTCATCCCGCGCAGGAAGCCCTTGTTCGACAGGACGATCGTCACAGGCTCCTTCTCTATAAGGGCGGTGGTGATATCGCCGATATCGTGATCCGGAGCGTCGGCAAACCGAGTTCGCCGCTTGCCGAGCTTGGTCTTCTTGGAGAAGGTCTCGCGCACCGCGCGCACCTCGTCTGCGACAGCGGACCACTGCTTTTCGGTCGAACCGAGCAGCGCTTCCTTCTCGGCCTTTTCCTCGGTCAGCTGATCGAATTCACGCCGCAGCTCGAATTCTTCGAGCTTGCGCAGTGAGCGCAGGCGCATGTTGAGGACGGCTTCTGCCTGCACTTCGCTCAAGGTGAAGAAGCGCATCAGCTCCTGTTTCGGCTCGTCCTCCTCGCGAATGATGCGGATCACATCGTCGATGTTGAGGAAGACGATGAGATAGCCGGAGAGGATCTCCAAGCGCCGCTCGATCTGGGCCAACCGATGGCGGGCGCGCCGCTCCAGAACCTCGCGCTGATGGGCGAGCCACTCCGAGAGCACCTCTTTCAGCGAAAGCACCTTCGGTACTTTGCCGCCGGAAAGGACGTTCATGTTGAGCGGAATGCGCGATTCGAGATCGGTCAGCCGGAACAGCGACTCCATCAGGATCTCGGGATCGACGGTCTTCGACTTCGGCTCGAGAACGATGCGAATGTCTTCGGCGGACTCGTCGCGGATGTCGGCCAGAAGCGGCAACTTCCGGGCCTGCAGCAGTTCGGCGATCTTCTCGATCAGCCGTGACTTCTGCACCTGATAGGGAATTTCGTGGACCACGACGGACCATTGACCGCGCGTTGTGTCCTCGCGCTCCCAGCGCGCCCGAACGCGGAACGAGCCGCGGCCTGTCTCGTAGGCCTGGCGGATGGTCGCGCGGTTGTCGACGATGACACCGCCCGTCGGGAAATCCGGCCCCTCGATCGAGCGCAGGAGCTGATCGACGGTCGTTTCCGGATTTTCGATGATCTTCAGCGCCGCGTCGCAGAGCTCGGCGGCGTTGTGCGGCGGAATGTTCGTCGCCATGCCGACGGCGATGCCGGACGAGCCATTGGCGAGAAGGTTCGGGAAGGCGCCCGGCAGGACGACAGGCTCTTCGTCCTCCTCGTTATAGGTCGGGCGAAAATCGACCGCGTTCTCGTCTATGCCGCGCAGAAGGAGCGTCGCGACCTCGGTCATCCGGGCTTCGGTGTAGCGCATGGCAGCGGCGCTATCGCCGTCCACATTGCCGAAATTGCCCTGCCCGTCGACCAGCGGATAGCGGACCGAGAAATCCTGAGCGAGACGCACGAGCGCGTCATAGATCGCCGCATCGCCATGGGGGTGGAAGCGGCCCATCACGTCGCCGACGATGCGCGCGCACTTTTTATAGGCCTGCCCGGGATCAAGCCGCAGGACGCGCATGGCATGGACGATGCGCCGATGAACCGGCTTCAGCCCATCGCGGACGTCCGGCAGCGCCCGGCCCATAATGGTCGACAGGGCATAGGCGAGATAACGCTCTTCGAGCGCCTCGCGGAGATCGACTGGCTGAATCTCGCCGCCGCCTGAGGGTGGATCGACTGGCTTTCCCATAACTTTTGTTGTGAACGATCAGCCCCCGCCGAACAAGGGCGGCAAGGCATCACAGTCTGCCTAACAAGGGCGGTTTGAAAGTTTTCCCCATTCGTATCGGACTGGAAATGATTCCGCGTCGTCACCACCCTTTCGATTTCCATCAACCGCTCTAACATGGGCGGAGGGGTTTACAGCGGTTCATCGCGAAGCAACCGCTACAGGAAAAGGTATTGATCGATGCGTAGGATTTCCGCAGGACTCTCGGCCGCGGGGCTCGCCACATTGCTCGGAACCGGCACGGCACTTGCAGCCGATGCCGACGCTTTCGCCGAACGGCTCAAAGAGGCAATGTCCACCCAGGGCATCCCCATGTCCTACACCAGTGCCGCGTCGGAAGGCGATAACGTCGTTCTCAGCGGCGTGGTCTTCGGTACGGGCGAGGACGAAACCGATGTCGGCGACCTGACCTTCGAGAATGTCAGCGGATCGACAGAAGAAGGCTGGACCGCAGAGCGCCTTCCGATCGAGGACATCGAAGGGACGGACGAGAACGACACGACCGGCAAGACCGCGAATTACGCCGTCCGCGAGATGAGCATCGAGAACATCCAGATTGCCGGTACCTCTGCCTCTGCGGACCAGCCGGCGATTCTTCAGGCCTCTCCGCTCTTCTTCGACCGTGCGACCCTCGGATCGGTGAATGTAACGGTCGAAGGCGACGATGCCTTCACGCTCGAAGACGCCGTGCTGACGAACGCGATCGAGGACGATGGCGGATATTCGGGCGGTTTCGAGATCGCGAACTTCACCGCCTACGTCCCCGAAGAGTCGGAGGACGGCTCCGCCGAAACCGTGCGCTCGCTCGGTTACGAGGAGCTTTCGGGCTCGGCGAACGGCGAAATGTCCTGGAACCTGACCAGCGGCCGTCTGGCGATGGACGATCTCACCTTCGACGTCGAGGATGCTGGCAGCTTCAACATGTCCTTCGGCATCGGCGGTTATACCCAGGAGCTGGTTCAGTCTCTCCAGGAGATGAGCAAGCAGATGGAGCAGAATCCCGAAAGCGGCCAGAACGCCGGAATGGCGATGATGGGCGTTCTAGCCCAGCTGCAGATCCAGGGCATCTCGCTCTCCTTCGAGGACGATTCGCTGACCGAACGCCTTCTCGAATACTATGCCAAGCAGATGAATTCGACGCCACAGGACGTGATCGATCTCTCCGTACAGGTCGTTCAGGGCAATATCGCCCAGATCGGCGATGCAAATTTCCAGACCCAGGTTACGGACGCGATCCGCTCCTTCCTGGAAGACCCGGATTCCATCCGCGTTGCCAGCGAGCCGGCCCAGCCGATACCGGTGATGCAGCTCGTAGGCGCTGCGATGGGTGCACCGCAGTCCATCCCGAACGTTCTGAAGCTTCAGGTGCAGGCGAACGAAAGTGGGAGTTCCGAAAGCTCGCAGTAATCGAGACAACCAAGCCGGTCCGTCAGGGCCGGCTTTTTTCTTTCCCGCATCGGGTCCAGGGAGCCGATCGCCCATGACAGACGAAGCGCCGCTCATCCTGACCCTGCGCTTCGACGATGAAAGCTTCGATCGCTTTCAGAAGCTCAGGCAGGAGCACTTTCCGCCGTCCAGAAATCTCATTCCGGCGCATCTGACGCTGTTTCACCATCTGCCGGGCGACGAGCTGGAAATGGTGGCCGGACATCTCGACAAGACCATCAAGGAATGGCGGCCGATCAAGTGCCGTGTCTCCGGCTTGCGCTTTCTCGGAAAAGGCGTCGCCTACGAGGTCAACAGTCCGCAAGTGGAGCGGCTGCGCGCTGATCTCGCGGGGCATTTCTACGATCATCTGACAGCGCAGGATCGGCAGCGGATCAAGCCGCACATCACCATCCAGAACAAGGCCGAAGCCTCTGTCGCCCGCAAGCTCTATGACGAGCTCGACAGCGCGTTCGAGCCGTTCAACTTCGATGCAACAGGGCTTCTTCTCTGGTTCTACCGGGGTGGCCCCTGGGAGTCAGCCGGCGAATTCCTGTTCTGCCACGAAGGCCCGGAAATCGACAGCGAGATCGAAGCATGAGAGAGGGAACGAGACCGGCTTGAAGGTGCCGGTCTCGCGAGACGCTTATTCCTTCGCCTTCGGCGCCATGCGAAGACCAAGCTCTCTCAACTGAGCCGGGCTCGCTTCAGCCGGAGCACCCATTAACAGGTCGAAGGCCTGCTGGTTCATCGGGAAGAGAGCGATCTCGCGCAGGTTCCGCGCACCGCAGAGCAGCATGACGATGCGGTCGATGCCGGCCGCCATGCCACCATGGGGCGGTGCGCCATACTGGAAGGCCCGATAAAGCCCGCCGAACCGTTCCTCGACCGTCGCCTGATCATAGCCGGCCAGCTCGAAGGCCTTGACCATCGTCTCAGGCACCGAGTTACGGATACCGCCCGAAGCGATCTCGAAGCCGTTGCAGACGATGTCGTACTGGAACGCCTTGATCGACAGCGGCTCCTCGTTTTGGAGCGCATCCATGCCGCCCTGGGGCATGGAGAACGGATTGTGCGCGAAGTCGATCTTCTTCTCGTCTTCGTCGTATTCGTAGAAGGGGAAGTCGATGATCCAGGCGAGCTCGTAGCGGTCGCGGTCGACGAGGTTCAGCTCTTCGCCGACGCGCGTACGCGCCGAGCCGGCGAATGCCATGAACTTCTCTGGCCGGCCGGCGACGAAGAAGCACGCATCGCCCGCTTCGAGGCCGAGCCCTGTCCGAACCGCCTCGGTGCGTTCCGGACCGATGTTCTTGGCGAGCGGACCAGCGCCCGAAATCTCGCCGCCCTCTTCACGCCAGAAGATATAGCCGAGCCCCGGCTGCCCTTCGCCCTGCGCCCAGGAGTTCATCCGGTCGCAGAAGGCGCGCGAGCCGCCGGTCTTCGCCGGGATCGCCCAGACCTCGACCTTCTCGTCGTTCGCGATCATGTTCGCGAAGACCTTGAAGCCGGAACCGGCGAAATGCTCGGTCACCGCGCTCATCTCGATCGGGTTGCGAAGGTCCGGCTTGTCGGAGCCATATTTCCGCATGGACTCGGCATAGGGAATGCGCCGGAAGGTCTCCGATACGGGCTTGCCGTCGGCGAACGTCTTGAAGACGTCACGGATCACCGGCTCCATGGTCTGGAAGATGTCTTCCTGCTCGACGAAGCTCATCTCGACGTCGAGCTGATAGAATTCGCCATAGAAGCGGTCGGCGCGCGGGTCCTCATCACGGAAGCAGGGCGCGATCTGGAAATACCGGTCGAAGCCGGAGATCATCAGAAGCTGCTTGTACTGCTGCGGAGCCTGCGGCAGCGCATAGAACATGCCGTTATGAAGACGCGAGGGCACCAGGAAGTCGCGCGCGCCCTCCGGCGAGGAGGCCGTGAGGATCGGCGTCTGAAACTCGGTGAAGGCTGCGTCCTGCATCAGGGAGCGGATCTTCGCGATGATCTGCGTACGCCGCATGATGTTCTTGTGCAGCGTCTCGCGGCGCAGATCGAGGAAGCGGTATTTGAGGCGGATGTCCTCCGGGTAGTCCGGCTCGCCGAACACAGGCAGCGGCAGTTCCTTGGCCTGCGACAGCACCTCGATTTCGCGGGCGAAGACCTCGATTTCGCCGGTCGGCAGTTTCGCGTTCACGGTCTCGGCCGAACGCGCCTTCACCTCGCCGTCGATGCGCACGACCCATTCGCCGCGAACCGTCTCGGCCGTGCTGAAGGCTGGCGAGTCCGGATCGACCACCACCTGCGTCAGGCCATAATGGTCGCGCAGATCGATGAACAGCAGCCCGCCATGGTCGCGGATGCGGTGAGCCCAACCGGACAGACGGACGGTGTCGCCGACATTGGCGCTGCGCAGGTCGGCGCAGGAGTGGCTGCGATAGCGGTGCATGGAGGATTCGCTCTCTCAGATGTCTTGTGATCCGCGCTGACGGGCCGTGCCCCGGCGCTCGGTGACGGCGCGGAACGGGCGGCGGATCGGATTGGAAAATCGCGCCGGACAAGCGCATTTGTCGTCGACGATGTCAAGTTTTCCATGGCAAAGGCGAAGGATGCGCTTTTGTATCGGCGCGCGCCGTTCTAAGACCGGACACATGGAACCGATCAAGACGACCGAAGCCCTGACGCAAGCCTGCGACGCCCTTTCGCGATCGCAGTTTGTCACCGTGGATACCGAATTCATTCGCGAGACCACCTTCTGGCCCGAACTCTGCCTCATCCAGATGGCCTCGGACGATACAGAGGTGCTGGTCGATCCGTTGGCCAAGGGTTTGTCGCTCGATCCGTTCTTCAAGCTGATGGCCGACGAGAATGTCGTGAAGGTGTTTCACGCCGCGCGGCAGGACCTCGAGATTGTCTACAAGCTCGGCAACGTGATCCCGAAGCCGCTGTTCGACACGCAGATCGCCGCGATGGTCTGCGGCTTCGGCGAGTCGATCGCCTACGATCAACTGGTTGCCCGCCTCACCGAGGGGCGGATCGACAAGACCTCCCGTTTCACCGACTGGCGCAATCGCCCGCTCTCGGACAAGCAGCTGACTTACGCACTGGCGGACGTGACTCATCTGCGTGACGTCTACAAGGCGCTGAAGAAGCAGTTGGAAAAATCTGGCCGTCATTCCTGGCTGGACGAGGAGATGGCGATTCTCGCCGATCCGCAGACATACGACCTCCACCCGGACGATGCCTGGCGGCGCATGAAGATGCGGGTGAAGAAGCCGATCGAACTCCAGATCCTGAAAGAAGTCGCGGCCTGGCGCGAGCGTGAGGCGCGTTCCAACGACAAGCCGCGCGGCCGCATTCTGAAGGATGACGCAATCTACGAGATCGCGCAGCAGAAGCCGGCGAGCGAGGCCGATCTCGGCCGCCTGCGCGCGCTTCCGAAAGGATTCGAGCGATCGAGCGCCGCGCGCGGCATTCTCGAAGCGATCGAACGGGCCAAGGCCGTTCCGAAGGACGATCTTCCGACGGTTCCGAGACCGGCCGCCCTCCCCGAAGGCACCCAGGCGGCCGTCGAATTTTTGCGGGTTCTTTTGAAGATCGTCGTCGAGGAAGAAGGTGTCGCGGCCAAGCTGATCGCCAATTCGGACGATCTGGAAAAGATTGCAGTCCACGGCGAGGACGCCGATATCGCCGCGCTCACCGGTTGGCGTCGGGAAATATTCGGCGTACGCGCGCTGAATCTCCTCGAAGGTGAAAGCGCGCTGGTCTATCGGAACCGGAAGGTCGAGATCGTTTCCCTATAGGAAGCTCGCATCAGGCTTCCACAGGCGCGATTAATAAGGTAGCGTTATCTTGGGGCTTACTCGCTGAGGGTAATGCATCATGACCGACGACCAACGCCAGAAGGTGATCGAAGGGCTGCAAGCGGAACTGCGAACAGTCTTCGTCGCCTTGATTTTCGCGTGCGTATACACCTACATAACGGTGTGGACGATCCGCGACGAAGATTTCTTCACAGGATACCGGACGATCGTTTTGCCGTTTTTTGGCAACAGCGCACCGATCAATTTCTTTTTCCTCTTCGCTTCGATTCTGATTACATTCCTTTACATATTCTACTATTCTTTACTGGTCATGCTCGAAAAGCATTACTCGGAATTTCGCGGATCGCAGCCAGAATTCATCGTGGGAACGACGCCGCCATATGCATCATGGATCTTCGGAGACGATGACCAAAAGGCGATTTACGGTATTTTTCTCGCAAATTTCGCGGCAGGAGTTACCCTTACACTCGCTCCGTTAGTCATCGGCTTGCTTTGGTGGTCTTCACTCGTCAAGCACGATCTTTACTTCAGTTTACTAATCAGCCTTTTCCTATTGGGATGTCTATATATCAGCTTTAAACTACTGATTACACTGAAGCCAAAAATAAGCTCCTGGCTTGCGGCATACATTATTTACTCAAAAACTATGCTAATAGCAGTTTTCTTGATGGTTCCTCTCCTCACCTTGGTGAGAACGTCAGCAAACTACGACTTACCGGTCATTGGCCCTATTATCGCGAGGTCTGAACTCGAAAGTGTATTTTTTACGCGAATCGATACCGCCTACTCGGACCGACACGATTGGGCACGACAATTCGGAGCTAGCTTCAACGAACGAACCACCAAGCCGTTGCTACTAGATCACGAGCGCACGACATTCGATGACGAATTTGCCCGTCGCAGAAAACTCTACCTCTCTGCATTCGAGACTCCAAGCCTCGACCGAGGTCGTCTGAGTTTTGCGAATCTTAAGCACTCCGTGATCCTTGGCACGCGAGCACGCCATGCTCATTTCGACTATGCTCAAATGCAGTATATGCAAATCGAAGACGTAGATTTCCTTAATTCAAGCTTAGTCAGAGCGAACTTGGATCGCTCTCGTATCCTAAGTTCAGATTTCACGCTTGCCGATATGACCGGGGCTTTCGCGCGACACGCATCTCTCGATGAGTCTTATTTCGAAGGCACGCACATCAGGGGCGCTAATTTCAACGACTCCTCCCTTAAGTATTCATATCTTAAAAATATCGAATTTGAGAATGTGAAATTAAATAAAACAGATTTAAACGGAGCTTATATTATCGACTCTACATTTACGGCAATGGAGCTTAGGTCCGATCAATTTTCAGGAGCGTTCTTATCGAATGTTTTATTCGATAAGTCGGTAAAGCTCGATCGAGCTGTATTCCGTAATTCTAAACTGGATAGTAATACCATCGCTCATCTGCAAACGAGCCACGCACTCAATCTGAGCGATCAACGGGATGAATATTGTCTTCAAAACGCTCTTTCAGTGGAAGTACCTTTTCGTACGCCATGGTGGTCAAAACAAGCGATCTTCAAGGATCAATTCGCTTGTGCAGGTGGCCCAGACAGCACAACCGCACAAATCACCGCAGATTGAGGTATAAATTAGCCTAACCCCCGAGCGCGCTTGGGGTCCTCGACCGCTTGTCAGCGCGCCTCGATCCGCAGAGCCTGTCCTACGGTCTTTGCGAACTGCTGCAACCGCCCGTCCGGCCGAGCACCGGTCAGGGCTTCCAGGTCCTGCGGCAGGATCAGCGTAAAGCCGCCGCGCGGGTCCTGAACCCAGCGGAAGCGGTTTAGGATGCCCGGCATCGAAACCGTGAGCAGATAAGTGACGCGAAAGAGCGAGCCGAGCATGCGGGCCCGTTCCAGCAGCCTTGGCTCGACCAGCGTTTCGAGGTCCGGCAACTGACCTTGAGCAAACGTGCCCTCGTGGCGGAAATAGTTCGTCAGGCCGAGATAGGCGCGGCCCCGATGATCGATCGCCGGAAAGGCGGCATGGGCGATGATCGAAAGCGCCTGAAGGCCGCGATAGTCCGGATGCGCACGCCAGCCGATGTCCGCGAGGAGACAGGCCGCCGTCCGCAGGCGGGCCTCCTCTTCGGTTTCCTCGATGCCGAGGGCTTCAAAGGTCCGCGCGGTCCAGGCGACCAGCTCCTCGGCATGGTCCGGCGAACGCGAACGCAGGATCGCAAGCTCCCGTGCCGCCTCGACGAGCGGGTCCTTCGCACGCTCTTCGGCGGGAAGCAGCGAATGGAGATAACCCTCGCGCACACCGAGCGCAGAAATGACGATCTCCGACGGCTTTAGATATTTGAGAGTGCTCTTCAGCGTGATCGCGCCGAACGCGAGCAGCGACCTGCGCGACTTCGACACGGCTTCGATACCGCTGAGCTTTTCAGGTTCGCCCTTGATGACCGTATCGAGAAATTTATCGAGCTTGGCGACCGGCATTCTATAGCCGTGCATGACGTGCAGCGGATAACTGCTCTGCTGCATGTGGAGCCTGGCAAGGTTGCGCCAGGTACCGCCGACCGCGAAGAACGGCTTCCCCTCGGCACTGCCGACGAGTGAACAGGACTGGAAATGGCTGTCGGCGATCGCCTGGGCGGCCTTGAGATCGCCGTTTGCAAGGTCCTGAAGGCGCAGGCCGCCGAGCGGCATCGTCATTCCGCCGGAAAGCTCGTCACCTTGAACCCTAACGAGCTCAAGGCTGCCGCCACCGAGATCGCCAACGATCCCGTCCGGCTGGTGAAAGCCGCTCATCACACCTTCGGCGGCGTAGCGCGCCTCGTCCGTGCCCGAAAGGATCGCGATCGGTCGTCCGATTGCCGCTTCCGCCGCTTCCAAAAATTCCGGACCGTTAGTCGCTTCTCTGCTCGCGGCGGTTGCAAGCGGGTAGAGCTCGTCCACACGTGCCTGATCGGCAATCTTGCGGAAGCGTCGCAGGGCCGCGAGCGCGCTGTCGACGGCGCCTTGGTCGAGGCGGTTTGTCTGAGCGAGCCCCTTGCCGAGCCCGCTCAGGATCTTTTCATTGAAAAGCACGGTCAGAGAGCGCGAATGGCCCTCGTAGATTACGAGGCGCACCGAATTCGAGCCGATGTCGACGACGCCGACCGGCTTCCTTCCGATGAGGCGGCCCTGACCGAGCGCCTCACTCATCCCCTGCATGCTCCGCCCGCTGCCTCGCGATCAGCCGGGGCGCATCGGTTTTCAGCGCCTTGCCGCGCCCGGAGAGAGAAGGATTGGTCATGAAATATCGCTGCGCATTGAAGGGTTGTTCGCCATCGCTCGGCTTGATGTGGCGCGAAGACCCGTCCGCGGCAACCGACCAGCTCTGCTGATTGTCGAGGATGTTGCCCAGCATGATCTGCGAGAGCACCTGGCTGTGCACCGTCGGCGTCTCGATCGGCACCAAGGTTTCGACCCGGCGATCGAGATTGCGCGGCATGATGTCGGCCGAGCCCATGAGGACGATCGCCTCTTCCGAGGGCAGGCCCTGCCCGTTGCCGAAACAGTAGATGCGGCTATGCTCGAGAAAGCGCCCGACGATCGATTTCACGCGGATATTGTCGGAAAGGCCAGCCACGCGGGGTCGCAGGCAGCAGATGCCGCGCACGATGAGGTCGATTTCGACGCCGGCCTGGCTCGCCCGGTAGAGCGCATCGATCGTCTTGCCGTCGACGAGCGAATTCATCTTCATCCAGATCTGCGCCGGCCGCCCGGCCTTGGCATGCTCGATCTCCTGCTGAATGTGCTCGATGATCCGCTCGCGCATGAAGAGCGGCGAGACGGCGAGCTTGCGCACATCCGTCGGCTCGGCATAGCCGGTGATGTAGTTGAAAACGAGCTGGACGTCGTGCGCGATATCCGGATCGGCCGTGAAGTAGCTGAGATCGGTATAAATCTTCGCCGTGATCGGGTGATAATTGCCCGTGCCGATATGGCAGAAATTGACGAGCTTGCCCTCCTCGCGCCGCACCACGAGGGCGAGCTTGGCATGGGTCTTCTTTTCGATGAAACCGAAGACCACCTGAACGCCGGCCCGCTCCAGATCGCGCGCCCAGCGGATATTGGCCTCCTCATCGAAGCGCGCCTTCAATTCCACGAGCGCAGTGACGGATTTACCGGCCTCCGCCGCCTCGATCAGGGCGCGCACGATGGGTGAATCATTCGAGGTTCGGTAGAGAGTCTGCTTGATGGCGACGACGTTCGGATCGTTCGCCGCCTGCCGCACAAACTGCACCACCACATCGAAGGACTCATACGGGTGGTGGACGATGATGTCCTTCTCACGGATCGCGGCGAAACAGTCGCCATTGTGCTCGCGAATGCGCTCCGGGAATCGTGGGATATACGGCTTAAACTTCAGATCGTCCCGATCGATCTTGCAGATCTGCGAGAGGGCATCGAGCGCCAGCATCCCATCCATCACGGCGACGCGGGAGTCCGGCGTTCCAATTTCCGAGGCGACGAAGTTGCGAAGGCCGGCCGGCATCGACTTGTCGAATTCGGTCCGGATCACCGATCCACGACGGCGGCGCTTGAGGGCGCTTTCGTAGTAGCGGACGAGATCTTCTGCTTCTTCCTCGATCTCGATGTCGGAATCGCGAATGACGCG
Organism: Fulvimarina thalattae; assembly: GCF_040239565.1. Classification (NCBI taxonomy): domain Bacteria; kingdom Pseudomonadati; phylum Pseudomonadota; class Alphaproteobacteria; order Hyphomicrobiales; family Aurantimonadaceae; genus Fulvimarina; species Fulvimarina thalattae. The sequence goes on from NZ_JBEHWS010000005.1 coordinate 129,451, forward strand.
GAAGGTGCCGCCACCCTCGACTTTGTAGCCGGGGAAGAGCTTGCCGATGAAGCACTGGACGATGCTTTCGAGAGGTACGAAGCGATGGACCCCATCCTCCTTCAGCGGGGTCTGGACGAAGCGCTGGAGGGCGACCGGCAGGCGGATGAGTGCGTTCATCCTCTCCGAATCACGCTCGCGGCGCAGCTGCAGGCCGATCGAGAAACCGAGATTGGGGATGAAGGGGAACGGGTGAGCCGGATCGATCGACAGCGGCGTCAATGCCGGAAAGATCGTCTCCTCGAAATGCGTTGCGAGCCAGTGGCGGTCCTCGTCCGGAAGCTGGTCCGGCTTGAGGATGTGGACGTTCTCGGCATTCATCAGCTCGATGAGTTCGGCGAGCGAAGCCTGCTGCTCTCCCTGAAGGAGCTCCACTTCGGCGAGGATCTTATCGAGCTGCTCCTGGGCGGTGAGCCCGTCGAGCGAGCGAACGGTAATCTTCTCGCGGACTTGCCCTTCGAGACCGGCAACGCGCACCATGAAGAACTCGTCGAGATTGTCTGCCGAGATCGACAGGAATCGCAGTCGTTCCAGCAGCGGGTGATCGGGGTTCTGGGATTCCTCCAGAACGCGTCGGTTGAACTGCAGCCACGAGAGTTCGCGGTTCATGAAGCGGTCCTGCGGCAGTTCGGAGTGTTGGTTCTCCTCGCTCGCCTTCGCCTCGACCACCTGCGGTGGGGCGTGTTCGAGAATGACCTCGACCTCGCTCGCCACGGTCTCCTGATTGGGCGAGGATTGATCCGAAATAGCGGTGATCTCGACGCCTTCGGTTCCGCTCTTCTGCGCGCGCGACAACGCGGTGCGAGCGGTTTTAGGAGGCCGGCGCGGGGATGCCGGCTTTGCCGTGCGCCTTGCCGATGATTTCGTCGTGTCTTCGCTCATTGTCTGTCCACCAGATGGAGGGTCTCAGGTCTGCGACAGCGCTTCTATTGCAGTTCGATGGAAGTTTTGCGTCAGTTTTGTTCGCGATCCGCCACGGGCTCTTCCACCGCCATCCGCCGCTCGAGAACCCTGCGCACGAAGGGTTTCGTGACCCGGCTCTTTTCCGCGAGCGCCTGCCGATTGATCTCGTCCACAACCGCCTTCGCGGCAGACCCAGTGCGTTCGATCCTTGCAGAAAGATAGGTCAGTGTCGCGGGATCGACGACCAGTTGATGGTCCGAGAAATGCTTGGCGAGAATGCCTTCGAAGAGAAGATCGTCTGGCGCATCGAGCTCGGCCCGAGCTGCTGCGGAAAGACGCGAGACGAGATCTGGAAGCCTCCCGTCCATTGCCTGCGGCAGCACACGCGAGGTCGCAAGCACCCAGCCCTGACCGAGCCGAGCCGCGTTGACGGGCGCGAACAGTTCGCGATCGGGGACCGATGTCCTGTCGATATCGTCGATAACGACGCGGAATCCGTCGGAAAGCGCTCCGAACTCACCACGGTCGAGAGTTTCGGCCTCCGCCGCCTCCGCCCAGATCCGAGCCAGATGGGTCTTTCCAGAGCCCTCGGGACCGACGATCAGCAGAACATTGTGCTGCCAGTTCGGCCAGGCATCGATCGCCTCGGCCGCGACGGTGTTCGAACGCGAGACGATGAGGTCGTCGCGGCCAAGCTGCTCGATCGGCGGAAGTTCCAGCGGGAGCTGTCTGGTCATCAAGTGGCTGCTTAAGAATCCTGGTTTTCGATCCGGTTCGCCTGGCTTTCGCCTGCACCGACGAGCGCATCCCTCGGCTGGCCGCCGTCATCGAATCTCTTCGCCTCGGTAAGGCTCGTGTTCGGGCCATGATACATCTCGCTGTCGAGATATTTGGTTATCCCGAATCGGGCAAGAACGCCGACGGCCGCGGCAGCGGGCACAGCAATCAGGAGCCCTACGAAGCCAAAGAGCGCCCCGAAGGCAAAGAGCGCGAACATCAGCCAGACCGGATGAAGCCCGACGGAAGCGCCGACGAGCTTCGGCTGAAGGATATTCCCTTCGAAAAACTGCCCGATGAAGAAGACGGCCGCCACGGCCACGATCCACGGCCAGTCCGGCCAGAACTGAACGAGTGCGACGCCGATGGACAGGACGAGCCCGAGCAGAGAGCCGATATAGGGAACGAAGGAAATCAGCCCCGCAAAGAGGCCTATGAGCAGCCCGAAGTTCAGGCCGACAAGGGTCAAACCCACCGCATAGAAACTGCCTAGAATCAGGCAAACGCTGCCCTGTCCGCGCACGAAGCCGGCGACCGAAAGATCGATGTCGCGCACGATCCGCCGGATCGTGGACTGATGCTGTCGCGGCAGCCAGTTGTCGACCTTCAGCACCATCCGGTCCCAGTCGAGCAGGAGATAGAAGGCGACAACCGGCGTCACGACGAACAGCGACACGAAATTCACGAAGGCCAGCGAAGACGACCAGACCGACGACAGAAACGATGTAACGAAGCTCGTCGAGTCGGAGAGAAGCTGGGCGAAGTCCTGCTCGAGCGTCGACTCTTCGGAGGTAAATAGGAAGGCGAGCGGTCCGGACCGGGCGGCCACCGCGAATCCCTGCAGCCGATCGAGATATTCCGGCATGCGCTCGGCGAGGTTGATCACCTGGGAAGAGATCACCGGTACGATAATCAGAAGCGCAGCGATGAACGAGAAGACGAAGAGAACGAGAATCAGCGTCGTCGCCATCAGACGGGAAAAGCCCCGCCGCTCGAACCAGTCGGCCACAGGATCCAGCAGATAGGCGATCACCATGCCCAGAACGAAGGGCAGAAGGATTTCGGAGAACAGCCAGATGACCAGCACAAATAGGAACGCTGCGGCGCACCAAAAATAGACCTGTCTCCAGAAGACGGCGTTCTGATCGGGCATATTGAGCTTTGGTCCCCAGTCTCAGGTCGGCATCCATGCTACAACGCCTAAGCGCCGCTTGGCGAGAGATCGTCCGGGCGAACGGCAAATTTTGGACGCGAAGCCAACAGCCCGCCGGATATCCTCAGGCTTTTCGCGCGCGCATTATATGCTGCAACGCACATCGGCTTGCCCGGCCACGCGCTTCCGTGGCACTGGAGCGGCAAACGAGGACTACGACGATGGCCGACCAAACGCCCCTCACCTATCGCGATGCCGGTGTCGATATCGACGCGGGCAACGACCTGGTCCAACGGATCAAACCGCACGTGCGCTCCACACGACGCACCGGCGCAGACGGCGAGATCGGTGGTTTCGGCGGTCTCTTCGACCTGAAAGCGCTCGGCATGAGCGATCCGCTGTTGGTCGCGGCGAACGACGGCGTCGGCACCAAGCTTCGTGTCGCGATCGAAGCAAACAGGCACGACACGATCGGCGTCGATCTCGTGGCGATGTGCGTCAACGACCTCGTCGTCCAGGGCGCCGAGCCGCTCTTCTTCCTCGACTACTTTGCCACCGGCAAGCTGGACCCAGCCCAGGGCGAGGCGATCGTCAAAGGCATCGCCGAGGGCTGCCGGCAGGCCGGATGCGCGCTGATCGGCGGCGAGACGGCCGAGATGCCGGGTCTCTACGCGGGTGACGACTACGATCTCGCAGGCTTCTCGGTAGGCGCCGTGGAGCGCGACCGTCTGCTTCCATCGGGAGACATCGCGCAAGGCGACGTGATCCTCGGCCTAACCTCTTCCGGCGTTCATTCGAACGGCTATTCGCTCGTACGGCGTATCGTCGAGCGGGCCGGCGCCTCCTACGGCGATGCCGCGCCCTTCGATGGTGACAGATCGCTCGGCGATGCCCTGCTCGAACCGACGCGCATTTATGTAAAGCCGCTTCTCGAAGTCTTTGCCAAGACCCATGCGGTTAAAGCGCTGGCGCACATCACCGGCGGCGGCTTCGTCGAGAACATTCCGCGAGTCCTTCCGGATAATCTGCGCGCCGATCTCGATCTCAACCGGGTTCCCGTTCCCCCGGTCTTCGGCTGGCTTGCGAACGAAGGCAAGCTGGAAGCGGCCGAAATGCTGCGCACCTTCAATTGCGGGGTCGGCATGGCGCTCGTCGTCGCCGAAGGGGAAGCAGCGGCCGTCAGTGCCATGTTGCAATCAGTCGGTGAACAAGTGGTCCTGCTCGGTCGCGTGCTTCAGAACAAGGGCGAAGCCGTCACCTTCAACGGCGAGCTGGCGCTGTGAACGCCGCAAGCGATCTGAAACGCATTGTCGTACTCATCTCCGGGCGCGGCTCGAACATGAGTGCACTGATCGCCGCCTGCATGAACCCGAGCTATCCCGGCCGGATCGTGGGCGTGATTTCGAACAGGCCCGATGCTCAAGGGCTCGAAACCGCGAAGCGCTACGATATTCCCGCCCGCGCAATCGACCACAGGGACTTTCCCGACCGCGAAGCTCACGATGCGGCTGTGAAAGCAGAACTCGATACGCTGAAACCAGACATCATCTGTCTCGCCGGCTATATGCGGCTCCTGACGCCCGGCTTCGTGCGCCACTTTGCCGGCCGGATGATCAACATCCATCCCTCGCTACTGCCGCTTTTTCCCGGTCTCGATACCCACGCCCGTGCGCTGAACGCAGGCATGCGCGTCCATGGCTGCACGGTGCATTACGTGACCGAGGGAATGGATGAAGGCCCGATCATCGCGCAGGCCGCGATCGCAATCGAGCCGGATGACACGCCCGATACGCTTGCCGACCGGCTCCTGCGCGCCGAGCACCGGCTCTATCCCCACGCGTTGAGCCTCGTCCTGAACGGCCAAGTGCGCCTTTCAGGCGGGCGTGTGATCCACAAGGCTGTCGAGAACGCCGACGCTGATCCGACGCGCACGGCTGATGGCGCCGCTATCCTCGTTTCGCCAGACGCAAGGCGTGGTTGAGTTTCTTCGGCGCATTTTACCCGAAATGACCGATCCCGATCCGAAGGTGGCTTCGGCGCTGCCATGGCAGTTTGATGACGGTATTCTTGCGCAGTCTCGAAATTCGGGTCTAAGAACGGCCAAGCGCTGACGCTGCCGCTGCCGCAAGAAGAGCGGTCAATGAGTTCAGCTCAGTGGAAATCGCATTTTCCGACAATCCGCATCATCCCGCTCTGGTGGGTTGCTCCAATCGTTCTTTCGGCGGTCTGCATCCTTCTCGCTGTCGTCCTGAGCGCCCGCACCGGAACGCCGCTGAGCAATTTCTATCACGACGCGATGCGATCGCGGGCCATCCGCCCTCATACGGCTTCCTGGAATACGTCTTCAGCATCACCATGCTGGCTGACCGGCGCGATCGTGCTTTTCACCACACTGACGGAAGCCGGCATTACCGCCAAGACATCTGGGGCACCTATGCAGTGATCGCCCCAATCGACATCAAGCGGGGTATGCCGGAAGCCTGATCGCACTTATGAACCACGGCTGACAACGCAGCCTTCGGTTACGTCGTGCGGCATGTTTTCTGATGTGATCGGACGGTCCGTTCAGATCACGGATACTTGACCGGCGTAAGCCGATCCTTTTTGTCGAAACAGTCTGGGCCTTGCGACCGACACGGCGCGGAGGGGTACTGGCGTGAAGCCGAAAATACTGACGACCTTGCCCACCTATACGGGGCGCCTATTCCTCTCCGACCTGATCGCGGGCGGGACGGTGGCGATGGTCGCACTGCCGCTTTCGATCGCGATTGCGATCGCCTCCGGCGCGACGCCAGCGGTCGGTCTTGTGACGGCAGTGGTCGCGGGGTTCATCATCTCGCTTCTTGGCGGCAGCCGCGTCCAGATTGGGGGGCCGACCGGGGCCTTCATCGTCGTCGTCTTCGCGATTATCGCCGAGCACGGCTATGACGGGCTGGTTCTCGCCACGCTGATGGCAGGCGTCATCCTTCTCATCGCAGGTTTTCTACGGGCCGGATCGCTTGTCGCGCATGTACCTGAAGCAGTGATCGACGGCTTCACGGTCGGCATTGCCGTCATCATCGCCGCCAGTCAGCTAAAGGATTTTTTCGGTCTCGACGTCTCTTCACTGCCTGCCGATTTCGTGCCGAAGATGGCTGCCCTCTTCGCGGCAAGAGAGACGGCGAGCCTCGCTGCGGCCGGTGTTGGCGTCGCAACAGCTATCCTGATCGTCGTCATCCGACGCATCGCTCCTGCTTTTCCTGGCGCGATCGTCGCCGTGGCGCTGACGTCCGGCGCGGCAGCGTTCTTCAATCTCGATGTCGCGACGATCGCTTCGAGCTTCGGCGAGCTTCCATCGTCGCTACCGATGCCGCAACTCCCGTCCATCTCGGTCGATCGGCTCGTCGAACTCCTGCCCTCAGCCTTGGTCATCGCCTTTCTGGCGGGCGTCGAGTCGCTGCTCTCTGCCATGGTCGCAGACCGGATGATCGAAGACCACCACCGCCCGAATGCCGAAGTCATCGCCCAGGGTGCCGCCAATATCGGCTCGGCCCTCTTCGGGGGGCTTCCCGCGACGGGTGCGATCGCGCGGACTGCGACGAATATCCGGGCTGGTGGCAAGACGCCGGTGGCGGGCATCGTCCACGCTGTGGCGGTTCTCGCCGCAATGATGCTCTTCGCGCCGCTCGTCGGCCAGCTGGCTCTGCCCGCCCTGGCGGCTCTTTTGATCGTCACGGCCTGGAACATGAGCGAGCCCCATCGATGGGGAGCCCGTTTCGCCGCGCGGCCATCGGATCGCTACCTCATCGCGCAGACGCTTCTGCTAACAGTGTTTGCCGATCTTTCGATTGCGATCGGTGCGGGCGTCGCGATCGGGCTTGCGTTACGCCTCAAACAACGCAACGCGCCGCCCGCCGACTGGACTCCGCCTGACCGGTAAGTGTCGACCAGCGGCACCTACTCAGCCTGCCCGCAGCCACACCTTGGTATCGTGAAAAGCCACGCCGCCATAAGGCGCGACGGGATCGGCACCGGTGAGCGTGTTGATGCCCTCCCCGTCCAGGAAGTCCGAATTCGCCCAGAGCCCCTCGTGGACGAGGACGCCCGGCTTCACCGCATCGGCGATCTTGACAGCGAGCCGCACTTCGCCGCGCGGATTGCCAATCCTCACCACTGTGCCCTCTTCAAGACCTTCGCGCGCAGCGTCATCCGGGTGGACCATCAGCACTGGGCCGCCCTCGCGCTCTCGCGATCCTTTTGTCTCTGCGAAAGTGGAATTCAGGAACTGACGCGCGGGCGAAGTCGCGAGCTTATAGGGGTGTTCCGCGTCCCCGATTTCGATCAGCTCCACATGATCTGGGAAGGTCGGGAGCCGCCGATGTTCACCGAGAACGCCGATGGACTCCGGCGGGCGGTTCGGTGCGGGCGTTCCCGTCCAATCCGGACGGAAGCGGAACTTGCCGTCCCCGAAACCGAAGCCGTTCAGGAAATGCGCCTCATCGAAGGAGACCGCCTTATCGATCCACTTGTCGTCGGACAGATCGCTGAAATCCCGTTCGAGATTCGAACGCACCAGAAGATCGTCGATCAGATCGCGCTCTGTCAGGCCGAAGCCCGTCCGATCCGCGACACCGAGCCGCTTCGCGAGTTCTTCGACGACAAAATGGTTCGTCCGCACCGTCTCCGGCGGCTCTACGAGCTTTGGTCCAAGCACAATATGGCTCTGCCCGCCGCCCCGATAAATGTCGTCATGCTCCAGAAACATCGTCGCTGGGATGACAAGATCAGCGAGCTTTGCCGTGTCCGTCATGAACTGCTCGTGGACCGCAAGGAACAGGTCCTCACGCTTCAGGCCCGCAACCACCTTGCGCTGGTCGGGGCAGACATTGGCCGGATTGGTGTTCTGGACGAGCATCGCCGTCACCGGCGGCCCGCCGTGGAGCGCGTCTGCCTCCCCGGCAAGCACCGCGCCGAGGCGGCTCTGGTCGAGATGGCGGATGGAGGGATCGAGATGCTCGGCACCGGTCGCCAGCGAGGAGTCCACGCCGAAGATGCCGCTGTTGGAATGAAACGCGCCGCCGCCCTCGTATTGCCAGTGGCCGTAGACCGCCGGCACCGAAAGCGCGGCATGCATGGCAGCCGTACCGTTGCGCTGGCGGGTAAAGCCGTAGCCGAGCCGGAAGAAGGTCCGCTTCGTCGCGCCGATCAGTGTGGCGAAGGCCTCGATCTCGTCGACAGATAGCCCGGTGATCCCCGACGCCCAGTCCGGCCCTCGCGTCTTCAAATGGAATTCGAGGCCCGCTGGATCGTCGGTGTAGCGCTCCAGATAGGCGCGGTCGGCCGTCCCGTCACGAAAGGCGATATGCATCAGTGCGCAGGCAAGCGCGGCATCCGTGCCAGGCTTCAGCTTGAGGGCAAGATCAGCCTGTTGCATGGTCGCGTTGTCGTAGATGTCGATCACGACGATCTTCGCGCCGCGATCCTTCCGGGCTTTCGCGGCGTGAGTCATCACGTTGACCTGCGTCGCCACCGCATTTGTGCCCCAGATCACGACGCAATCCGACTTCGCGATCTCGCGCGGATCGGCACCGCGCAGCGCACCCGCTCCCATCGCCCAGCCGGTCCAGGCCATGTTGGTGCAGATGGACGAGAACTGATTGGAGTAGCGCTTGGCGTGGGTCAGGCGCTTAATGCCGTCGCGCTGGATAAGGCCCATCGTTCCGGCATAGAAATAGGGCCAGACGGTCTCGGACCCGAAGCGCTGCTCGGCGGAAACGAACCGCTCGGCGATGAGATCGAGCGCGTCCTCCCAGCAGATCGCCCGCCAATCACCGCCGCCCTTTTCGCCGACCCGCTGAAGGGGGTTCATCAAGCGGTGCGGATGATAGAGCCGCTCGGCATAGCGCGCGACCTTGGCGCAGATCACGCCCGCCGTATAGCTGTTCTCCCTTGCGCCGCGCACACGCCCGACGCGGCCATCCACGCCGATTTCGACATCGAGCGCGCAGGTGGACGGACAGTCATGCGGACATGCGGAATGCCCAAGGGAGGCAGGAAGCGGCTTGTTCATATGAACAGGTTTATCGGCCCAACCCGCCGATTGCGAGTGCGCAGCTGGCGCGCAAGCTGAAAATCGATGTCGAAACGCGTTCGCAGCTCGAGGCTCGAGGGCTTCCTGATTGCCGAGCTATGAAACTGCGGCCCTACAGCATTCCAAGCAGACCACCGCCACCACCGCCTCCGCCGGAATTGAAGAGGGCAAGCGCAGGATTGGCCGCGCCACCGCCGCCATTTTCGGTGTCATACATCGCCAGGAAACGATTGATGAAACGTGAGAGGTGCTCTGGGTCCTTCAGAGTCTTGACATCGAGGCGTTTCTCAATCGTGCGCTTCTGGATTTCGAGATCAGCCTGTCCGGACTCCGCAGGCAACCCGATTGCGGTCTGAACGACCTTGATGAGCCTGGGATCGGCCAGAATTTCATAGGTGTTCTTGATGTCCCCAGCCATGCGCTTGAAATAGAGTGCGAGACGTACACCGTCGTTCTGGGAACCGGCCTCTTCTTCCAGCATCTGCCGAAGATAATTGTCCTCGATCTTCAGGAGATTACGCTTCGACTGCACCGCCGTTTCCGGTTCGCGCAAGCCGCCGTTCGTGTTGAATGCAAAAGCAAATCTCAATTCGCGCAGCCGTTCGTCGTCGCGAACGTTCACAGCGCTTTCCGGATCATCGATATCGCTCGTCAGGATCGCGGTGAGTTCCTCTTTTGTGAGTTTGAGGTCCTCGATGTCAAAGGCCCGCGTAACATACGAAACGAGAGTCTTGTTCGAGACGAAATCCTCGACCGAGGCGACATCGTTTATAGCGAAGCGATAGTCACTGGTTTCGTTCGCAATGAGTAGTTTGTCTAGTTCGCTCTTTTTGCCGTCAAAGCCAAAGCTGTCGGCATAACGATCGATCGTGTCCTTCACTTCGCTCGACTCTTGCGCGACGCGGCGCGTCATGATCTTGCCGTCGGTGCCGAAGTTAAACGCCTTCGCAAGCTCCAGGAAACGCGGATCCTTGCTCTTGACCGCGAAGGAATTCGGGTCACCCGGATCGCTACGCAGAACCTTGACGATATCCGTCTTGGAAACGCTCTGCGGATCGATGCCGAATGCTTTCAGCGCGTACTCGAAGACGCGCGGATCGCGGATGAATTGAGCGGTTGTACGAACGTCACTGATGGCAACCTTGTAGTCGATTGTCGCCATACGGTTCCTGGAGCCGGTCCGCGCGCTGTTTTTCTCCACAAAGTCATTGAGCATGCTGTGTTCCGCCGCTTCAGTCTGCATCGACGTCGCACCGGAAGCGAGAGAACCGTCTGCAGCAAACTGAAATGCATTGCGGAAGGCCGCGTATTGCTGTTTGATCGTCTTTTGAAGCTCTGTTCCTTCAGGCATCTTGTTCAGTTTGCTGTCCGGATCGGCAGGATCGCTCGTCAATATTTGGTAGACGAAGGTCGACGACTGGATATCCGCATCGATTCCGAAGGACCGCAAGGCGACCTGCAGCATGCGGGGATCCTGAGTGAGCTGATCGGCTGTCGTGATGCTGTCGGCGCGCAAATTCCAATATTCGATGTCGTTATTGGTCGAAGCAAGTGTTCCCAGAAGTCCCTTGTTTTCATACAGGGAATTGATCGTGTCGTTGACTTCCAGTTCTGACTGCAGCCCCGATGCGCCCACCGAACCGTCGGCCTCGAAATTGAACATTCCCTGAAGTTCCGCGAGCGCCCGCTTCATCCCAAAGGTGCCCGGACTCTTTTTCCAATCCTCCAGCGTGCCAAGATCGACCTCGCCGACAAGAACCGAGCGAATATAGCTCTTCAGAAAAAGTGACTCGTCCAGACCGGCAGCGGACATCGCGGTCTTGTATAGAACGTCCGACTTCAGAAACTCGTCGACATTTGAAACTTCGTTGAGCTTGGTTCGGTAGTTGTCGATCTGAGATTTGAGAGCGTTCGCAGCTGAAACGCTAGAGGTGCTGTATGCATCGACCGTTCGGTCGAGCTGAGACACCATCTGCGCCGACGGCTCTTTCGCCTCTTCCGTGGGCTGAAAGTTGAAGGCCTTCGCAAGATCGCGATAGCGCTCGTCGGCGAGCTTGTTCGCAAGGCTTTTCGGATCGGAAAGATCGCTCTCCAGAACCTTCCTGATAAGACCGCGCGAATCGATCTGATCGGCCATTCCGAACGCCGTCATGGCGTAGGAATAGAGCCGGTAGTCGTCCATGAACTCGTCGAGCGTCGTGACGTTTCCGATATTCGCCCGGTAATACTCCGCTTCCCGTTTGTTGACCGGATCGGCCGCGATCCGCTCCATCGTCCGCGCGGAATCGCGCGTATAAAGCTGATAGGTGCTGAAAGTCGTTAACATGACATGCTCGCGAGACGCTCGACGCGGAACCGGACCGCGTCCTGACCGCGCAAGAGTAGACCGAGACACTTTCGCCCAACTTACCGGCACCCATGCAATTCGGCCCATTCACGGAATTGTTCAGCCAGATCGCGAAAAAGGCACCACGACGGTCGTCGCGATGCCTTTTCCTGTGCTGGCGCCAGAGCGACACCCACATCATTTTTGGTCGAACGATGGCCGACGCCGCGATCAGGCGGCGTTTGCGAACCGCGCCTTTTCCTCATCGCTCAGCGCAGGATAGTCGATATATCCCTTCTCGTCGCCGCCGTAGAAGGTGCTCTCGTCCCATTCGTTCAGCGGTGCACCAAGCTTCAGCCGGGTCACGAAATCGGGGTTCGAGATGAACGGACGACCGAAGCAGACGAGGTCGATCTTGCCCGATTCCAGGCGGTCGGATGCGATGTTTTCGTCATATCCATTATTGCCCATGTAGATGCCGCCGAACACGTCCTTCAACGTATCCGTGTCGAAGGGTCCGACATCGCGATCGGCACGAAGCTGCCCTTCAACAGCATGGAGATAGGCCAGCTTTCGCTCCCCCAGTGCCTGAGCATAAGCCGTGAACAGGCTTTCGGGATCTGAATCCTCGATATCGTTTGCTCCGCTGACCGGCGAAATGCGGATACCAACGCGTTCCGGTCCCCAGACCTTCACGATTGCATCGACGACCTCCAGCGGGAATCGCATACGGTTTTCGATCGAGCCGCCATATTCGTCCTCGCGCTTGTTCGTGCTGTCGCGCAGGAACTGGTCGAGCAGGTACCCATTGGCCGAATGGACCTCCACGCCGTCGAAGCCGGCAGCCTTGGCATTCTCGGCGGCCTTCACATAGTCCTCGATGACGCGCGGCAGCTCGTCCTTTTCAAGAGCGCGCGGCGTCGGGATGTCCTTGAAGCCATCCTCCGTGAAGGCTTTGCCCTCGGGTTTCACCGCCGACGGCGCGACGGGGAGCGCACCACCGTCCTGCAGGTCGGGATGCGAAATTCGCCCGACATGCCAGAGCTGCATGAAGATCTTGCCGCCCTCAGCATGCACCGCATCGGTGACGCGCTTCCAGGCGCGGACATGGGCGTCCGCGTAGATGCCGGGCGTCCAGGCATAGCCCTTGCCTTCCTTGGAAATCTGCGTCGCCTCGGAAATGATGAGCCCCGCTCCCGCACGCTCGCGGTAATAGGTTACGTGCATGTCCTTTGGCGTATCGACATCGTCGGCGCGCGAGCGGGTCAGCGGCGCCATGACAACGCGGTTGGCGAGCCGGTTCGGCCCGAGATCGAAAGGTTCAAAGAGTTTCGGAGTAGCCATTTCAAGCCTCCACTTGGTTTGATTGTGCAGTGCACGGTTCTGTTTGAAAAGGATGTGGTCTGCCTCGCCCCCTCTGCCAGGGCCTTGAACGCAGCGTAGCCATCCGTGCAAAAGCGGGAACCACTCGTCTTGAGGCGCTAAGGTTTGCGGGACGGTTTCCCGACATTCGGAGCATTTGCTTGAACTATCGCCACGCCTTTCACGCCGGAAACTTCGCGGATGTGGTCAAACACGCCCTGCTGACGCGGCTGATTGCCTATATGAAGCGTAAGGATAAGCCTTTCCGCGTGTTCGATACCCATGCTGGCCGTGGCCGCTACGACCTCAATTCCAGCGAAGCGTCCCGGACCGGCGAGTCGCAAGCGGGCATCCTGAAGATCACGGCAAACGCAGAGCTAAGAAACGTACCGCTGCTCGCCGACTACTTCGACGCAATCGAGCCTGATCTGGTGAATGGCTTTTATCCCGGCTCACCGCTCATCGCGCGCCGCTGCCTTCGCGAGACCGATCGATTGTCAGCCTACGAGCTTCACCCCGAGGATGGCATCGCGCTCCGCGAGCTCTTCGCCGGCGACGTTCAGGTGAAGGCAATCGCACTCGACGGCTGGCTCGCCCTCGGTGCCCACTTGCCACCGAAGGAAAAGCGCGGCCTCGTTCTGATCGATCCGCCTTTCGAGAAGACGAGCGAAGTGGACGATATCCTTACAGGACTGGAAAAGGCCCTCGCCCGCTGGCGCGGCGGCATCTACGCAGTCTGGTATCCGATCAAGCGCAAAGCGCTCGTGGAAAAGCTGCTTTCGGGCATCGCAGCCATGGCACCGGACGAAGCATTGTCGGTCGAGGCCCGGATCTCCGCAGAGGAAGCTGAGACCGAAAGTTTTCTGGGAACGGGTCTCGCCGTCATCAATCCTCCATTCGTATTTGCAGACGAAGCACAGACGATCGTCGATCGGCTCCTTCCGGCTCTCGAGCGAGACGGATCAGCAACAGGCCGAGTTTTTAAGCTCAAGTAAGCCAGTTCGACGCCGCATGACGCCCCTCACGCATGCTATCGTCTTCAGAAGATTGCGGATCAGCGAATGGACGGACCGATGCGTCAGATCACCACCGGATTTCTTGCAGCAGCGATGGCTCTGAGCGCACTGGCCGGCAGCGCAGCTGCCGCCGACCTTCAGATGGCTCCTGCTCCACGGGTCGAAGCGCTCGTACCTTATTGCGACAATCCGGATGTTCTCGCCGAGGTCGAGGATCAGTTCGAGTATGGCGCCCCGCGGGTGCTGGAGGCCAAGCTCGAAATCCTCGAATTCTCGAACATGCACGAGAAGGCTTACGCGCCGCAGATTTTGGCGGACCAGATCCCCTCGCCCCAGCCGATCGAGCGTCGCTGGTGCCAGGGCACGGCGCTGATCTCCGACCATCAACGCCGCACGATCTACTACATCATCGAGCATCCGATGGGGTATGCGGCCGCAGGCGGCTGGGTCGGCATGTTCTCGCCGGTCAAATCCTGGCGAGCCGAAGGATGTGTCCTCGGTCTCGACGAATGGCATGTCTACGGCGCGAACTGCCAGTCGCTGCGCCGCTTCCCGCCGGAAGCTCGCACCGGATACGGTTACGTTTCGAAATAGGCCGATCGGACTTTCCGCTTTACGCTCCGGTCCCGCTCCCTATCCTCTCTCCCCGAAAGGCGAGCGCGAGAGGGATGCCGTCGCTCGCTCCTAATCAGTGAACACGCGCCGGCGATTGCCCGGCCTGGAGGAGATCGACCATGCGGCTCTTGGGTGCACCTGCTTCGCCATTCGTTGCCAAGGTTCGGATGGCCGGCGTCGTCGCCGGCATCGACCTGGACATCGAGACTGTCGATTTCATCGACAATTCGGACCTTCTCAACGCCAACAATCCGCTCGGCAAAGTCCCGGCCCTGATCCTCGATAATGGAGAGGCCGTCTTCGACAGCTCGGTTATCTGCGAGGTCCTCGACCGCATGACCGGCAATCAGTTGATCCCGCAAACCGTCGAGGGCTTCCGGAAGATCAGAACCTTCGATGCCGCGGTCACCGGCGTGACCGATGCATTGGCCCTCTGCGTCTACGAGGTCCGCTATCGTCCCGAAGAAAAGCGCCATTCCGCCTGGACCGACCGCCAGATGGGTAAGGCGGACCGTGGACTGAAATGGCTCGAAGAGCATCTGGAGGACCTCGGCGAGGATGTTGGCCTCGGCCACTGCGCCCTCGCCGCCCTCGTCAGCTGGATGGACCTGCGCTTCGAAGGCAAGGCCGCGAAGGACGCACCCAAGCTCGTCGGCTGGGCGAACCGCTTCTTCGAAGAGCATCCCGACATTGCGGCGAAGAAGCCGCGTCTACCGCAGGGATAAGAAGGCCCTGTTTATCGCAACATTCGCAGAACGATCTCAGCCGCCGCCTCGCCGGGCGCGCGGTCGATCGTCATCTTGTCGCGGATGTCCTTGAAGCCCTCGATCTGCGCGCGGCGCTCCGGCGTGTCGGTGAGCAGGCGCTCCATCCGCCGCGCCAGATGCTCGGGCCGCACGATCTCGTGGAAGTGCTCCGGCACGAGTGGATGGCCGGCAATGAAATTCGGCAGTGCCGCCGTCCAGGCCGTGATCAGATGGCGGAAGCGGTAGCCGATCGGATCGAGGCGATAGGCGAGTGCCATCGGAATGCCCGCAAGCGCCAGTTCCAGCGACACCGTTCCTGAAGCTGCAAGCGCGGCGTCCGCCGAAGCGAAGGCAGCCCACCGCTCGTCATGGCCGGTGACGATCTTCGGCTGATGCTTCCACTTGAAAACTTCGGTCTCGATTCGCGCCCGATGGCGCGGCAATGTCGGGATGGCGCCTTCGATGCCGGGCAGCATCTCGTTCAGCCGCTGGAAGGTCTTGCCGAAATCATCGAGCAGCCGATCGATTTCCCCGCGTCGCGATCCTGGCAGAATGATCAAACGCGGCGGATTGTTCGGCGGCCTTGTCCCGAGCGGCATATCCAGAAGCGGCGCTAGATGCGGCTCCGTCAGAATCGGATGGCCGACATAAGTCGCCGGCGGGCCATTCAGCCGCTTGTAGAAATCCGGCTCGAACGGGAAGGTGCAGATCGCGTAATCGATGTAACCACGCATTTTCTCAGCGCGCTCCTCGCGCCACGCCCAGACCGTCGGCGGAATGTAGTTGATGATGGGGATGTGCGGTTTCGCCTTGCGCAGCCTCTTGGCGATCCGATGCGAAAACGTCGGGCTGTCAATCACGACAAGCGCGTCCGGCTCCGCGTCGATCACCGCCTTCGCTGTCTGTGAAACCCGGCGCATCAACTGCGGCAGACGCGCTACGATGGCGCCGATGCCGATGATCGAGAGTTCCTCGATGTCGAAGAGGCTTTGAAGCCCCTCCGCTTCCATCGCTTCACCGCCGAGACCGAAGACTTCCAACCGGTCGTCGAGCTTCGTTCTGAGATGAGCGATGAGATCGGCGCCGATCCGGTCGCCGGAGGGTTCGCCCACGATGAAGGCGATCTTAGTCATGGCGTCTCACCATCCGCTATATGCTGGCCGACCAACCCCTTGATCGCGAGCCCGGCGTGGTTCGCCCGGTCGAGTACGTCGTCCAGACCGAGGATCAGGCTTTCCCGAGCCGACACACCAATCGCGGTGATACCGGCGGCTTCCGCATCGTCAATCGTCTGGACGCCGATGCTCGGCAGGTCAAAACGCCGATCCTGCTCCGGCTTCACAGCCTTGACCAGCGCGAGCCGCTCGCCACGCCCGATCTTTCGAGCGGCCCGATATTCGGCGACCCGACGCATCATCGCACGCGTTCCCTCGATCCCCTCCATGGCGATGATCCGTTCGTTCGACGCTATCACTGCCTGCCCCGCGTCGAGGACGCCGAGCGCCGTCGCAGCCCGATGTGCAAGTGAAAGGGCCGCTTCCTCTTCGGCATTCGGTGCTCGTACGGTCATCACACCTTCAGGCGCAAGCAGTTCCGGCGCGATCGCCTGGACTGGCAAAAGATCGAAGCCTTCGCTTTCGAGATAGCGAGAAAGATTTCGGAGCAGCCTGTCGTCCCCGCCCTTCACGATCCTGAAGGCGCGCGGCAGACGTTTCAGTGTCTTGAGAGACGGCAGGATCGACCGGAAATCCGGACGGCTCGAAATCGTCCCGCAGAAGACCAGCTTTCGGGCACCCTCGGCCTTCAGCCATTCAATCGCATCGCCCGTTCGTCCCCATGAGAAAGAGCGGGAATGGCCCTCGATGGAAGCATTCGTCAGGCCATCGGAGAAAAGCGCGAATATCGGCTCCATGCCCTTTTCGATCGCGGCATTGGCGACGATCATCGGCAATCCACCACCGCCCGCAACGATCCCCAGACGCTCGCGCGGGCCCTCGTCCATCTTTCCGTCAGGCACTCGGCGCGTGACGCGGCGTACAGAGCGAACGGTCGCCGCCGGAGCGGATGAAGCCGAGAACGTCATTGACCAGCGGGTCTTCCGGGAACTCCTGGGTCACCTCGTCGAGGTTCTCCTTGAAGGTCTGGTCGAAGGAGAAAAGCATACGATAGGCGCGCCGCACATTGCGCACAGCATCGCGGTTGAAGCCGGCGCGTTTCATGCCGATCACGTTGAGACCCGAGAGATAGGCGCGGTTTCCGAGCACCATGCCGAACGGAATCACGTCGCCCTCAACCGCGGCGAGACCGCCGATATAGGCATGATGACCGACACGGGTGAACTGGTGAATACCTGAACCACCGGCAATGGTCGCGAAGTCCCCAACGGTGCAATGGCCGGCCAGCATCACATTGTTGATCAGCGTGACATTGTTCCCGACAATGCAGTCGTGCGCGACATGCGCGCCCGTGAAAAACGAGCAGTTGTCACCGATCCGCGTTTCCGAATGGCCCTGAATCGTGCCAGGATTCATCGTGACATGCTCGCGGATCAGCGCATTCTTGCCGATGATCAGCCGGGTGTCCTCGCCGCGATATTTCAGATGCTGCGGCGCGTGGCCGATGGAGGCAAATGGCCAGATCTGCGCGTTCTCGCCGATCTCGGTATTGCCCCAGAGGATGACATGGGACCGCAGACGCGAGCCTGCACCCAGCCGCACCTGAGGCCCGACATGGCAGAACGGGCCGATTTCGCAGCCGGGTCCGATATCCGCCCCGTCCTCAATGACCGATGTCGGGTGAATCGACGTCTCGCCGATCTCGCTCTGCTGGGTCATGCGACCTCTTCGTGTGGTACGAGCATCGCGCTGACCGTCGCCTCGGCAACTTTCGCACCGTCCACCTTCGCGATGCAATCGAATTTCCAGATATTGCCGCGCTTCTTCGACTGGACGCAGTGATATTCGAGGCGGTCGCCTGGAACCACGGGCTTGCGGAACTTGGCGTTGTCGATCGTCATGAAATAGACGACGGCCGGCTTCGTCTCACCCTTGCTCATGGTGCAGATCGCGCCTGCCGTCTGAGCCATGCCTTCGATGATCAGGACGCCCGGCATCACCGGATTACCGGGGAAATGCCCCATGAAATGCGGCTCGTTCGCGGTCACGTTCTTGATGCCGATCGCCGACCGGTCGCCATCGATCTCGATGATCCGGTCGACCATCAGGAACGGGTAGCGGTGCGGCAGCACCTCCATGATTTTCATAACATCGGCGCTTTCCAGCACCTTGGGCGCGTCACTCATCTCTGTTTCCTGCGGATCGTCTCTTCTTCGCCAATTCCGTGACCGTCATGATCTCACGGAACCATTCCTTCACGGGTTTTGCCGGCACACCGCCCCATCGCGCGCCGGGAGGCACATCGCCCTGAACGGTGGACACAGCTGCAATCTGGGCTCCCCGCCCAACCGTGACGTGGCCGTTGACGCCGGACTGACCGCCGATCATCACGCCGTCCTCCAGCGTGCAGCTGCCTGAAAGCCCGACCTGGCCGACAATAACGCAATGCCGTCCGATGACGACGTTGTGGGCGACCTGAACTTGATTGTCGATCTTCGTACCCTCGCCGATGATCGTGTCGCGAATCGCGCCACGGTCGATCGTCGTATTGGCGCCGATTTCCACCTCATCCTGAATGACGACGCGGCCGATCTGGACCGTCTTTTCCAGCCCTCGCCGCCCAGCCACATAGCCGAAACCGTCCTGACCGGACCGCACGCCCGGATGGATAATGACCCGATTGCCGATCAGCGTATGAGACAGGGAAACATTCGCGCCGATGCGGCAGTCTCGCCCGATCCGGCATCCTGACGCAACGGTGGTATTGGCCCCGATAATCGTGCCGGACCCGATCTCTACATCGGGCCCGATTACCGCGAACGGCTCGACGATGACGCCAGCCTCAAGCCGTGCCGACGCATCGACGGAGGCGCGGTCGGAAACGCTCGTTTCGCCGGAAATCGCTTGAGGAGCGAGCGCAGAGGGAAACAGGATGCGTCCGATGCTCGCGAAAGCCTGGTCTGCCCGCTTCGTTACAAGGGCAGCGGTTCCTTCCGGAACGCCTCGGGAACCGTAGCGCTCGGAGAGGATGACGCATCCAGCCCGCGTCGAATGCAGGTTATCGGCATATCGGACATTGTCGAAGAACGCGATGTCGTCGGGGCCTGCCTCGTCCAGCGAAGCAATTCCTGTAATACGCCGGTCCCAGTGGGGAGCGTTGCGAATCTCGGCGCCTAGAAATTCCGCGATCTCAGCGATCGTCTTTCCATCACCGCGAGGGAAGAATTCGGCTGCAGCCATGACGCCTTCCCAACCTCAATCATCTGTTCCACCAAACGTAAGCGGCCGCTTCGCAAAGCGAAACGGCCGCGTTCGCATGATGTGTCCTTAGCGCTTTAGAAGCGCGAGGAGAAGCCGAAGGAGAATTCTTCCGTTTCGTCGAAGTCTTCCTTCGCGAGCGGCTCGGCGTAATTGACGCGAAGCGGACCGAAGGGCGAATCCCAGATCAGGCCGACACCAACCGATGCGCGAAGCGATGCATCTGTACCGACGACACCGGCGACGTTCTCGAACTGGCTACCCCAGAGCGTGCCGGCATCCGCAAAGAGCGCACCGCGGAAGCCAAGATCGCGAGACAGGAGGGGCAGCGGGAACGTCGCCTCTGCCTGCGCTCCGGCATATTGCGTACCACCAATCGAGACGCCGTTCTGGCGCGGACCGAGACCCTTCGATTCAAAGCCTCGGACAAGATCCTTGCCCTTGAAGAAGTTGTCGAAGACACGCAGGTCGTCGCCACCGATCGTGGTCACATGACCACCGGTTGCTGAGACCGAACCGATCAGATCGTATTCTTCGCTGATCAGCGTGAACGCGCTCGCCTTACCGGTCGTCTTCAGGAACTCAGCGTCGCCGCCGAGACCCGCATATTCCTGCCCTGCCTGGAGGAAGAAGCCTTCCCGCGGCTGCTGGGAATTGTCCAGCGTGTTGTAGACAAGCGAGTACGATACCGAAGACGTCGAGTACGGGCTGTCGCAGATCGCCTCGTTGATGATCGGCGAATCGGTGAAGTTCGGAGCGCGCGCGACATCGTTGTTGTCGTCTACGACGTTGACGCCGAAGGCGTTAACGAAGGCCGCCGGATTCGGATTTCCGCAGGTGCTGCGGATCGGATCGCCATCGGCATCTTCAAAACGGTTGCCATTGTCGGGCTGGGGAAGATCGAGACCGATATCGTCGCCGAACTCTTCTTCCTTGTAGTTATAGGCGACCTGAGCAGTCAGATTCTCGGTGATCGGCGCCGCAACGCGAATATCACCGCCGGTGCGCATCGTATCGTAATCGCCGGCGGTCGATTCGGAACGATAGATGTCAAAGCCGACGGCAAGGCGCTGACCGAGGAAGTACGGTTCGGTGAAGGACAGATTGTAGCTGCGCGATTCGGCACCGAAACCGGCCGAAACCTTGATGAACTGACCACGCCCGAGGAAATTGCGCTCGGTTACGCCGATCTCGGCAACCGGCCCCTCGCTGTCGCCGCCGGTCGTATAACCACCACCGATGGAGAGCTCGCCCGTCGGCTTCTCGACGACGTCGATGATAACGATCACACGGTCGGGCTCAGCGCCCGGCGCGGTGGAGACGTTGACCGTTTCGAAATAACCGAGATCTTCCAGACGCTGCTTGGCGCGCTGGATCAGGACCTGATTGAAGGCGTCACCTTCGGAAACATCGAACTCACGACGGATGACGTAGTCGCGGGTTTTCTCGTTACCACGGATCTCGATGCGATCGACATAGGCGCGCGGCCCCTGGTCGATCACGTAATTGACGCCGATCGTGCGGCTCGCGAAGTCGCGATTGCCGCGCGGCGTAACCTGCGCGAAAGCAAAGCCCGAACCGGCGAGACGATCGGTGAGATTGACGATGGATTCTTCGACGTCTTCGGCGCTGTAAACCTCGCCGGCATCGGTTTCGAGTTCGCTGTAGAGTGCTTCGGAGTCAACCTCGGCGATCGTCGAGTCGATCGTGATGTTGCCGAAGGTGTAGCGCTCACCCTCGTCGACCGTGAAGGTGACGAAATAAGCGTTGCGCTCCGGGTCGAGCTGGGCATTCGCGGAGATGATCCGGAAATCGGCGAAACCGCGGTTATAGTAGAAGCGGCGCAGCTTCTCTTCGTCGGAGCGCAGTCCCTCTTCGGAATAGACATCGTTGCGCTGGAGCCAGCTCAGAATGCCGCTCTCGCGAAGCGCGATCACCTGCTTGAGGCGCGAATCGCCGTAGAAGTTATTGCCGACGAAGTTGATCTGCGCGACCTTCGTGCGGTCACCTTCCTGCATCGTATAGATGACGTTGACGCGGCCCTGACCAAGTCGCTGGACCTGCGCGTTCACGAGGGCGTCGCTGCGGCCGATATTGGCATAGGCCTCGCGAATGCGCTGCACATCGGCATCGACCTGGCTCTGCGAAAAGGCGCTGCTCGGATTGGTCTGAACGAGGGTGTCGAGCTGCTCGTCCTTCAGCTTGGAATTGCCCTGGAAAAGAACCTGATTGACGACGGCGTTCTCGGAAACGTCGATGATCAGAGTACCGCCGGACTGGCTGACGCGCACATCCGAGAACATGCCGGTCGAGAAGAGCCGCTGGACGATCGCGTCCTGATCGGCTTCGGTCACGTTCGTGCCTGTCTGGATCTGGCTGAAGCTGCGGATCGTCGAGGCTTCGACTCGGGAATTGCCGCGCACGTCGATTCGGTTGACGACGGCGGCTTCGGCGAGACTGATCGAAGCTGCCTGCAAACCGACAACGGCCAGCGCCAAAGCTGCCGTCGAACATGCAGCCGAGAGCGAGGCTCGCAGTTTGTTTTGTCCAGCCTTCATAGACTCACATACCTTCCCGTCATTGACCATTGGTCATCACTCGCGGACATCGGGCCTTTTGTATCCACTTCGTCATGCCACGCAAGCAAACTCGCCCAAGTCCGTTGACGTTTTGGAAACGGCGTTGCTCTCACAACACGGGTGCTTTGGTCATGGTGAACCAATGCTTAAGCCCCTCGTCGCAGGGAGTCCGTCAAGTCAGCCCTGAGAGATCGTTCCAGAAAGCAAACACCATCAACATCATGACGAGGCCGAGACCGATCCGGAACCCGACTTCCTGAACGCCCTCGCTTAGTGGGCGCCCGCGGATCGCTTCGAAGGCATAGAACAGGAGATGGCCACCATCGAGCATGGGAATCGGCAACAGGTTCAACAATCCGATCGAGACCGAAAGCAGAGCGGCCAGATTGAGCAGCGCGCCAAGGCCTAGATTGGAAACCTCGCCCGAAACCTGCGCGATGCGGATCGGACCGCCGATCTGATCGGCATTCTGCCCACCCGTAATCACCTGTCCGATGAAGTGTACGGTCCGCGTGGTGACGAACCATGTCTGCTCCACGCCATAACCGACCGCCTGGATAGGTCCCAATTCCTCGGTGCGGAAGGCCGACGCTTCGCCGCTCGCGATCAGCCCGATGACCGGTATGTTGTAGGTCTTGCCGAAACCGTCGTCGCGTTCCTCGATCTTCGGGGTCACATCGAGCTGCAACGAACGGCCGTCGCGATCGACCGTGACGACGATCGGATTTTCGCCGTGTCCGCTGACATAATTCTGGAGATCCGAGAAATACGTAACTGTTTGACCGTCGATCGCCTTGATCAGATCACCGGCCTCGAAACCCGCAGCCTCAGCAGGCGAGTCGGCGACGACATCCGCGACGATCGGATCGGCGACCGTCCGACCGTTTACGAAGGCAACGCCGGCAAAGATCACGATCGCCAGGATAAAGTTGGCGATGGGTCCCGCCGCGACGGTCGCGGCACGCCGGCCGACCGATGCGGTCGGGAAGGCCTCGCGTCGCTCTGCGTCCGTCATCGCATCGACCGCCTCGCGGTCTGGCGTCGACGCCGCACTCTCATCACCGAAAAACTTGACATAGCCGCCGAGCGGAATGGCCGAAAGCTTCCACCGGGTGCCACGCCTGTCAGTCACCCCGAATAGCTCCGGTCCGAAACCGACGGAAAAAGCGAGGGAGCGAATTCCGCTCCAGCGTCCGACGAGATAATGGCCGAGTTCGTGGAAGAAGACGATGATCGTCAGGACGAACAGGAACGGAATGATATAGATGAGACCGCCATTCCAGAGCGCTCCCAGACCGATCCCGTTTTCCATCGAAGACTCCTCATGATCCCGTGTGAGCCGAGGCTCGAAGGATTGTCGCCGTAGCGTCATACCCTTATGGCTCAGTTTTAATGCCCGAAACTAGCCACCATCATGACCATGCCTGCCAGGTCATGGCGCTTTCGGACGGAAGACACGCGAAGGCCGGCTGAAACGCGTGGCGTGCGTCGACGCTTACATCATCGTCACGTAAAATTCGATTGCGCCGATGAGCCGCTTTCTAGCGATCCTGGAATAACTTCGAAAGCGTCATTGGCCGAAAAGGCCGAGAGCGGGCTCAAAGAAGTCGCCATTGAGTGCTCCGACCAGAAATGCGGCGGCCGCGGCGAAGATCAGCGCGTCGATCCGGTCCATGACACCGCCATGGCCCGGGATGATCCGGCCGGCATCCTTCACGCCGAAACGCCGCTTTATCCAGGATTCGAAGAGATCGCCGCACTGTCCTAGGAACGAGAGCCCCGACGCCAGCGCCAGGAGTGCGAAATTCACCTCGGGGGCGACGATGGCGAGATAGATTGCGGCAAAGATCACGCCGGCTGCCAGCCCGCCGAGTGCACCGGAAATCGTCTTGTTGGGCGAGATCGAGCGCATGAGTTTCGGCCCGCCGATACTGCGGCCGGTGAAATAGGCGAAGATATCCGTCGCCCATACGATGATCGCGACAAATCCGATCGCTATCAGTCCGGTCAGATCGTCCGATCGCAGAAAGCCGAGAGGCAGTGAGGCAAGCGCTGCATAAAGTAGGCCTCCGAGTGTCCAGACCGCTCGCCGCTCGTTGCGGTCTACGAAGGCGATGAAGGCCATGCCCGCGCCGAGAACGGCGAGCGCGATTCCGTTGAGTCCGAAGAGAAACAAGAGCAGGGTCAGATAAAGACAGCGCTTCGCGAACGGATGGATCGGCCCCGCCCGCCGAGACGATCTCGTGATCCGTGACCACTCGTCGAAGACGATGACGCCAATGACGGCGCACAGAATCCGGAATGGGAAGCCGCCGATCACCGTCAGGACGACAACCAGAATGATAAGAAGGATCGCCGACAGAACGCGCGATTTGAGGTCGCCCCAGGTCTTGATCGCCTTGAGGCGGTTGATCAGCTCTGCCATCCAGGATCAATTAGGATGCGATTTCGCGGGACAATCCCCCGAACCGACGGTCGCGCGAGGCGTATTCCCCGATTGCTGCTTCCAGAGCATCTCTGTCGAATTCCGGCCAGTTCATCGGCATGAAGACGAATTCGGAATAGGCCGCCTGCCAGAGTAGGAAATTCGAGAGCCGAATCTCGCCGCTGGTGCGGATAATGAGATCGGGATCGGGAATGCCTACCGTATCGAGATGCGCAGTCACCGCTTCATCGTCGACTGTATTCGCGTCTAGTTCGCCGGCGGCGACTTTGTGAGCGATCGCCTTCACCGCGCGGGCGATCTCGTCGCGCGCACCATAGTTGAACGCGACAACAAGAGTCTGACGGTCGTTGTGCTGCGTGAGGTTTTCTGCCTCTTCGAGAAGCGACAGGATATCCGGCTGGAGATTTTCGCGGGCCCCGACGATCCTGACCCGGACGCCTTCTTTGTGAAGATCGGCGAGATCGCGTCGAATGAACATCTTCAACAGGCCAAGAAGCTCATCGACCTCTTCGGGTGGACGGCTCCAGTTCTCGGATGAAAAGGCGAACAGTGTCAGGTATTGGATACCGAGTTCGCCGGCCGCTCTCACCGTCGCCCGAACGGCCTCCACACCACGGCGATGGCCGACGCTGCGCGGCAGCCCTCGAGCCCGCGCCCAGCGTCCATTGCCGTCCATGATGATGGCGACGTGTCGGGGATGTCGCACGGGGCTCGATCCTTCTCGATTCGGTTCAGGTCTCATTCGATCCCGGACAAAACCGGCTAGACCTGCATGATCTCTTGTTCCTTCGCGGCGAGTGTCTTGTCGATCTCGCTCACCGCGTCGTCCGTCATCTTCTGGACCTGTTCGGACATCTGCCGGTTGTCGTCCTGGCCGATGTCGCCGTCCTTTTCCATTTTCTTCAGGCTGTCCATGCCATCGCGGCGAACGTGACGGACGGCAACCTTTGCCTGTTCGGCATATTGCTGGGCAACCTTCACCAGTTCCTTACGCCGCTGCTCGTTGAGCTCCGGCAGCGGGATACGGAGCGTCGTCCCGTCGGTCACCGGATTGAGGCCAAGATTGCTCTCGCGAATTGCACGCTCGACCTTACCAACCATTTGCTTGTCCCAAACCGTCACGCTCACGAGGCGCGCTTCGGGAACCGAGATATTGGCGACCTGATTGATCGGCATCTGCGTGCCATAGGCATCGACCATGACCGGATCGAGCAGGTTCGGCGAGGCGCGCCCGGTCCGCAGACCGGCCAGATCGCCCTTGAAGGACTGGATCGCCCCGTCCATGCGTCGTTTCATATCGTCGAAGTCAAAATCGGCCATCGCGCCGCTCCCATATTCATTCTAGTTCGGAGTTTCCTCGCCGCCATGTCAGTCATTGACGATGGTCGAGCGCCCTCCCCCTGACAATATACGCGCCAGTTCGCCCTTCTCGTGGATGGAGAAGACGACGATAGGAATTTTATTCTCCCGCGTCAGCGCCACCGCGGCTACATCCATGACGGCGAGTCCCTGGTTCAGCACGTCGTCATGGGTGAGATGGTCGTAGCGAACCGCATCCGGGTTCTTCTTCGGATCGGCGGAATAGATGCCGTCGACCTGCGTCGCCTTGAAGAGCGCCGCCGCACCCATTTCAGCCGCGCGCAACGCGCCGGCGGAATCAGTAGTAAAGAACGGATTACCTGTGCCGCCGGCGAAGATCACGACGCGGCCAGCTGCCTGGTGCGCAAGCGCCTTCAGCTGCGAGAAGCTCTCGCAGATCTCCGGCATCGCGATTGCGGAAAGCACCACCGCATCGACACCCATCTTAACGAGAGAGGTTCTCAGCGCCAGCGCGTTGATGACGGTCGCCAGCATACCCATGTGATCGCCGGTCACGCGGTCGCCGCCCTTCGAGGCCACGGCGACACCGCGGAAGATGTTGCCGCCACCGATGACGATCGAGATATCGACGCCAAGCTCGCGGGCTTCGCGAATGTCAGCGGCAATGCGGTCCGCCACGGAAACGTCGATTCCGAACCCCTGATCGCCCATCAACGCCTCGCCGGACACCTTTAAGAGGATCCGCCGATATTTGATGCCTGACGCCATGGTTCACTCGCTCGCGCTGGCGGCGGCCGCTTCGCACCGGCTTTTCGCATCCGGATGAAACGCCGCGCCCTGCAATGGAAGCCGCATTGAATTTCTCGTTCCGCACGGTCGCGCCGCGGGAAGCGGCCCTTGCGATACAGGAAGGGCGCCCGCTTGTGAAGCGGACGCCCTTCAGGATTTCATCGATTTTAGCGGGGGTCTCAGCGACCTGCTGCTGCCGCCACTTCAGCAGCGAAGTCGCTCTCTTCGCGCTCGATGCCTTCACCGAGGGCAAAGCGGACATAACCGGTGATCTTCGCGGTGCCGCCAGCGGACTTCGCCGCTTCTTCGAGCGCCTTCTCGACCGTGAGGTCGGGATTGATGACGAAGTTCTGCTTCAGGAGTGCGACCTCCTCATAGAACTTGCGCATCCGGCCTTCCACCATCTTTTCGATGATGTTCTCCGGCTTGCCGGAAGCGCGCGCCTGATCGGAGAAGATAGCCTTCTCACGCTCGGCGACGTCGGCATCGACCTGATCCGGCGAAAGCGCAAGCGGATTGGTCGCCGCGACGTGCATCGCGACCTGACGACCGAAAGCCGCCATCTTCTCCTTGTCCGCATCGGTCTCGATCGCGACCAGAACACCCAGCTTGCCGACGCCGTCAGCCACCTGATTATGGATGTAGGTCGCAACAGCTCCGTCCGCGACGGTGAGCTGAGCCGCACGGCGGAGCTGCATGTTCTCGCCGATCGTGCCGATCAGGTCCTTGATCGTGTCGCCGACAGCCTTGTCGGAGCCGGGGTAGCCAGCATTCGAGACAGCTTCAACCGTGCCATCAGTCGACAGGGCGACCTCGGCGACATTGCGGACGAGCGCCTGGAACGCATCGTTGCGGGCGACGAAGTCGGTCTCGGAATTCACCTCGACGACCACAGCCGTGCCGCCCTCGGAAGCCACACCGATCAGGCCTTCAGCGGCCGTGCGGGAAGACTTCTTGTCAGCCTTCGCAATACCCTTCGTGCGCAGCCAGTCGATCGCTGCTTCCATGTCGCCGTTGTTTTCGTTCAACGCGGTCTTGCAGTCCATCATGCCTGCGCCGGTCTTCTCGCGCAGTTCTTTCACCATGCCAGCGGTGATAGCCATCTCATCGTCCTTTTTGGATATGAATGGCGCACCACGTTTCGCTAAACGGGTGCGCCGCAATGTTTGCGGGGCGGGCCGATCTGTTCAAAAATCAGCCGCGCGCCTCAAAGAATCATCGAATGCCCGCTTGGGCCTTCGAGTTCAGCCTGCCGGCGTTGCGGCGGTCTGGGCAGCCTGCCCAACCGGCTGTTCCTCGACCGGAGCTTCGCCCGGCTGGTCAGCCGGAACCTCGGCTTCCGACTTGGCTTCCTCGATGACTTCCGCCGGAGCGTCTTCCATCTCGCCGATATCCATGCCCGAGTCGCCCTGCTGGCGGGCAATGCCGTCGACGGCTGCGCGGGCGATCAGATCGCAGTAAAGCGCGATGGCGCGGGAAGCATCGTCATTGCCCGGGATCGGGTAGTCGACGCGGGCTGGATCGCAGTTCGAATCGACGACAGCGACGACCGGAATGCCGAGGCGGCGCGCCTCGTCGATCGCGATCGACTCTTTGTTGGTGTCGATGATGAACATCATGTCCGGCACACCGCCCATGTCGCGGATGCCACCGAGTGCGGTCTCGAGCTTGTCGCGCTCGCGGGTGAGCGTCAGGCGCTCCTTCTTGGTGAAGCCTTGGGCTTCGCCGGCAAGAAGTTCGTCGAGCGTGCGCAGGCGCTTGATCGAGTGCGAGATCGTCTTCCAGTTCGTCATCATGCCGCCGAGCCAGCGGGCATTGACGTAGTACTGGGCCGAGCGCTGGGCAGCGTCGGCGATGATGTCCGAGGCCTGGCGCTTGGTGCCGACGAAGAGCACGCGACCACCGCGGGCGACCGTGTCCGACACGGCCTGCAGGGCGCGGTGCAGAAGCGGAACCGTCTGCGCCAGATCAAGAATGTGAATGTTGTTGCGCGCGCCGAATATGTACGGCGACATTTTCGGGTTCCAGCGGTGAGTCTGGTGACCGAAGTGAACGCCGGCTTCGAGAAGCTGGCGCATGGAATACTCTGGAAGTGCCATTTATCCTGCCTTTTCCGGTTTGACCTGGCACGGGAGAAGCGAAAATCGCCACCGGTGGAGCTTCACGGCTCTGTCAGAAGCACGCAAAAATCCGTTCCCGTGTGTGGAATGAGCGCGCCGGTACCCCATCTCGGCCAAGAAGGCAAGACGCGAAGCTATCGGCACGCCGTTGCTATATGAAGTGTGGCCGTCTATTTTTCAACCGGCTCGCCGGAGCAGTCGGCCGCCTGCAGCGGCGTGAATTCGCTGATCGAACCGGTCAGGCTATAGCCGTCGAAATTCATCGTCAGCGCGTCGGAAACGCCGTTCTCGTAAAGTGTGTAGCTGGTCGAAAAATCGGGTTCGGAATCCGTATTATCCGTTTCATCGTAATAAGCTTCGCTGATCCGCCAGCGGTCGAGGCCTGCCAGCACTTCGCTGCCCGTCTTGTCCTCGGCCGCCTTGCCGTCTTCGCTATCCTTGCTCGCGACCTCCGGCTCGTCGGGCATATCCGAGATAATCGATGTCGAACGGGTCTGCTTTTCGGCTTCGGGATCGCCGTCGAATATCTGCGCCTCGTAGACGAACTCACCCTTCTTCGCCGCCTCGATAAGATTGCGCGTGTGCGAGATCGGGAAGGATGCCGCTCCGATCTCCACCGTCTTGTCCGATGGCTGATCGTAGCGCACCTCGGTCTTGCCGCCGCCCGTCGTCGCCTTGCCGATCGAGGCCTGATCGCGCAGGCCGTCCACCGTCGATACGTTGGAGAATTCCAGCGTCTTGCCGTCGATCGCCTCGTCGAGTTCGATCTGTTGGTCGACGACGATCAGCTCCTGATTGCCGACAAACCGGGCGACGAACCGATATTCCAGTTCGTAGGCATCGCAGCTGTCGTGCTTGACCTCAACCACGATACGCCCGTCGATCGAGTCGAAATCCGAACTCGGCTGGCCGCTGGATACGAGATCGTAGACCGCACGGTGAGGAAACAGCTCCATAGCGGACGCCCCATGGGGCGCTGCAAAAAGGGCGGCCAAAGCCGCGAGGGTTACCGAAGACGGTCGCAATCTCAGTCGTGTCATTCGTCTTGGCTCTTTCGTGTATTGCGCCATTCGGCTAGGCCTTCGGAACTATCGCCGATCTTCCGGAGATCTCTTTCATACAGGCCAAGCCTCCGGGACAACAGATGGATGCATCAGGAATGACTCACAATATCGAAACGCAGTTGGCGCAAGCCGGGATCACTCTGCCACAGGCCGCAGCTCCTGCCGCGAACTACGTACCCTTCGTCACATTCGGCTCCCTCCTCCAGACCTCCGGTCAGCTTCCGCTGGAAGGCGGCTCGCTGCCGATGACCGGCAAGCTCGGCGCCCAGGTTTCGCTGGAAGACGGCCAGAAGGCTGCCAAGCTCTGCGCCATCAACATCCTCGCCCAGGCGAAAGCGGCTGTCGACGGCGACTGGGACCGGATCGGCCGCCTCCTGAAGCTGACTGTCTTCGTCGCCAGCGACCCCACTTTCGTCGAGCAGCACAAGGTCGCCAACGGCGCCTCCGACTTCATGGTCGAGATCCTCGGCGATATCGGACGTCATTCACGCTCGGCCGTCGGCGTTCCTTCCCTGCCGATGGATGCGCCGGTCGAGATCGAAGCGCTGTTCGAGCTGAAGTGAGCAGCGCCAAAACGGGCGCGCCCACCTGGTTGTCGGCGCGTCCCTATGCCCATCGCGGCCTCCATGACGGCAATCGCGCGGTGCCGGAAAACTCACTCGCAGCCGCGAAGCTCGCGATAGACCAAGGTTTCGGCATCGAATGCGATCTCCAGCTCTCACGCGACGGCGTGCCGGTCGTCTTCCATGACGATGACCTGAAACGGCTGACGGGACGCAACGGCGACGTCGTCTCTTTGGATGCAGCGGACCTGACCCGGCTCAAGCTCTGCGAAACGGCGGAGACCATTCCAACCTTCGCCGAGCTTCTCGATCTCGTCGCGGGCCGCGTCCCATTGCTCATCGAATTGAAAAGCAGCGGCACGACCGATCGAGAAACCTTTGTCTCAGTAGTGGCCAAGTGTCTCGCAACCTATGACGCGCATGCCGCGCTGATGAGTTTCGATCCCGAATTGGTCGCGTCATGCCGCCGGACGGTCAACGACCGGCCCGTCGGACTGACTGCGGAAGGCGCCGATGCGCAGGCGCTTCACCAACACGAGACAGTCGCGAGCCGAGGCTTCGCTTTTGTCTCCTACAACCATCGACACCTTCCCAATCGCTTCACCGAGGACCTGCGGAGACGCGGCATTCCGGTTCTCTGCTGGACCATCCGTTCCGAGGACGAGGCCCGCAACGCCCTCGCCCACTCCGACCAGATCACGTTCGAGAGCTTCCTGCCCAAGGCCGACACTCCCGGATAAGTGAGGCCGAGGCCATATGAAGCGGTTGCCGCAGTGCAAACACCCGCATATTTCAACCCCATGACCGAAGCCGCACGCCAAGAAGCCGTCTCCTTGAGCCTTCGGGTCGTGGACGACATCCACGCGATCGACAGCGCCATCTGGGACAAGCTGGCGGAAAACGACGCCGGCCTTGCGGATGCGGCGCGCGGGCCCTCCAACCCGTTTCTCTCCCACGCCTTCCTTTCAGCTCTCGAAGACTCGGGCTGCGTGGGCGAGCGAACCGGGTGGTTTCCCCAGCATCTGATCCTTGAGGACGAGACCGGCGGAATTCGCGGCATCGCTCCCGCCTATGCCAAGACGCACAGCCAGGGCGAATATGTCTTCGACTACGGCTGGGCCGACGCCTTTCAGCGGGCCGGCGGACGGTATTATCCGAAGCTTCAGCTTTCAGTGCCGTTCACGCCGGCCGGCGGACCGCGGCTCCTCGTCGGCCATGGCGAGAACGCGAACGTCTTCCGTGCCGGGCTGATCCAGGGCATCGAAGCCTATTGCGATCAGACCAACGTTTCCTCGGCCCATGCGACCTTCCTCCGTGACGAGGATCGCGTCCTGATGGAAAACGCCGACTGGCTCCACCGCACGGATCAGCAGTTCCATTTCTACAATCGCGGCTTCTCGACCTATCAGGATTTTCTCGACACGCTTTCCTCGCGCAAACGCAAGGATCTGCGGAAGGAACGGGCAAAGGCGCTGGAAAACGATATCGAGATCGTCTGGCTGACCGGCGACGATCTCACCGAAGACGCTTGGGATGCATTCTACGAGTTCTACATGGACACCGGCGCGCGCAAATGGGGCCGGCCCTATCTCAACCGCCGTTTCTTTTCGCTCGTCACCGAGCGCATGGCGGACCGCACTCTCCTGATCATGGCAAGGCGCAAGGGCCGCTATATCGCCGGCGCGCTGAACTTCATCGGCGCCGACCGGCTCTACGGCCGCAACTGGGGTTGCATCGAGGACCACCCCTTCCTGCATTTCGAGGTCTGCTACCATCAGGCGATCGATTTCGCGATCGAACAAGGCCTGACGGTCGTCGAGGCCGGCGCCCAGGGCCAGCACAAACTCGCCCGCGGCTACGAGCCGGTGACGACCCACTCGGCCCATTACATCCGCCATGCGGGCCTTCGCGCCGCGATCGCCGACTATCTCGAAGCCGAGCGGGAAGAGGTGGAGCACATGAGCGAACTCTTGGGCGGGCATACACCGTTCCGGAAGGGATGAGCCGGAGTAGGCGCGCATTGTTTATGGCAGTGGCGGGGTGAAAGCCGCCGTTACGAGATAGTGCCGGGAACGGCGGCTATGTGAGCAAAAATACACATGACGGCGGTTTCACCGCTTCGACAAATTTTATCTTACTTTTTGAGTCATCGAACGATGAAGGTCTTGAGATGGAATATTTAACAATCGGAATTTCGGTTCTTGCTTTGATTGTTTCGGGCGCAACTTTGTGGCTGACCCACCTTCGGCAGGGGGCGTTGAAGATGACCCGGCCAACGGTCGTTTTCTTCGGCCCAGACAGTAGCGAAGGCGGAATATCGAAAGTTTTCTTGCGAACGCTTCTGTATACGACAGGAAAGCGCGGAATTGTTCTTGAGAATTTGTTTATTCGTTTGCGCCGAGGCGAAACGCAACAAAACTTCAACGTCTGGGTCTACGGAGAAAAGGACTTGGCACGGGGAAGCGGCTTGTTTGTTGGCCAACAGGGCATTGCGACCAACCATCACTTTCTTACGCCAACCGACATACGGGGCTTCCACTTCGCGGCAGGTGACTACGAACTAGACGTTTTTGGGAAGCTTGTCGGCAAGGATTCAACGCTTCTTCTCTCTACCATCCGGCTTTCGATCGACGCTCATGAAGCGGAACAACTACGAAAAGATAACCACGGCATCTATTTCGATTGGGGGCCGGATGCAGGTCGCTATCAGAAGAAGATCGAGGGCCGCCGGTCAAAGGAAATTGACCCTTTGAAGTTTCTTGAGGCGCTACAGGACGGGGAAGCTCTATCTCTAAAAAAGCCCCATGAGAATGCGACAACGAAGCCCTCATAAAGTGAGCGTTTCTAATGACCGCTGGTGGCTCGAAAGTGGGCAATCATATCAATCCTGTGTAGGCGCTATTTCCGCCCTTCATCTCCTATGGAAAACGCAGTCCTGGCCGCTACTCTCTCGTCGATCACTGGACACGGGGGAGCCCACACATGACCGCCTATGACGACAGCAATATCTTCGCCAAGATGATCCGGGGCGAGATCCCGGCGATCAAGGTCCATGAGGACGGCGAGACCATGGTCATCATGGACATCATGCCGGAATCGAAGGGCCACTGCCTGATCATCCCGAAGGCGCCGAGCCGTAATATTCTCGATGCTTCGGACGATGCGCTTGCCAAGACGATACCGGTCGTCGCGAAGATCGCGCGCGCGGCGAAACAGGCGTTCAGCGCCGATGGCGTGCAGATTATCCAGTTCAACGAGGAAGCGGCGGGCCAGACGGTCTTCCATCTGCATTTCCATGTGATCCCGGTCTATAACGGCGTCGAACGCAAGAAGCATGCGGCCGGCGAGGTCGATCAGGAGACGCTGAAAGCGCACGGCGAGGCAATCAAGGCTGCGCTCGAATAGAGCTCAACCGATCGCGACCCATCCAAGGATCACCAGTTCTGCCGCGAGAATCGCCGGCCAGAGCCGGTTGCTCCCCGCGAGATAGACTGCGAAGGCCGTTGCCAATGCCCCGGCGCGGATCGCAAGGGGAATATCGGCCAGCGAGCCCGACGGATAGAAGACCAGCTGCCCGATGACGGCCGAAACCAGCGCCGTCGCGACGGTCCGCGAGATCGAAGCGACGGGCGAGGTTTCGTCGAGCTTGCCGGACGACAGCACCCCGAGAAACCGCCAGACATAGGTCGGCAGTGCTCCCGCCAGCACGATGAAGGCGAAGGGCCACCAGTTGGCGGCGATGCCGTAATAGCTCCAGTCACCGCTCATCGTAGACGGCGCCCCTCGACCGCACGGCCGATCACATAAGCCGCAGCACCCCCGCCGATGCCGGCAAACAGGATCTCGAACCCCGGCGCCAGCATGTGGCCGAACGGCAGAGCCGCCATTCCGGCAAAGAGAGCGATCCGGCCGGACACCTCCCGCGCCGACCCATAGAGCGAACAGAGGAAGTAGGCCGGCGTCAGGAAGGCGAGCGCGCCGGTTGCCAGCGCCGGCAATTCGTCCATGAGGTTGAAGACGACCGCGACCAGAACCGTGTTGATCACCGTCAGCGGCACGGCGAACCCGGCGAAGAAGGCCGTTCGGCAGGAGCGCGGCACGTCTTTCAATCGTTCCATGGCGAAGACCCAGCCGGTCACCGCCACGAAATGCGAGAGGATCAGCAGCGTCACCGTCCGCGTCTTCGGCCCCTTCATCTCAGGCGACCAAGCGACGATCATCGGCATCAAACGGGCCGAGGACAGTGTCACGGCAAAGGCCGTCGCCAAAAGAGACGTGCCGGCCGTGCTTGCGCCGAGGATGATGATCTGAGCTGGCAGAGCCCAGACCGTCGCAGTCATGAAAGCCGACTGGAGCCAAGTGATTCCGGCCTCTCGACAGAGCCCGGCAAAGCCGAGAAACGCACCGAACAGGATGAACGCTGGTGGCGTCAGCAGCCCTCTCATACCCTGGCGAAACCAATAGAGATTGCCCTCGCCTGCGGTCAGCTCGTCCGCATCCGCCGTCATTCCATCGTCTTTCTCATGGCTCCCACGCGCCCGATCTTTCGTCGGTCTACGCGGCTCAACGCACTTTCATCAAACCCACTCATGAAAAAGGGGCCGCCATTCGGCAGCCCCTTGATCGATTGCCTAAAGTTCGCCAGCCGGTCAGGATGACTTCGGCGGAACCTTAGGCAGACCGCTTCGGCCCCCGCTGCGCGCTGAAGACGAGGCGCTGTCGTCCTCGGCTTCGTCCACCGCGGCGGTCTCGCCGTCATCGTCGTCCTCATACTCGTCTTCGTCGTCGAGATCGTCGACATTGGACCCATCGGCCGCGACGAGGTCACGCTTGCGCTTGGACTTCTTTGGCTTGGGCGGCGTTTCGTCCGGAATCGATTCGAGTGCGATCGACTTCGCGCCGTTTTCGTCCTCGGTAATCGATACCTTCACCGTGCCGCCGCGCTTCAGCTTGCCGAACAGCACCTCGTCCGCCAGCGGCTTCTTGATGTGCTCCTGGATAACGCGGCCAAGCGGACGCGCGCCCATCTGTTCGTCGTAGCCCTTCTCGGCGAGCCACGAGATGGCCTCCGGCGAGAGCTCGAAGATGACGTTGCGCTCGGAGAGCTGAGCTTCGAGCTGCATCACGAACTTTTCGACGACCCGATGGATGACCGGGGTCGGAAGCGCACCAAACGGGATCACTGAATCGAGACGGTTGCGGAACTCCGGCGTGAACATCCGGTTGATCGCTTCCTCGTCGGCGCCCGTGCGCTTGGAGGAACCGAACCCGATAGCCGACTTCTGCATTTCGGCAGCGCCCGCATTGGTCGTCATGATCAGGATCACGTTCCGGAAATCGATCTGCTTGCCGTTGTGATCCGTCAGCTTTCCGTGATCCATGACCTGGAGGAGAATATTGAAGAGGTCCGGATGGGCCTTTTCGATCTCGTCCAGCAGGAGGACACAATGCGGGTGCTGATCGACGCCATCGGTCAACAGACCACCCTGATCGAAGCCGACATAGCCCGGAGGCGCACCGATGAGCCGTGAGACCGTGTGCCGCTCCATGTATTCGGACATGTCGAAGCGCAGCATCTCGACGCCCAGGGTGGACGCGAGCTGCTTGGCAACCTCGGTCTTGCCGACGCCCGTCGGGCCGGAGAACAGGTAGGAGCCGATCGGCTTGTCCGGCTCTCGCAGGCCGGCACGAGCCAGCTTGATCGCGGAGGCCAGCGCCTCGATCGCCTGATCCTGACCGTAGACGACCCGCTTGAGCTGGGTGTCCAGATTTGACAGCACTTCCTCGTCGTCCTTCGAGACCGATTTCGGCGGAATCCGCGCCATGGTCGCGACGGTCGCCTCGATCTCCTTCACGCCGATCGACTTCTTGCGCTTGGATTCCGCTAGCAGCATCTGCGATGCGCCGGTCTCGTCGATCACGTCGATCGCCTTGTCAGGCAGCTTGCGGTCGTTGATGTAGCGCGAGGAGAGTTCGACCGCCGACTTGATGGCATCATTGGTGAACTTCACCTTGTGGAAGTCCTCGAAGTAGGGCTTCAGCCCCTTCAGGATCGAGATCGCATCCTCGACCGAAGGCTCGTTGACGTCGATCTTCTGGAAACGGCGGACAAGCGCACGATCCTTCTCGAAGAACTGGCGATATTCCTTGTATGTGGTCGATCCGATGCAGCGGATCGCACCGGAGGACAGCGCCGGCTTCAGAAGGTTCGAGGCGTCCATTGCCCCACCCGAGGTCGCGCCCGCACCGATAACGGTGTGGATCTCGTCTATGAAGAGCACCGCACCCGGATACTCCTCGAGCTCCTTCACGACCTGCTTCAACCGCTCCTCGAAGTCGCCGCGATAGCGGGTTCCGGCGAGCAGCGTTCCCATGTCGAGGGAGAAGATGGTCGCGTCCTGCAGGACCTCCGGCACATCGCCGTCGATGATCCGCTTGGCGAGACCTTCCGCGATCGCCGTCTTACCGACGCCGGGATCGCCCACGTAGAGCGGATTGTTCTTCGATCGACGGCAGAGAACCTGGATCGTTCGATTGATCTCGTCGGCACGGCCGATCAGCGGGTCGATCTTCCCGCCCCGCGCCTTCTCGTTGAGATTGACGCAATAGGCGGTCAGGGCATCCTGGCCCTTGCGCTTGCCATCTTCCTCCTGGCCCACCGTCTGCTGATCCTCTTCGGCACCGCGCACGGGCCTGCTTTCGGAACCGCCGGGCCGCTTCGCGATCCCGTGCGAGATGAAATTCACGGCATCGTAGCGGGTCATTTCCTGCTCCTGCAGGAAGTAGGCCGCGTGGCTTTCCCGCTCGGCGAAGATCGCGACGAGCACGTTGGCGCCTGTCACCTCTTCGCGTCCCGAGGACTGGACATGAATCACAGCTCGCTGGATCACGCGGTGGAATCCAGCCGTCGGCTTGGACTCTTCACCATGACCTGTCACGAGGTTGGAGAGTTCGTTATCGATGTAACTGAGCAGATTGCCCTTCAGTGCGGTGAGGTCGACATTGCAGCCGCGCATCACGGCCGCCGCGTCGCTGTCCTCGACCAGCGCGAGCAGCAAATGTTCGAGAGTGGCAAATTCCTGATGGCGTTCGTTCGCAAGCGTCAACGCTTGATGAAGCGACTTCTCAAGGCTTTCAGAAAATGTCGGCAAGCTTCACCTCAATTCTTTTCCATCACGCATTGCAGCGGATGTTGATGCTGACGAGCGAAATCCATCACCTGGGTAACCTTGGTCTCCGCGACCTCGTAGGTGAAGATACCGCATTCCCCGACCCCGTGCCGATGCACATGCAACATGATCTGCGTTGCTGCCTCGCGATCCTTCTGGAAAAATCTCTCCAGCACATGGATCACGAACTCCATCGGAGTGTAATCGTCGTTCAGAAGGAGGACTCTGTAAAGGCTCGGCTTCTGTAATTTCGGTTTCGATCGCGTGATGACCGAGGTACCGGGACCGCGAATATCCTCGTCATCGTCGCCTTGCATGACGATGGCAAAAGGAAGCGCCGTTTCCGGGGCGAGTACAATGGGTTTGTGCGATTTCCTCATCGACCCGTATGTATGCATTGGATAGCTCGTTTGAAGTCTGACCCGGTGCACGGTTTATTCCCTCGCAGCACGACATAATGGCGGGTGGAACGCAAGTGCGAAGCGCGGCGCTCCGGCACCGATGCTGCCGATATTAAAGGCGGTCGGCCCGGCTCAAGATATGTCTCGGGTGCCGACAGATCATCGGGACGCCATAAAAAGTTTGGCGATCGGTGATGCGCAACGCGCTGGTATGACGCGGTCTCGGTGCTGACGCCGCCGCGATATGAAGCAGCACAACAAAAAAGCCCGGCGCGAGCGCCAGGCTTTCGTATCGTCTCGATGCTACGTTTGGCGCAGCGGCCGGGTATCAGTTGGCCTTGGTGTTGGCCGTCGCCTTTTCGGCGGTCGCCTCGGCCTTTTTCACCGTTTTCTCGGCAAGGTCCTTGCTGGTCGCGACCGCGTTGCTGGCTGTCGCCTCGAGCGGCTTGTAGGCTTCCTTGGCGGTATCCGAATATATTTCACCCATCTTGGTCGCCTGAGCAACGAAGTCCTGATAGGCGGACTTGGCATATTCGGTCTGAAGCTCGATAGTCTTGTCGAGCGTCTTCGCCTGCATCAGGTTTTCGAAGAACGAAGCCTGGTGCTCGTAGGAACGCTTGGTAAAATCGGTTGTCTCCGCAGCCATCTGCTGGAAACCCTTGGTCATGGCGGCAAAGGACTTCAGCGAGTTGTCCATTGCTTCCTTGGTCATCTTGGTAGCGTCATCGTACATATTCATATCGAAGAGCCCTTTCTTTGTTTCGGCAATGGGTTGAACCCATCAAATGGTTTGTGCAATGAGTAGAGGCAAAATCGATACCTGATTACCTCTGCTGCCTGCTTGACCACTAAACTATGTTGCACTGCACAAAAAATCAAGGGTGAGGGAGGGAAATCTGGAAAATTTCCCTGCGATCAAACACATGGGGGAGATGCAGCGACCCGAGCAATGTTCACGATGTTGGGAAGGCTTCGGCAACCATAAACGGATTGGTAAGCTCGAAATTCTAATCTCGGTGACAACAGCGGGCCATTCCGCCGCGTGAAAATGTCGGTCATTTTCATGAGCGCGCGTCGGATCCGCCCCGTTCATCGAGACCAAGGGTTTCCCCGTGAGAGTATTTTCGAGTGTGCGTCAGGTCTGGACCAAGACCAGGATTGTGGGCATTGCAGCAGTTGGAGCTGTAGCCATCCTTGCGGTGCCGATGGAGGCAAACGCAAATTCCCGATATGCCGGCTTCGTGATCGATGCCAACAATGGCCAGGTTCTCTACGAGGATCAGGCGGACGAATACCGCTATCCGGCCTCGCTGACGAAGATGATGACGCTTTATCTCACCTTCGACGCGCTTTCCAAGAAACGCATCTCGCTGCACGACAAGATGCCGGTCTCTCGCTATGCGGCGGGCCGTCCGCCGACGAAGATCGGCGTCCCCGCCGGCGGCACCCTCGAGGTTGAGGAAGCCATCTATTCGCTGGTGACGAAATCGGCGAACGACGCGTCGGTAACGCTCGCCGAATATCTCGCCGGTTCGGAAAGCGACTTTGCGGAGATGATGACGCGCACCGCGCACAAGCTGGGTATGACGAAGACCACCTACCGGAATGCCAACGGTCTTCCGAACAGTGGGCAGCGCACTACGGCGCGCGATCAGGCCAAGCTCGGCATCGCGCTGCGAGAGCACTTCCCGCAATATTACAAGTACTTCTCGACCCGGTCCTACAACTTCCGGGGCCGTCGCCTCGGAAATCACAACCGCGTCCTCGGCCGCATGGACGGTGTCGACGGTATCAAGACCGGCTACATCAACGCCTCGGGCTTCAACCTCGTCACCTCGATCAAGCGGGACGGCAAGAGCCTCGTCGCGGTCGTCATGGGCGGGCGCTCGGGCCGCTCGCGTGACAACCACATGGTCGACCTCCTCCAGCGGACCCTGCCCAAAGCAAGCCGCCGAGACGAAGGTGCACTGATCGCGGCCCGGCCGAACACTGAAGCAGGCCGCTACGCTGTCGCGGTGGGTGGGCTGCCGACGACCGGCCCGATGCCCGACATGCGCCCGGTCCGTGTTCTCTCGGCCGACGAGCGGATCGCGCTTGCCTACGAAACCTCCGTCGGCGAGATGGGCGCCCTGCCCCAGCCGACCACCCGTCCCGTCCGGGGTCGTCAGGCGCTCGCCAATGCACTTATCGGCGAGAGCCGTACGCAGAACCTCATGATCCCGGCAGCCAGTGCAGCCAACGCCCTCGCAGCTCCGATCCCAAGCAACCGGAATATCGACCCGACCTATACCGGCTCGATCGGTTCGCGAGCGGCGGCAAGCAGCGTTGCTACGTCCTCGGCCTGGGTGGTTCAGATCGCGGCTTCTCCAGACGTCGCGACGGCGAACAAGCTTCTCGGCGACGCCAAGCGCAAGGTCGGCTCGCCGCTTGCGTCGGCTCAGCCGTTCACCGAGCCGGTCAGCAAGGGCACGCAGACACTGCACCGCGCTCGGTTCGCCGGCTTCGATACCAAGGATGCTGCGTGGGATGCCTGCGCCGCGCTGAAACGAGCGGATTTCGCCTGCTACGCAGTCGCCCGCTGAGGATCAGCACCGAACCAAGCGAAAGCGTCGGACCGACGGCCCCGCGCTTTCATTCCCAACCGCCCCGGTTCCTGTTTTCGGAAGGGATTACTTTCATGTCGCTCGAACAAACCAGTGCCGTCGCCGGCCATTCCCGCACCGGCAATATCCAGCCGATCAACGAGCTTCGGGACATGCGGTCGCTACGCTCCCGCCTCAATCCGAAGGAACTCGTCGATCTTCTGCTGTCCCATGGCGCTCGTGCATGGCGTGCGTCGCAGCCGGTCTCGCGCTCTCGCCTCAAGGTCGCGGGCATCCA
Source organism: Fulvimarina thalattae (assembly GCF_040239565.1). Lineage (NCBI taxonomy): Bacteria > Pseudomonadati > Pseudomonadota > Alphaproteobacteria > Hyphomicrobiales > Aurantimonadaceae > Fulvimarina > Fulvimarina thalattae. Next base: position 170,162 of record NZ_JBEHWS010000005.1, read on the forward strand.
CGGACGCGCCGCAGTACGCATCTCGTTCGGCCGACCGGTCTGACATCCATTCAATCGGGAGCGCATTTCAGCTTCTGACCGAAACAGTGACGGGCGCCTCCGATGGGCGCCCGTTTCCACTTTCAGCGTCCGGGCGCATCAGAGCGCCCGCCACTCAAAGAATGCCGAGATCGTTGAGTTCGTCCCGCATTTCGGATGGGAGGCCGTCGTCTTCGGAGCCGAAGGCAATATCCGGGGGCGCTTCCTCACTCTTCAGGTAGCGCCAGCCCTGGAACGGGCGTTTGGGATGCCGCTCGGTCCTGACCAGCACGGGATCGAGGATGAAACGGCATCGGCTTATTCCGGCATCGTCCGTGAAGGGTTCGATGTCGAGCAACAGCTGCCGCGCCAGGATCTGGCCCTTGATCACCCAATAGACCGAGCCTCCATCCAGAAGCTCGCTCTTGCGCTTGGGAACCATGCGCGTCTGGTGCCAGGTATGGTCCGTCCCGGCGCTCTGCATGCGCCGCGCGACGAAGTCTTCGAGACTTTCGACCGATTCCGACCCGACGCTCAGTTTCAGAAGATTGAGCGTCATTGAAAAACCCACAGCCTTTCGGTGCGGGTTCCTAGCTTCGGATGATGAGAAGTCTTGTCTCTTCCTTCGGAGCGGCTCGAGGCTTTGGCAGCCGTGACTGGCGCGCTCCCGGTCTTTCGTTCAGCCAGCGGCAACAGCCACGGCGACAGGCTCACCGCCTGCGAAGAGAAAACCGAATGCAAGAATCGCTGAGAACAGGGCAACCGTCCATACGGTCACACCCCAGCGCGAGGCACTAACGCGATCGTCCATGAGTCTAGAAACCCTAGAAATGTGAAACCCCTGACCAGCGCGCGGCGCTTCCCCTCGCCTGTCTGGTGGACCGTTAATTAGACGTTAATCCGAAGTGCTGCAAGAGCTCCGAATTTGCGAGTCATGAGAATCTAGATGCGCGACCTTACTTGATTCTTGCGTCACAGGGCTTTTGAAAATTAACCATATTTTCCAAATGGTTATCGCTAGGATCTTTTTGCATATCGGCTATGCGACAAGCGAAATCCCATATCGCTCGATAGACGTTTTCTCCTAGCCGTCACCTTCCTGCATCGTTATGCAGGAAGCCATGTTTATCGACTGGACCGATATCGCCGCACTCGCCATCTATCTCGCGATCTGGATGGGCTACAATCGGCTGACGGACAGCACTGCGAAGACCGGCGGAAGCCTCTCCTCGCTGATGAACAATGAGCGCGCGCGCTGGATGCGCACCGCGCTCTCGCGCGATCTGAGGATGATCGACACGGCGGTCCTCGCTTCCCTGCAGCAGGGTACGGGTTTCTTCGCCTCGACCTGCATCTTCGCGATCGGCGGCTGTTTCGCGCTCCTCGGATCAGCGGAGGTGATCGCCGAAATCTCCGCCGACATCTCCATCGCCGGCACCGCGAACCGCGTTCTGGTGGAGATCAAGCTCCTCGGGCTCGTCGTGATCTTCGCCTACGGTTTCTTCAAGTTCGCCTGGTCGTATCGGCTCTTCAATTACTGCGCGATTCTGATCGGTGCGCTGCCGATGCGTGCAGACGCCGATACCGATTCGGACAGCGCCCAGAAGGCTCTGGAACGCGCCGTCTCCCTGAACGTCGTTGCAGGCCACAACTTCAATGCGGGGCTGCGCGCCATCTTTTTCGCCCTTGCCTATCTCGGCTGGTTCCTCGGTCCTTATATCCTCATCGCATCGACGATCTTCGTGGTCGCCATCATCGCCAACCGGCAATTTCGTTCGCCGGCGGTGAAGGCCCTGCGCGCCTCATATGAACAGGAGCCTCCGAAATGATCGAGGCAGAAAATGCGCAACGCCCGGCGATTGCTCGCACCATTGCCGAGCTCTGCCAGGAACGCGGGCCCGACAAGACCGCCTGCCCATCGGAGGTCGCACGCGCGCTTGCCGGTTCGAACGAAAAGGAATGGCGCAAGCTCATGCCCGCCATCCGACAGGAAGCGATCAGGCTCGCCGGGGACGGACTGATCGTCATCAAGCGGAAGGGCAAACCGGTCGATCCGCATAACTTCAAGGGAATCTATCGGCTCGGAATCGTCACGAGCGACCGGGATAAGAGTGTTTAGGAAGGACGCTCGTACGGCGTCCGCGTCTCCTCCGGTCCCGGAACCAGTCTGTCGATCCGCCCGGCGATCCAATAGGCGGCTAGCCCGAGATATTCGCGGATCGCGAAATGGACCTTTTCGAGATTGCGGGTCGTCGCGGTGGAAGGGCGCCAGACATCTGCGCCCGCAGGCGTCCGGTAGTCGACTGGATAGGGCACGACATCGAAGCCCACCGTTCTGAAACAACCCATCGCGCGCGGCATGTGATAGGCCGAAGTGATGAGCAGCCAGGTCTCGCCGGGCTGCGGATCGGCGAGAGCCTTGGCGTAGATCGCGTTTTCGAACGTATCGCGCGCCTTGGCATCGAGCTTGAGCCGGTTAGGGTCGAGGCCTAGCCCGAGATAGAACTGTTCGGCGGACTGGGTCTCCGGGATATCGTCTCGAAAAGCCGCTGCAACTCCGCCAGAGAATAGAATCTCGGCGTCTGGATAAGTCCGCGCCAGCGCCATCGAGGCAGTCGCCCGGTCGGCCGCCTCATTGAGCTCGATCACGCCGCGCGTGCGGGCGACGCGGGTATCGAAGCCGCCGCCGAGGACGATGATGCCGTCCACTTCAGCCGGCATCGGCATGGGGCGCTCGAAGCGGTTCTCTAGATAGGCCGTCATCGCAAGGCCCAACGGCGAAATGCTGACGATCGCGAGCGAGAGCGCCGCCAGAACGAAGAACGCTTTTCCGGCCTTTCGAAAACCGAACAGGAAAGAAATCCAGCCGACGAGCACCACGAGAATGATCGCGACCAGCGGCTGGAGGAGAAACCAGCCGATCTTGGCAAGATAAAAAAACATCTATTCCTATTGGTCTTCCGACCCGCCTCCCGGTTCGCGCCGGAATTTTCGCAGAAGTTCGAGATCGGCGTCAGAAACACCGAGTTCGACGGGCGTTCGCATGATGATCTCGCGGTGGGGGAACGGGATATTGATGCCCGCCTCCTTGAAGGCGTCCCATAGCGCGATCAAGACCTCACCCTTCACGTTGACGAGACCCGCCGGCGCATCCTTGATCCAAAAACGGATGATGAAGTCGATCGAGGACGAGCCGAACGCCGTCATCCAGCACACGACGCCGCGATGGGCGACGACGCGGTCGACACTCAGCGTGGCTTCCTTGGCGATCTCGATCACTTGGTGAGGGTCGGAATTGTAGGACACGCCGAACTCCACATCGACGCGCACCAGATCGTTCGAGAACGACCAGTTGATCACCTTGTTGGTGATGAAGTCCTCGTTCGGAATCAGATATTCCTTGCCATCGCGGGTGACGACGGAAACGAAACGCGCCCTCAACTCCCTGATCCAGCCGAACGTATTGTCGAGCGAGATCGTGTCACCCGGTTTGATCGAGCGATCGAGCAGGATGATGATGCCGGAGATGAAGTTCGAGACGACCTTCTGAAGACCGAAGCCGAGGCCGACACCGATGGCACCCGAAAACACGGTCAGCGCCGTCAGATCGACGCCGACGGCGGCGAGCGAGATCGCCAGCGAAAGCAGGATCAGCCCTATCTTCAGGAACTTGCCGATCAGCACGCGCAGGGTCGGGGTCAGTTCCTCCGACTTCTGGACCCTGCCGTCCAGATAGCGGCCGACGAGGCTCGCGACCCACAACGTGATGGCGAGAACCATGATCGTCTTGATGAAGACCAAGGCCGAAATCCGGCTTTCACCGACGAAGATCGCAGCCGAGTCGAGAACCAGCGCGAGCGGTTGTAACAACCCGAGAATCGAAAGCGCGGCCATTCCCCAGGCGATCCAGGTAATCGATCGCGACAGGAGGCGGTTGCGCACCAGCCGCGAGGCGACCGAGATGACAAGCAGCGCCAGCGCGAGATTGAAGACGATGGTGACGATCTGGCTGCGCGGCCCGCCCGCGCTGATATCGAGCAGCGTCGTCAGGAAGAGGAAGAGCACGAAGAAGACGAGGCGCATGCGTCGCCGGATTGCGACGACGATCCTGAGGACGCCGGGCGCGCCCTTGATCTTACGCGCCTGATCCTCGATCGGCTTGCGTGTCGCGCGGTCCGCCAGGAATGCAAGCACGTAGCAGACGAGAACCGCCGCGACCTGCGCCAGCTGCGAGGGCTGGTAGAAGAAGTCGAGCGCGTTCCGGCCCTCGTCGAGGACGTCCTGCCAGAGCTGCGCAAGCCGCTCCATTTCCATCAATCGCGATCCCAGACCGGCGCGAAGGACGGATCGATCAGGCGCCCTTCTGGCGACTGGAGGGACGAGATCGCATCGATCTCCTCAGCTGTCAGGTCGATGTCGAAGACATCCAAGTTTTCCGCGAGGCGATCGGGATTCGATGTCCGCGGGATCGCGCCGACCCTATCCTGGCTCATGTGCCAGGCGAGCACAATCTGCGCCGGCGACTTGCCATGCGCCTCGGCCGCCTGCCTGATCGGCGCCTTGTCGAGAAGATCACCACCTTGGCCAATCGGCGAATAGGCGATCATCGCCGCCGCGTTGTCCCGACAGGCCGACAGAACGCTGTTCTGGCTCAGCATCGGGTGATACTCGACCTGATTGCAGACGAGCGGATTGGTCGACATCGCGGCAGCTTCGCGAAACAACGCGTTCGGAAAATTCGCGACCCCGATGAATTTCGTCAGCCCTTCCGAGATTGTCTCGTTCAGCGCGTCGATGCTCTCCTCCAGCGCGACATCCGGATTGGGCCAATGGATGAGCAGGAGATCGACCGGCCCGATGCCGAGATCATCGGTGCTTTTTCTCGCCGATTCGAGCAGCTTTTCGCGGGTAATGTCCGTCCACCAGACCTTTGTCGTCACGAAAAGCTTCTCGCGCTCGATGCCGCTGCGGCGAATTCCCTCGCCGACATCCTTTTCGTTATCGTACATCTTCGCATCGTCGATGTGCCGATAGCCGGTCTCGATCGCCTTCGCGACGATGTTGATGCACTCCTCGCCTTTCAACGTGTAGGTGCCGAGCCCGAGCCCAGGGATGGACGCGCCGTGGGCTTCGATGATCTTCATGAAAAACTCTCATATTCAATTGCTGTTTGGCCGGGGCTTCCGGCCTCCTCGCAAAGAAGATAGGCAAAGGCCGGATCGGTCCAGAACGAGAAGCGTACGCAATGGCGGACCTGAAACGAAATGATACGGGTTCGACCGGCGAATCTGCCGCCAAGGCGCCGGCCGAACGCGGACGTATCGACACGATCGACGTCGCGCGAGCGATCGCGCTCATCGCCATGGCGGTTTATCATTTCGCCTGGGATCTCGACAATTTCGGCTATGTCACGCGCGGCATGGCGACAAGCGGCGGCTGGATCATCTTCGCCCGCTGCATCGCGTCGAGCTTTCTTTTTCTCGTCGGTTTCAGCCTGATCCTCGCCCATGCCAAAGGCATTCGCTGGCGGCCATTTCTCATAAGGCTTGCACAGATCGTCGCGAGCGCCCTGGCGATCACCGTGGTGACGATATTCGTTACGCCCGACAGCTTCGTCTTCTTCGGCATCCTGCATCACATCGCGGTGGCTTCGCTCCTAGGACTCTTCTTCATCCGGGTGCCCTGGCCGGTGACGCTCCTCCTTGGTGTTTGCGTGATCGCGCTTCCCTTGTTTTTCAGAAGCGAATTTTTCGATCCAGCCTATCTCGTCTGGATTGGTCTCAACGCGACACCACCCTTCTCGAACGACTTCGTTCCGATCTTCCCGTTTTTCGGCGTCGTTCTTCTGGGCATGGCCGCAGGCCGCCTCACCGCCGACTACCAGCTTCTTCGGTTCGTGCGTCGGATGGATCCATGGCTTGGGCCGCTCCGCCAGACCGCGGTTCTGGGTCGGCACTCCCTTGCCTTCTACCTCCTCCATCAGCCAATCCTGTTCGGCCTCGTCTTCCTCGCGACACTCGTCATACCGCCCGATCCGAACCTCTCTTTCGCCCGTGATTGCCGACAGACCTGTCTGGCCACACAGAGCGAGGCGTTCTGTGCCCGCTATTGCAGCTGCACACGGGATGCTCTCGTCGCGGACAATCTCTTGGAGCGGATGATGGGCGGGCAACTCGACGAAACGCAGCGCCAGAGCGTCGGCCGGATTGCCGAGCGCTGCTCGTTCGAATCCTTCATGGGCGACGAGCAAGCAAATTAGCGGTCAGACAAGCGCTCAATCAGGCGATGCCGTGCCGCGGCTCTCCGAGATGTCCAAGAGCCGACCCATACAGGCGGTTTCGGCAGAATCGATATCGCTCAGGAGATCGTCGATGTCGCGACGTTTTTGTTCGAGTTCGGCACGCCGTTCCCGAAGTTTGGCGATGATCGACTGCAACTGACCGGCTTCGCCTGGCGGCGCCTTATACATATCGACGATTTCGCGCAGCTCGGCGATGGAGAAGCCAAGCCGCTTCCCGCGGAGAATATTCCGCAGCAGCGTCCGGTCTGAATGTCGAAAGAGCCGCGTTCGTCCACGCCGCACCGGATGAATGAGCCCTTCATCCTCATAGAAGCGGATCGTCCGCGTGGAAACGCCGAACTCCTGCGTGAGATCGGTGATCGAGAAGAACTCGTCCATGGTGGTATCGTGCGCCTTTTCCACGCAAAAGCTTGGTCTTAGACTTACGTAAAAGTCAAACTGGCGTTTTAGTAGAAAGGCGATAAATCAGCTAACTAAACCGAGAATTTCACCCGTAGTTATCCGAGCCCGAACCACCAGGCCGCGAGGCCGAGAAAGGCAAAGAAACCAACGACATCCGTCACCGTCGTCACGAACGTGCCGGAGGCGAGCGCCGGGTCGGCCCCAAGATTATCGAGGACGAGCGGAATCAGGATGCCGGCGAGAGCAGCCGCGATCATGTTGATCACCATCGCAATCGCGATCACCTGACCGAGCCCCACATTCTGGAACCAGACTGCGGCAACCGCTCCGATCAACATAGCGAAAAGTACGCCGTTCAGCAGGCCGATGATGCTTTCGCGCCGGATGATACGACCGGCATTTCTGAGGTCGATATCACGCGAGGCGAGCGCCCGCACAGCAACCGTCATCGTCTGGGTGCCCGCATTGCCGCCCATGGAGGCAACAATCGGCATCAGCACGGCTAGTGCTACCATCTGCTGGATCGTGGCGTCGAACAGGCCGATGACCAGCGATGCGAGAATTGCCGTCGCAAGGTTCACCAAAAGCCAGGTGAAGCGCGAGCGCACGGCCGTCAGCACGGTGTCGGAAATCTCTTCGTCGCCGACACCACCAAGGCGCTTGATGTCCTCTTCGGCCTCCGCCTGAACGATGTCGATCACGTCGTCGATCGTCAGCACACCGACAAGCCGCTCCCCCTCGTCGACCACCGCCGCCGAGAGAAGGTCGTATTGCTCAATAATCTGCGCGGCCTCTTCCTGGTCCATCTCGGCCGGGATCGCGTGCCGCGTGTCGTGCATGATGTCTTCGATTTTCTCCGGGCGCTTCGCCCGCAGAATGCGGTCCAGTTCCACCGCACCGATTAGCTTCAGCATCGGATCGACGACAAAGATCTGCGCGAACGATGTCGGCAGATCGTCATCCTCACGCATGTAATCGATTGTCTGACCGACGGACCAGTAAGGAGGAACCGCGACATATTCGGTCTGCATCCGCCGACCGGCCGATTCTTCCGGATATTCGAGGGAGCGCCTCAGCCGCATCCGCTCTCGGAACGGCAATGCCGCGAGGATCTCTTTGCGATCCTCTTCCTCGATATCCTCGAGGATATAGACCGCATCGTCCGAATCGAGCTCGCCGAGGGCCGCCGCGATTTGCGGGTTCGGCATAGCCTCGACGATCGAAAGGCGGATCGCCTCATCGACCTCGGTCAGTGCCGCATAATCGAAATCCTCGCCGAGCAGGCTCACCAGACCCTGGCGCGGTTCCGCATCGAGTGTTTCGAGAATGTCGCCAAGTTCGGATTCGTGCAGTGGCTCGACGAGCGACTTTAAGGTCGCGGCATCTCCGGCCTCGACAAGCGCCTCGATCCGCTGGAGAAAGGTGCCCTCGACGAAACCGTCTTCGTCATAGATGCCGAGATCGCGCGCCTGTTCGGACCTGCGCCGGGTTTCCAGAGTTTCAGCCATGGTCCCCCTCCCTCTCCGGCCGCGCGGCCACCGCTCGACGACAGTGCAGGCTCTAGATGGATTCGTGCCTCAGGAAAAGGTTGCCTATTCCGTTGGAACGCCGCATGATCGGGTTCGCATCACGCGATCACCCCTCACCCGAGACATGCGTCACCGTGCTCGGATTTCACGTCAAAATTTTCTAGAAAAGAAAATGGTGCGGTCGAGAAGACTCGAACTTCCACGGGTTGCCCCACAGCGACCTCAACGCTGCGCGTCTACCAATTCCGCCACGACCGCACGCCGTGTCCGAAGCGCTGGCCTGCTTCGGTGAGCGGGCATGTAACAAGACTTCCTTCCGCCCGCAAGAGCAATCCGCACAGCTTTCGTCGTGAATTTCGCGGGACCATCAAATCACCTGCAGAATGGATCACGGCGCCCCCTGTCGCGCCATGTCGAGAAGGCCTATCTTGCCGGCATGACCGCGATCTCGCCAGTCCAGGCGCCAATACCGACACCCCGCCTCGCGACCTCAGCCGAAGCCTTTCCAGCGGCAGCAGGCGCGCCCCCTGTCCGCTGGACGATCATCGACGACCTCACCGATTATCCGAATGCGCTTGCGATGATGGAAAAGCGCGTCGCGGAGATTGATGCCGGCACGGCGCCGGAAACGGTCTTCCTGCTCGAGCATCCGCCGCTCTACACGGCGGGCACGAAGGCCAAAGCCGCCGACCTCGTCGATGCGACACGCTTTCCCGTTTTCGACGCGGGCCGAGGCGGTGAGTACACCTATCACGGGCCGGGCCAGCGCATCGCCTATGTTTGTCTCGATCTGAAACGGCGGCGGCAGGACATCCGCGCCTTTGTGGCAGCGCTCGAAGCCTGGATCATCGCCACGCTTGCCGAATTCCATATCAAGGGAGAACGCCGGGAGGATCGGGTCGGAGTCTGGGTCGAGCGGCCCGAGCGTCCGCCACTGCCGGATGGTTCACCGGGCGAAGACAAGATCGCCGCCATCGGTATTAGGGTGCGCAAATGGGTGACGTTCCACGGAATATCGCTCAACGTCGATCCGGATTTGACCCACTTTTCCGGCATCGTGCCCTGCGGAGTTCGCGACCATGGCGTGACGAGCCTTGCCGATCTCGGCCATCTCGTTTCCATGCCAGAAGTCGATACGCTGCTCCGCCGCCATTTCGAGGCAATCTTCGGACTGACGGAAGACACAGACTAAACCGGCTTAGAGGCTTTGTTCAGGCCGTCGCCCGGACTTCGAACGCGCCGGAGAACCGCTCTTCAATTTCGCTTGCTTCGACATTCTCGACTTTCGCAACCGTTGGGCCGGTGTGCACCTCAGTGCGAAAGGTCTCGACCTTCTCCTGGTGCCCGGAAACCATGATCTCGACAGTTCCGTCACGTCGGTTACGGCACCATCCCGAGAGCCCGTGGGCAGATGCCGTCCTCTCGGTCCAGTCGCGAAACCCGACACCTTGCACGCGCCCGTGCACGACCATTCGATATCCGACATCCGCCATGATGGCCCCTCCCGAAGCTCGCAGGAAGTCGAGAACCTAACATCGGTTCCGATCGTGTCTATGGGCAGACCGGCTCGCAGCACCGCGCGAGCGCAACCAAACATTAAGAATATTTATGGCTTTGCAGATCGCGCCCCAGCGAAATCTGCTGTAGCATGATAGCACATGCCAACGAAGGGATTTCGTTGTGATCGGCACGAGGGGTTCATCATGCGAAATGAAGAATTTCCGACTTTCCGTATTCTGCCTTCCGACTCAGAGCACAAGGCTCTCGATTGCGATGTTGCACGGCTGATTTCGCGTCTTCGCGAGGAGAATAAAGCGCTTCGCGAGTTGAACTGCGCCCTCCATCACGACATGGGCGTATCGTCCCGCTATCCTCAATCAGCGATGACTGCAGAGGGCTGAGCGTACAGTTACCGCTGACATTCAAAGCGCGCGGCCTTGCTCCTGGCGTTTTGCGGCCACAAAGCCTCCATCGTCAGGAACCTGCCTGTACGGCCCTTTTCACTTGCTGATAAGTTCACCCCGCACTGCGATATCGAAGATCGGATCGAGACGATATCGTGGATCCAATTTGTCCGCACGGGAAGCCAAGCCGTGCGCGGTCTTCTCCCACGCATGGGGATTGTTGAAGAGCTGAAACAGGCCCCGATAGGCTGCACGGGATACGCAGAGCCAGTAGATGGGCACGACTGGCAGCCATTGGAGGCAGACGCGCCGCTCCTCCGCACGAGCACCGCGAAGCGTCAGCGCGACGAAGCTGAGGAATCCGCCGCAGAAGATCGTCAGATCGAGAAGCAGGAGCGCCGATGCCGTCGTCTCCGCCCAACCGGTAGACCACTGCAGCCAGAGCGTGAACCCGATCAGGACGAAAGCAAGTGGCAGGAGCAGCGCGGCTGTAATCATGCCATGGAAGAGCAGCTGAAAGACGATGAAGCTCTTGAAGCCGAGATCGCGGATGAGGCGCGACGGATCACGCATATGCACGGCGTAGGTCTGAATCCATCCCTTCAGCCAACGCGTTCGCTGGCCCACCCAGACCGACAGGACTTCCGGCGCATCCTCCTGCGTCGGCAGTGAGATCGTCTCGATTTCATAACCGGCGCGCTTCATTCGCATTCCGAGATCGGCGTCTTCGGTTACATTATGAGAATCCCAGCCACCGACAGCCTTCAGGCAGGAAACCTTGAAATGATTGCTTGTGCCGCCCAGCGGGATCGGCAGTCGGTAGTGAGAGAGAAAAGGCAGAAAGGCCCGAAAGAGCCCGGCATATTCCATGGCGAAGATGCCCGTCAGCCAGTTCTTGCCGGCATTGCGGATGACTAGCGGAGCCTGAAGACAGGCGAGATTGTCGGGCCCGCTCCTGTAACGATCGAACGCTTCGCGCAATTGCTCCGGATGAGGGGTATCTTCCGCGTCGTAAAGGACGAGAAATTCGCCTTTCACGATGGGCAAAACGTGGTTGAGCGCCTTCGGTTTCGTCCGCGGATTTCCCGGCGGTACGAGGATCACCTGAAACTGCGGCTTGTCTTTGGTGTGCTGCTGGCAGAGCGCCACGGTTTCGAGATCGTCTTCCTCGCAAACCAGAAAGATTTCGATGCGCGATTTGGGCCAGTTCAAAGCTTCGAGCCCGGCGACAAGACTGGAGACGACCTCCCGTTCATTGTGAAGGGCGACGAGGACGGAGTAAACGGGCCTGTTTCGATCGTCGCCCGTCTGTCCGGATGGGAAAGGCTGACCGTGGCGCCCGACGGCAGCCCAAAACCTAAGGCTAATCCATGCGGTAAAACAAAGCGCCGCCGATACATGCAAAAACAGCATGACATTCCAGAAAGAGACCGTCAGCCACCAGGCCAGTGTCGCAAGTCCGAGGCTCATCGCCGCGCCTTGCCATCCGCTCACAACCGCCCTTGCAGATTGCTCGGGCATCTTTGCCGAAAGGCTTAACGTGGCGCCGCCAAAACGCTCCTTCTGGGTGCTCGCGAGTTCCTTATCCCGGAGCGCAGACAATGTCGTCACACGACACCATCTGGCCAGAACGGGGTTTTCCCTCAGCTTATGACTCAGGTTAGGAAGTTGCTCGATCGTCGGAAACACGAAAAGCTTCGGCTCGAGTGCGGCATTGCAGGTTCGCAGCGCTCCCGCAAAGGGCGTTTCCATTTCACCGTCGATCTCAATGATCTCGTCACGGTCGGCAGGGCTCTCAAACCTCAGCCCGAGTTCCATTGCCACGGCCGCTGCATAATCGACTTCGCCGATGACGCCTTCAAAGATCAGCTCTCGCGCGACGTCTGTTCCGTTTCTTTGCGAGGCGTTCCACGCTTCACGAATGGCACTGGCCGAAATGCCCAAGCGCCGAAATACGGCGCTGGCAACCGGCTCTGCCGGCGGCGGCACTTGGAGGTCGTCAAGTATCCGGCGGGACGCTTCCCGTCCCTGCTGCGCATCCCGTGGTCGTCGTCGTCGCCTATCATCCAAGTGCGGAAGAACGACCGGCTTTTCTGTTGCAGCATGAGACTCGACAACGCTTACGGAATGTACCACCGATGCCCCCACAACACCGCGACCGCAATGAGAGAACGCCGCAAACGATCGCTTGAGTTGAAGTGTGCACGGAATCAGAATGCTGAAGAATAGATTAAAACGAGAATTTATCTCGTATACGTTGCGTTTGCCGTATATTTTTCTTGTTTTTGGTGCGCTCATCTTATGGCCGAGCAGCATGCCGCGCGCCCAGGATGTCGAACTGCCGAGTTTCATCGATCAGCGCCAGCGCCTGACACGCCCCGAACTGCCCGATCTGTCCCGCCTCCGGTTCCTCACTGCTACGGATTATCCGCCTTTCAATTTCCTCGATGCCCGCGGCCGCCTCGTCGGCTTCAACGTCGATCTCACGCGGGCGATCTGCGTCGAACTCGATATCCTTCCGGTCTGCCAGATCGAAGCGCTGCCCTTTGGTGATCTTGAGGAAGCGCTGGCGGCCGGTCGCGGCGAGGCAGTCATCGCAGGGCTCGCGATCAATCCCGGAAGCCGCAACCGCTTTGCGTTCTCGCAATCCTATCTCCGGTTTCCAGCACGCTTCGTCACGCGCAAGAGCGATCCCATCGCCGTCCCGATATCCAGCAACCTCCAAGGCAAGGTAATCGGCATATCCGCAGGCAGTGCCCATGAAGCAATGTTCCGCGCTTTCTTTCCGCAAGCGGAGGCGCGAGGCTTCGATGATCGAAGCGAAGCTCTAGAGGCGGTCAAATCGGGAGAGATCGCCGGATATTTCGGCGACGGTATCAGCCTGTCCTTCTGGCTGGAAAGCGAGCGGGCTGACGGCTGCTGCGCGTTCTCGGACGGACCGTTCCTGTCGAACCAGTATCTCGGCGAAGGCCTTTCGGTCGCGGTCCGGGCTCAGGATTCCGAGCTTGCAGACGCAATCGACTATGCGCTCGTGCAGATCGTGGAAGACGGGACGTTCTCAGAGCTTCTGCTGCGTTATTTTCCCGTCAATCCGTGGTGACGATATGGATGGCGGTCGTCGGCAAGGTCAGTTGAGCCGGCGGAAACGAACGCGGGCCGAATGCTCGATAGCCCCTGACGTCAGGCGATCCATGTCGAAGGCATCGCGCAGGATTTCCAGAAGCCGAAGCTCGGCCTGTGTCGCTCGGACATCCGCCGAAATCACTTCCACCGCGAGCGCATATGCCGTTTCGTAGAGCCGCGTCGGCAGCTTCGAGATCAGGTTTTCGACGATGGCGTCGATCCCGTCGTCGGCGGACAGCATTTTGGCGTTCTGGTCCGCTATTGACGGAAGCCGCTCGCGGTCGAAGCCTTCGAAGACGGGCAGAAAGGAAATCAGTTCGTCGACTTCGCGCAACTCCTTGTCGCTGATCGCTCCATCCGCCGCAGCAGCCGCGAGCATCAACTGAATCAGAGCGTCCTGGGCGTGTCCGTCGGACATTGGTGCTTCCTTCTTTCGACCGGCATTTTTCCGTCCCCAAGCTAGGAAGCGCAGCAGATGCGCACAAGTCTGGCCGCTGAGGGTGATAGTCAGCTGCATTCGGGAATTTCAACATTTGGTTGACGTTCGCCCTGATTGCTTCCTAAACCCTGCGCAACGCGCATGATGGGTGCCGTCAAAGCGAAAGCCCTAGTAAAAGGCGCGTCCCCATCGAAAATTCAGACGAAATGGCCCCCATGAACCCGCCCGCAGCTTCAGACCTTGCCGAACTCGCACTCGAATCGAACGCCTGGCCGTTCGAAGAGGCCCGCAAGCTCCTGAAACGCTTCGAGAAAGGCGGGATGCCGGAGACGGTGCTTTTCGAGACAGGCTACGGTCCATCGGGCCTTCCTCACATAGGCACCTTCGGCGAGGTCGCGCGTACGACGATGGTCCGCAACGCATTTTCGGTCCTGACCGACGGCAAGGTGGCGACCAAGCTCATCTGCTTCTCCGATGACATGGACGGACTGCGAAAGGTGCCGGACAACATCCCCAATCGGGAGATGATGTTGAGCCATATCGGCAAGCCGCTGTCGCGCATTCCCGATCCTTTCACGAACGAGCATCCATCCTTCGCGGCCCACAACAATGCGAGGCTGCGCGCCTTTCTCGATACGTTCGGCTTCGAATACGAGTTCGCGTCCGCGACCGACTACTACGCCTCCGGCCGGTTCGACGAAACGCTCCTCAAGATGCTCGCCGTCTACGACGACGTCATGGACATCATCCTGCCCACCCTCGGGCCGGAGCGGCGCGAGACCTATTCGCCGTTCCTGCCGGTTCATCCGGTCAGCGGCATCGTGCTTCAGGTCCCGATGGTCGATCGGAATGTCGAGAAGGGAACGATCACCTATCTCGATCCGGATACCGGCGAGCGGATGGAAACGTCCGTCACCGGCGGTGCGGTCAAGTGCCAGTGGAAGGCGGACTGGGCGCTTCGCTGGGCCGCGCTCGGCGTCGACTACGAGATGGCCGGCAAGGATCTCATCGACTCCGTCAACCTCTCCTCGAAGATCTGCCGCGCTCTTGGAAGTCCGGCTCCGGAAGGCTTCAACTACGAACTCTTTCTGGACGACGGCGGCCAGAAGATATCCAAGTCGAAGGGGAACGGCCTCACCATCGACGAGTGGCTGACCTACGCCTCGCCGAAGAGCCTTTCCTTTTACATGTTCAACAAGCCGAAGGCGGCGAAGAAGCTCTATTTCGACGTCATTCCGAAGGCAGTCGACGACTATTACCAGTTCGTCTCGGCCTATCAGCGGCAGGAGCCGAAGCAGCAGCTGCAGAACCCGGTCTGGCATATTCATTCGGGCAATCCGCCGGCGGAGACCATCAAGGTGCCCTTCGCCATGCTGCTCAATCTCGTCTCGGCCTCGAATGCCTCGAATGCCGAAACCCTCTGGGGCTTCATCTCGCGCTATTATCCGGGCGTGACGCCGGCGAGCGATGCCGAGCTCGACCAGCTCGTGACCTACGCGATCCGCTACTACGACGACTTCGTCAAACCGACGAAGCAGTTCCGCGCACCGGACGAGGTCGAGCGCGATGCCTTGCAAAAGTTGGATGCAAAGCTCGCCGAACTTCCGTCGGACGTAGACGCGGCAAGGATCCAGAACGCGCTGCTCGACGTCGCGCGCCCCATCGAGCGCTATCAGGACAAGAAGAAGACCGGCCCGGATGGCGGCCCCGGTGTTTCCGGCGAATGGTTCCAGACGCTCTATCAGGTCCTGCTTGGCCAGGAAAAAGGCCCGCGTTTCGGTTCCTTCGTGGCGCTCTACGGTATCGAGGAAACGCGGGCAATGATAAAGGACGCGCTGGCCGGCAAGTTTGTCTGATGCCGGCCGGTGCTAGTCTCGCTCTGCTATCAAACAAAGACTGTCAAATCGAACTGATACCCCTCGGCTGACTGGAGTATCTCGACGACATGATCTCCGCCAAGGTGGAAGTCTTCAATAAGGACGCCTTCGTCAATGAAGCCATCCGCAATATCCTGAACTGTAGTAACGAGTAGATCACTACTGTTGCCGTAGATGCGAATATCGGCGGCCAGAGCGTTGAAGAACAGGAGGTCGGTTCCGCCGCCCTCTCCTCCCAAACCGGCAGGTCCCTGGTCTTCGGAGATCGTGTCCATTCCTTGGCCGGGCTGATACCTGTAGTTGTCGTTGCCCTGATTCCCGCGTAGCAGATCGTTTCCGGTTCCGCCTACCAAGGTGTCAGAACCGGTTCCGCCGCCGAGATTGTCGTCTCCAGAGCCCCCGTAAAGTTGGTCGTTCCCAGCCTGGCCCTGGATGAAATCATCGTCTCCTTCTCCAAAGAGAATGTCGTTTCCGTCACCGCCGTGGATATAGTCGGGAATCGAAGAGCCGTAGACGGTATCGTCTCCTTCCAACGCGTAATATGAGTGAGCCGTGCCGCCTTGAAGCGGTTGCCCCTCTAGATAGAAGACGTCGTCGCCAGATGTTCCGGTGAATTGACCCATTGGAATTTCTCCTGCGTTTTCAACGCTAAGAGAGTGAACGCCTTTGGTGCAAAATTCAATTTTAAATAGATTAAAAAAGATCATATTATCATGAGTTGCATTACCGCCAGATGCCGCGCCCGGCATTCCGGGCGCGCTTCTCCAGTTCTCCATAGGGGCCATCCGGCAGGGCCTTGGCCCATCCGTTTGAAACGATCCACCTCGCAATATCCTCGCCGGAAAGCGTGCAGGAAGAGGTGACGGTCTCGTTGCGCTCGCCGAAATCACGCGGTGCGATGCACTCGACGGAACGTCCGCGCAGATAAGCCCGTAATGCGGTGCGCGCCCGAGCGCCGCATGGCCAAGCACCGCTACCACGTCCGCAGCGTGCGTTTGCGGCGGGCGCCTCTATGCCGGATAGAACGACCGTCGCTTGGTCGATTTTCAGATGGCCAGCATCGATGGCGATCGGACGCGGCAGCAGACGACGTTTGACAGGATCGGGTTCGTTTTCCGGTGCGGCAATCTCCGAAAGCGGCTCGCGTGGCGCGACCCGACGTAGTGGCTGCAATGGATCGTCGTCGGATCGACGACCATAGACGGTTCGGGCCTTCGCCGGCGCTTTCAACTCGCTTTCGGCGTCATTGTCCGTCTCATTCTGGCTCGTCTCTGTTTCCTTGTTGTCAGGAACGTCAATCTCGGTGTCGACAGAGTTTGTTTCGTCAGGGATATCGTCCGGAACGAGCGCAAACAGGCCCGCGACGAGCACGACGAGGCCGAAGGCGATGGCGAGTGTCGAGACGGTCTGTCGCATGAAACGCGACGCCTATTGGCTCGCCCACAGAATGCGGGCCATCCAATCGATGTCTTCCACGGCGAACTGCCGGGGTGGGAAATCCGGATTGAGCGACGACAGTTCGACCGTGCGCGCGGTCTGCCGCTGCAGGATTTTTGCCATCACCTCGCCCTCGCGGGTCCTCACGACCACCCTGTCGCCGCGGCGCACAGAGGCCGTTGGCGAAACGATGATCCGGTCCCCTTCCCGGTAGAGCGGTTCCATGGACCGGCCGGAGACTTCGAGGGCGTACATCGGCTCGTCGGTGCCATCGGGAAGCGTGATCTCGTCCCAACCGTGTCCCGCCGGAAATCCAGCATCGTCGAAGAAGCCGCCGCCCCCAGCCTCAGCAAGGCCGAGAAGTGGAATCGCAATCGCCGAGTCGCGAGATCGCAGCGCCGTGTCGGCATTCTTGCCGGCCATGAGTTGCGCGAAATCGGTGAAGGACGAATTGACCGCCTCTATGATCTTCGACAGCGACTCGGTCGACGGCCATCGCGGCCGCCCGTCGGCGCTCAACCGTTTGGATTTGTTGAACGTCGTCGGATCGAGTCCGGCCTTTCGGGCAAGTCCCGAAGGGGTGAGGCCGTTCCGATTTGCCAAAGCGTCGATCGCCGACCAGACTTCTTCGTGTGAAAACATTGGGGCTCGTCACCAACGCTCCAAGAGGAAAATTATCCTCTTCCGTCTTATGCGCTCAAAAGAACGCTGTCCATAAGGTTAGCGTCGAATACGGGCAAACGCCAAGTCTTTGTCGTCTCGCAATTGTAATAAAATCGCCCCTTAGGGTAGCTCTGAAGTCGAGCGACCAATCATCGTTCAGCGTCGTAACCACCGGCAACGGCGGATAAACAAACCGCTGGAGGGTGAGATTCCCGATCGCTCCGACCGTGCATGCCCCCGATCACGTCGAACTTCCAGCACGCTATGTATTGGGACAGGCCGAAGGGAACTCCATCCCATCGGGCGCATTCAAACGATGACTCCTCCGGGCCTATGTCCCGCAGCAGAAGGGAACTATGGAAACGGGATGGTCGGACGGTTCAGCCCCTATACGAACGAGGAAACAAGACGGCGCGCGAGCGAACCGGGACGCGGCAGAGATGCCGAAGGCCCGATGGATATTCCGCTCAAAGGCTGGAAGGACATCAGTCTCAGGCTCTATTCTTCTTTCTTCGAAGACCGGGTGATGCTGATCGCGGCCGGCGCAACCTTCTACCTTCTGCTCGCGCTTTTCCCGGCCTTCGCCGTGTTCGTCTCGCTCTACGGCTTCGTGAGCGATCCAACCACGATCTCCGATCATATCGCCTTTATAGGCCAGTTCCTGCCGCAAGCGGGCACCGAGCTTCTGGAAAGTCAGCTCGACACGCTCGCAAAGCAGGACCCGGCCTCGCTCTCCGTCGGCTTCCTGACGGGCTTTCTCTTCGCGATGTGGAGCGCGAACAACGGCATCAAGACATTGTTCGAGGCGATGAACGTCGCTTATGGCGAGATCGAGCAGCGCAGCTTCATCAAGCTCAACGCCGTCGCCTTCTGCTTCACGATCGGCATGATCATCGTCGGCATCGTGCTGATTACGGCGATCGGCGTTATTCCGGCAATCATGAGCGTTGTCGGTCTCGAGACCTTCACCGAAATTTTCGTCGCGGCTCTGCGCTGGCCCATCGTTTTCCTGCTGATAGTGGCGGCAATCGCGGCGATCTACCGGTATGGACCAAGCCGCAAGCGGGCTCGTTGGAAATGGGTGATCGGCGGGGCCTTTCTGACCGCATTCGTCTGGCTCGCGGCCTCGATCAGCTTCTCCTGGTATCTCCAGAACTTCGCCAATTACAATGCGATGTATGGCTCACTGGGCGCCGTCATCGGTTTCATGATGTGGGTCTGGGTATCTTCTGTCATCTTCATTATCGGCGCCGAGGTGAACGCCGAAATGGAGCACCAGACAGCCTACGATACGACCTCTCATCCGCCGCACCCGATCGGGGAGCGCGGTGCACGCGTCGCCGATACGCTCGGCCAGAGCGGCAGGCGCGTTGCGGAGCCGACAGCCGAGAAAAAGGGCCTATTCGGTTAGCGCCGAGCGAATTCAGAGGGTCCCTGTTTCCACCGTAGCACCTGTGGCTTGCCGGGTATCGATAAAGGTTCCGTAGACGTAGCCCTCCGTCGCCTCGAAGCGAACCTTGCACCAGTCATCGCATTCGAGAACGGTCAGACGCGTTCCTTTGGAGAGAACCGTCAGGATGTCGGCGTCCATCTCCGGCGCGCTACGCATATTGACATAGGCGTTGGCGACGCCCCGCAGTCCGGAACCGGATTGCTCCTCATCAATGGGCGATACCGGGACAGCGTCACTCTCCGTATCGGTTTCCACTCCCATGTCCGGATCGGCTTTGAATACGGGTAACGGAATTGCCGTTTCATCGATGCTGTCTTCAGACACAGCCGCAGCTTCACTCCCAGCGGGCGCTTCGATCCCGGCCGCAAATTGCGAAATAAACCCCGGCCACACGGCACCGGTCCGTGCCTCCATGTCTCTTGCCCGATCGAGCAGCGACGCGACGGTCGGCTCGTTCGCCGCCGATGCAAGGCTTCCCGTCAATACATCGCGATCGATGCCTGGATCAGCAGGAACCTCGGTAATCGCAATTCGCTTCGCGCTCTCCGGCAACTTCTCAACGGTCTTCAGAGCCGGCAATAATTTCGGCGGGATTTCGGCGCCTGAAGTCTCCGGCGCATCCGTCGTTTCAGAAACAGACGCCGATGGGCTTGCGATCGTCGGCTTCTGCGAGGCGTTCGCAGTCACCGCCTCCAATGCTGGCAGCAGATCCTCTGCGCCCTCCAATGGTTCGCCAGTTCCTTCAGGAATGAGATCGGAGTGAGCGGTAGCGATCTTGAGCGCGATTGCGTCCGAAGTATCGGCATCGCGCTCTTCGTTCCTCAACTCAGCCGTCAGATAACTCCCGATGCCGAGACCGTTGGCAATGCTCTTCCAGTTCGCCGCCACTATGCCTGCTGCGCCGAACAGGATGACGAGGCTCAGCGTTCCGGCGAGAAAGCCGTAAATCGGATAACGTTGCCAGACAGGCGCAGCGCGGGAAACGTCTTCCGGCTCTTCGAAGAAAGTCCGCCCCCAGCGCTGGTAAGTGGGGCCGGATGCCCGCTTGAGCTCGTAGAGGCTTCTGCGGTTTCTCAGCCGGTCTCGGATCATTTCCTCGTTCGGGCGGTTTGTCCCGCTCGTCGTTGGTCCATTCATCCTGTCACCACCCTGCCTGCCTCGAACACTCGGACCTCGGCGCGCCTCTTCGATCGGTCCAGGCTCTTCAAACTGGCCCGATCCGGCTCGTCATCACGAGGTGAGTGAACTACTTCACCGAAATACTAAGGTTATTTGATAGTCTCGATTTGGAACAGTCTAACCGCTCCGCTCAACGAATAATCACACGATGGGGGAAGAGAAAGCCACCCTTACGAAGATGAACGGTTTAGCTTGAGGTCAGGTTTGGCGCCTCCCCAGGGGCACGAAATATCGCATGGCCAGCCTCTGCTCTTAACAAGGCCGGAGAACTAGGCCGAGCAGCTTGCGCGATCCCTGCAAACAACTTTTTGTGCGATGCCGAGCTCAGCGGGCGGCATCACAAATCCGGGAAGGCGGCACCGTTCTCAGACGGTTGCGCGCCCTCTTCTTTTTTCAAAAAGGCTCTGCGGATTCATGCGGACGGAGCATCGTTTCCGAACCGTGCGTAAAATGTCTCGTCAGCCGCCGCCATTTCCTTGAGCAGCGGCGTCGGAGCGAACCGCTCGCCGTATTTTTCTGCGAGGTCCGAGCAAAGTTCGGCGAAGGATGGTGTGCCCATTCCGTCGATATAGCTGATCGCTCCGCCGGTATAGGGCGCGTATCCAAAACCGAGGATAGAGCCGACATCGGCCTCGCGCGGATCGACAACCACACCCTCCTCCATGGTGCGGGCAGCTTCCAGGGCCATGGTCGCGAGAAAGCGGTTCTTCAGTTCGTCAAAATCCACCTGATCGGCCGGCTTCTGCGGATAGAGCGTTTTCAGCTCGGGCCAGAGATGCTTCTTGGCGGGCTTTTCCGGATAGTCGTAGAAGCCCTTCCCCGCTTTGCGCCCCAGCCGGCCGCTCGCCGTCATCGAGGTCACCAGCTTGTAGTGCTCGGGATCGATGGCGTCTTCGCCCATGTCGCGAATGGTCGCCTTCATGATCTTCTCGGAGAGATCGACGGCGACTTCGTCGTTGAGCGCCAGCGGGCCGACCGGCATACCGGCGGCCTTCGCGGCATTCTCGATCATCGCGGGCGGCACGCCCTCGACGAGCATGTCGTAGGCTTCGTTCATGTAGCGAAGCACGCAGCGATTGGCGAAGAAGCCGCGGGTATCGTTGACGACGATCGGCGTTTTCCTGATCGCCCGCACGTAGTCGAGCGCCATCGCAAGCGCGGTCTCCCCGGTCTTCTCACCAAGGATAACCTCGGTCAGCATCATTTTGTCGACCGGCGAGAAAAAGTGGATTCCAATGAAGCGTTCCGGATCGGGCGCAGCTTCGGCCAGCGTAGAGATCGGGATCGTCGAGGTATTCGACGCATAAATCGCATCCTCTCCGATAACAGCAGCGACCTTCTTCGAAACCTCGGCCTTCACATCGCGATCTTCGAAGACCGCCTCGATCACCAGCTTGGCCTCGCGCAGGGCTTCGTAATCGGGCGTCGCCGTGATGCGAGAGAGAAGGGCTTCCCCCTGTTCCGCACTGAGCCGCTTCTTTTCAACCAGTCCATCGACCAGCTTTTTCGAATAGGCCTTGCCCTTCTCCGCCGTCTCCTGATCGCGGTCGACCAACACGACATTGAGGCCGGCCTGAGCCGAGACGAAGGCGACACCCGCCCCCATGAAGCCGGCCCCGACGATCCCGACCGTCTTCAACTCCGTCGGCGGCACGTCTTTCGGACGCCGCGCCCCCTTCCCCAGCGCCTGCATCGAGACGAAGAGCGAACGGATCATCATCGCAGCTTCTCGCGTCCGGATGACCTCGGTAAAATAGCGCTGTTCGATCTTCAGTGCCGTGTCGAATGGAACGAGCAGGCCTTCGTAGACGCATTTGATGATTGCGCGGGCGCCGGGATAATTGTCGTAGGTCTCCTTCCGGTAGAGCGATGCGACTGCCGGCCAGACCTGAGCGCCTTGCGGTGAATAGACCGCGCCCGAGGGCAGCTTGTAGCCTTTCGTGTCCCACGGCTTCTCGGCCGAGAGCCCACCAAGGATCATCGCCTTTGCGGCCTCGACGAGATCGCCATCCGCCACCTCGTCGATCAGGCCCATCTTCAAGGCCTTTTCGGGACTGAGCGTTGAACCTTTTAGGAGCATCTGAAGTGCCGACTGAGTGTCGGTCATGCGCGCGACGCGTTGGGTCCCGCCCGCGCCGGGGAAGATGCCGACCTTCACCTCGGGCAGACCAAGCTTCGCCTTCGGTGCGACCACACGGCCATGGCAGGCGAGCGCGAGTTCGAAGCCGCCGCCCATGCACGTACCGTTGATCGCCGCGACTACAGGCTTGCCGCAAGTCTCGATCTTGCGCCAGAGCCAGGTCATGCGGCCCGCGCGATCGAACAGGGCCTGCATCGCGGCCTCTTCACCGCTATTGCGCTCTTCCTCATAGGCCTCGTTCATCCGCCGCAGCATGTTGAGATCCGCGCCGCCCGTAAACGACCCCGGTTTGCCGGAGGTGATGACGATGCCCTTGACCGCATCGTCCGCAGTCAGATCCTCGAACGCCACCGTGATCTCGTCGAGCACCTCTTCAGTGAAGACGTTCATCGAGCGCTCGGGCATGTCCCAGGTAAGGACAGCGACGCCGTCGGCACCGGTTTCGAGAGTGAAGTTATCGAGGTCCATGCTTGGCTCCGCTAAAGTTTCCCGGCTAATATTTTCTTGGTCTGGTCGATTACTGAGGGCACCAAAACCAGCGATCCGTTAGAGTTGTTTAAGTACTTGTTGTGCACGTTGGCGCGGATTTCAGCTCCAGAGAGACAGTCTTATGTCAACGCCTGCATGCCTCGGTTGCCAAACTGGAAAACCGCTCGATTTTCAATTTTCTATGGCGTTTCAGCCGATTGTCGACACGAAAGCGAACCGCGTCTGGGGCTACGAGGCTCTTATTCGCGGCATGCAGGGCGAAGGGGCGTATTCGATTCTGAGCCGCGTTTCGGCAGAACAGAAATACAAGTTCGATCAGGCGTGCCGCACCAAGGCGATCGAACTCGCGGCTCGCCTGTTCGGGTATCCCTATCTGCGCCTTTCCATCAACTTTCTGCCGAACGCGGTCTATGAGCCCGCCGCATGCCTCCGAGCCACGCTTTCGGCGGCGAAAAAGCATCGCTTCCCTGTCAACGCAGTCATGTTCGAGTTTACGGAAGCAGAAGAGATGACCGATATCGGTCATCTTCAGCGGATTATCGCCGAATATCGTCGGCAAGGCTTTGTAACGGCCATCGACGACTTCGGAGCCGGCTATGCTGGTCTGGGTCTCCTCGCGGATTTTCAGCCCGACCTGATCAAGATCGATATGAAGCTTGTCCGCGGGGTGGATCAGTGCTCGGCCCGGCGCGCTATTCTGGCCGCCATTCTCTACGTTGCCAGAGAACTCGACATCATGGTTCTGGCCGAAGGTATCGAGACCGCGGCGGAATTCGCCGCGCTCAAAGCCGCTGGTGTCACGCTCTTCCAGGGATATTATTTCGCCAAACCAGCCTTTGAGACCCTGCCACCGATCAACATTCGCCTCACCGAAGGCGCGGAGATGGATTCGGTGCGCAGCGTTGCCTGACCCGATAAGAGGACCGGAATTCAAAATCAGGCGCATTGCTCCGCATCAGACCCGTTCGATGATCGTCGCCGTTCCCATGCCGGCGCCGATGCACAGCGTAACCAGCGCAGTCTGTTTGTCCTGACGTTCCAGCTCGTCGAGCACCGTGCCGAGGATCATCGCTCCGGTCGCACCCAGCGGATGGCCCATCGCGATCGCACCGCCATTCACGTTCAGAATGTCCGGGTCGATGTCGAAGGCCTGGGCATAGCGCAGCACGACAGCCGCAAAGGCCTCGTTCAGCTCGAAAAGGTCAATGTCGCCAAGGGTCATACCCTTGCGTGCGAGCAGCTTTTCGGTAACGTCGACCGGGCCGGTCAACATCAATGCGGGGTCGGAGCCGATATTGGTGAAGGCCCTGATCCTGGCCCGCGGCCGAATGCCAAGCATGTCTTTGGCAGCTTCCGAACCAATGAGAACGCCGGCTGCGCCGTCGACGATGCCGGAAGAATTGCCGGCATGGTGGACATGGTTCACGGCTTCGACCTCCGGATGGGCCTGAAGTGCAACCGCATCGTAGCCGCCCATCTCGCCGGGCATAGCAAACGACGCATTGAGGCTGCCGAGCGACTGCATGTCTGTCGAAGGCCGCATATGCTCGTCGCGATCGAGAATGGTCAGGCCGTTCTGGTCCTTGATGGGAATGACCGATTTGGCGAACCGCCCCTCCTCCCACGCCTTGCCGGCGCGCTTCTGGCTCTGAACCGCATAAGCGTCGCAATCGTCGCGCGAGAAGCCGTATTTTGTCGCGATCAGGTCGGCCGATACACCCTGTGGCATGAAGTAGGAGGGGATGCCGACCGACGGGTCCATGAACCAGGCACCACCGGACATGCCCATGCCAACGCGCGACATCGATTCAACGCCACCTGCGATGACGAGGTCGTCGGCACCGTGGGCCACCTTGGCAGCCGCGATGTTCACGGCATCAAGGCCGGAGGCGCAGAATCGCGAAATCTGCATTCCGGGCGCTGAGAACGCGTACCCGGCCTCGAAGGCGGATGCCTTCGGGATGACGGCCCCCGCCTCACCCACCGGATCGACGCAGCCGAAGATGATGTCGTCCACCTTGCCGGTATCGATTCCGTTTCGGTCACGAAGCGCCTCCAGCACTCGCGCACCGAGACGGACGGCGGGCACCTCATGGAGCGAGCCGTCTTTCTTGCCGCGTCCGCGCGGCGTTCGCACGTGGTCGAAAATATAGGAATGGCTCATGAACTGGTCTCTCGTCTCTGTGCGATCGTGGAACGACCGGAGATCCCGATCGGCTCCATGCCGGACTCACCGACAACAAAAAGCGGCTTCGCTTACCGCGAAACCGCTGGATGTTATGCGCTCATTTAATTGTCTGGTCTCGAAGAAACCACTGCTGATCAACTGTCGAGATTTTCGAGCCTCTCGCGGACGACCTTCATGGTCAAATCCATCGCGGCGATGGACTCTTCGATCTCGCGCTTCTGCTCCTGCAGAATGACCTGCTGTTCGGTGAAACGCTCAAGCGCCAGTTCGAGCTGCTTCCGCTTACCATCCGGCTGGTGGTAGAGATCGATCAGCTGTCTGGCTTCGGTGAGCGAGAAGCCGAGAACCTTGGCCAGAAGAACGAGACGCAGGCGCGCGCGATCCTTGCGACTATAGAGACGGGTCGTACCGCGCCGTTCCGGGCTCAGGAGACCGCGGTCTTCGTAGAAGCGAAGAGTCCGAAGCGTGACACCGAATTCCCGCGCTAGATCACCGATCCGGTAGACATCCCGATCGGCGCCTTCATGCTCTTCGATTCCAAGCAGAAAGTTGACATCGGCGCCCGACTCGTCCTCGAGCGGCTGTTGGGTCTTCTGAGCTAGTGCCATTACCATTTCCGTAGGGTGTTGTAGAGCTCACAGAGTGATTTAGTTCATCCGTGATCTTCAGTCGCGCATATCGTTACGGGACGTGGAAAAACAAGACGCTGGTTTGTCTCGTGACGTCATTTCAAGGTTTTTTGACGGCGTACACACAGCGTCGTCGGACAAGCCTCGCACCGGCCCTGGATCGTAGCCTGTAGAGAGGCGCGGCAGCATTTACGGGTCGTTAACCCTGTTGAGTGAAAGTCGGCCAGCACTTCGAACGCGTTGATGCGGGCGTTTTTGCGTGACGTCAGCACAGACCGACCGGGATAGCGATATGGCTGAACTCATGAGTTACGATACCGGCGGCCGGCAGCGCGGCAAGGGGCACGCCGCCCTCGCCGACCTCAGCCGTACCCTGGAAGCGCTTGAAGATCGGCTCGATCGGGTTACCCGGACGCGAAACGCAACCACGTCTCATTCCCGCCCCTCCCAGATTCAGGACCTTGTCGGCCGCACGCAACGGCGCCCCGCCCAGAGCCGGCCCTCCGGCAGGCGGCCCGAACTCGCCGATGCCGTATCCCAGATTGTGATGCGTCAGAAGCTGCTCGACGAGCAGCCGAGCGGTGGTTACCAGCCGAAGGCGCGTGTGTCTGACAGACCCTCGAAGAAGAGCAAGCAACACGACAGGGGCGACATTTACGGCAACGGCGCGCGATCCACCGGCCACGGTCCGAAGCGCGACGAAGGTTCGGTCAACGATCTCAAATCCGAACTTCAGCGGTTGCGCGACGAACTCACCCGCAATCTTTCCTCCGACGTCTCGGAGCAGGTCGAAGACATGCGCGAAGCGCTTGCCGATCTGCAAAGCGCGATCGCCCAGAACGCCCGGCCCTCAATCGTGCGCAACGAAATTTCCCGCCTGCACGACCGGCTCGACCAGATGGGCCGCAGCGGAATCAACCCCGGAATCGTCGACGACATGCGCGCACAGCTCGACGATATCGACAGCTTTCTCGAGCGGCGCCAGGGTATCCAGCAACAGCAGCGCTTTCTCGGTGCCCGGGCCGGATATGAGGAGCCTTTCCGAGAGGCCGACGAGCGAGCAGAACTGAAGGCCGAAATCGAGCGCCTGCGCGACTCGCTCTCATCACTTGCGAGCGAAGATCATCTCAGGGCCGTCGAACAGCGCTGGTCCGATTTCGAGAAGCGGTTCGTCGAAGAGGTCGGAAGCCGCGACCGGACGAGCGAGCTGACCGATCGTATGATGGCAGAGATGGCCAAGCTGCGCGATCAGATGCGCACCTTCGCCTCCGAGCATTCGGTCCAGGCCTCTGAGGCGCTGTGGAATGGCGTCGAAGCCCGTTTCACGCCGCGCGCCGAGACCGAGGCCACGATCGCCAAGATCGGCGACCGCATCGCGCAGCTGGAAGAGTCCCTCACAGCCCTTCCGGATACTCTGCCCTTCGATGGTCTCGATCGCCGGATCGAAGCCCTCTCGGACGTCATCGGGACAATCTCCGAGCAGGTCGCTTCCGACGAGCGCGGAGCAGAGCGCTTCGCCAATATCGATGCGCGGCTCGACGAGATTACCCATGCGATCGCAACCCTCGCCACCACTCCGCCGGCGATCGACCTCGCGCCGATCGAGCGGATCGAGGCCCGGATGCACGCACTCGCAGAACGAGTGGACGACATCGCCTCCGACGGCACGGTCTCGATGCTGGCTGAAAAGCTCGCCGGACTTGCCGAGCGCTTCGATACCATGGGCGATAGCGAACCGAACGATGAACTCGCCGGACAGATCGGCCGCCTCAACGAGCGCCTCAACGATCTGACCGAACAGAACAGTATCTCCCACAAGGACATGGCCGCGATCGAGGACCGCCTTGCCTCGCTTGCCGAGCGGATCGAGACCCAGCTCGCCCAGCCGTACGATGACGGAGAGGCAATCGCCAATCTCGAAAGTCAGGTCGGCCGTCTCACCGATTTCCTGAATTCGGACAATTTCAGCGTTCCCGCCGAGATGGAACGCCGCCTCGGCGAACTCGAACGCAAGGTGGATGAGAACGCCGAGCAGATCTTCTTCGCCGCAAAGAGCGCGGCGGACGAAGCCGTTCGCCAGATGCTCGCCCAGGGCGATTTCAATCAGAGCGAACACGTCAAGCGGCTGAGCGAAGAGCTCGACCGTCTTCAAAGTCTCTCGCACGACAACAATGTCCGCTCGACGGATTTCTACGAAGCCGTCAATTCGGCTCTTAGCCGTCTCGTCGATCGAATCGATGCGATCGAGCGCGATTTCGATCGGTCGGAGCCGCGCAGACAGCAGCCCGCTTCCAAGCCGGACGATACCGGATACGCCGCACGCGCGACCTACGTACCGCCGGCTTCCGCCGAAGTGACGGAAGAGAGCGATTGGGGGCCGAAAAACGACCGGAACGACGAGTTCGACGCACGCGAAGTGGAAACTCCGGGCGGCCTCAGGGCGCTTCTATCGCGCAAATTCAAGAAGCACGACGAGCAAAAGCCGCAGCCCGAAGCAGTCGGTCCGCGCTGGAGCGACGACAACGACGACATCGACGAAGACGAACTCACCGGACCTGATGCCGCCGATTCCCGTGAGGCACCACAACTCGATGCCGCAGACGCACTTGAAAGCCACGAGGCCAACCGCCCGCTCGCCATAGGGTCCGGCGGACCCGACATCGCCGCCCTGCTGGAGCGCGTGCGCAACCAGAAGGCCGAAGCCAAGTCGACCACGACCGACGAGCACGCGAAAGCCGATTTCATTGCAGCCGCGCGCCGCGCCGCCATGGCCGCCGCCGAGGAAGCTGAAGGCTTCAGCGAGGATCGCAACGAAGACACACGGATGAGCGGTGTTTCGGATTCGATATCACGCCGCCGCAAGCCGATCATGCTGGCCGCCAGCGCTGCTCTTCTGGCCTTGCTCGCACTTCCCGTCGGCAAGATCATTGCGGAGAAGGCCAATCTCTTCTCCTCGGGCGACGCCGTTGTCGCCAAGGCGGCAAAAGAGGAAGCGAGTTTCACCGTCACCGAAAATACGCCGGCCACACCCGCGAAAAAGCCCGCTGCGGAGACGAAAGCTGCTCAGACGGAAAGCAACCCACCGGTCATCGGCATTTCGCAGGAGCCTAAGCAGCAGGTCGCCAACAGCACGCCAGCTGCGCGGAAACCGATGCCGGAAGTGGCGGAAGCGAAGCCTGCCGTCAGCCCGGCTGCCTTCAAACCCAAAGCAGAAATTGCTCAGGTCGGCCCGACGATCGCCGGGAGCAAGAACGTCGAATTCGGCGATCAGGTCGCGGCTCTTCCGGAGGGAATCGGTTCCGATCCGCTTCTGGATGCGGCGAAGTCCGGCGATGCGAAAGCCCTTTTCGAACTCGGCCTGCGGCTGATGGAAGGCCGCATCGTCAGCTCCGATCCGGCCAAGGCAGCCGAATGGTTCGAGCGCTCCGCACAGCTCGATTTCGCGCCGGCGCAATACAGCCTCGGCACGCTCTACGAAAAGGGCAATGGCGTCGAGCGAGACACCATCAAGGCGCGTGACTGGTATCTGAAAGCCGCCAACAACGGCAATATCCGCGCCATGCACAACCTCGCCGTCCTCTTCGCCACCGGCGTCGACGGCAAGTCGGAGCCGGATCTTGCGGCCGACTGGTTCGTTCGGGCTGCCAATCACGGCATGACCGACAGCCAGTACAATCTCGGAATTCTCTTCGCACGCGGCGCAGGCGTCGATCAGGATCTGACGGAATCCTACAAATGGTTCGCGATCGTTGGTGAGAGCGGCGACAAGGATGCAGAGCAAAAGCGCGACGAGGTCGCCGAGTCGCTGACGCCGGAAGAGCTGGAACGCGCAAAGACGGCGGTCGCAAGCTTCGAGGTGAAGGAACGTTCCGAAGCAGCCAATACCGTCGAGATTCCTAAAGAATGGGCAGCAACCCCTCCCGAGCCGACGACGACCGCCTCGATCGACATGAATCGCGCGATCCGCAACATCCAGGCGATCCTCGGCAAGCTCGGCTACGATGCCGGACCGCCGGACGGCCTCATTGGCGAGCGCACGACCAACGCAATCAAGGACTTCCAGAAGGATGCCGGTCTCGCGGCCACTGGCGAGATAGACGAGGCGCTCATCCGCGCTCTGCTCGACCGCAAGGACGCCTGACAACGAGGCTTCGCTGCGCTGCAACACTTTGGCGCGAGGAGATTTGACAATGCCGAGGGCTTCGCGCGATGACGTGCGGAGCCCTCGTTTTTCCGGCTGCGGCCTATGTGAGCCAGTATCACCCGTGTTCCTTCACCTGCCGATTGCGGAGATTTCGGTCAACCTGCTCGTCATCGTCGGCATGGGGATGGCCGTCGGTTTCCTCTCGGGGCTGTTCGGCGTCGGAGGTGGCTTTCTGATCACGCCACTCCTGATCTTCTACAACATTCCGCCTGCCATCGCCGTCGCCACTGGCGCCAACCAGGTTGTCGCATCCTCCTTTTCCGGCGCACTCGCGCACTACAAGCGAGGAACGGTCGATCTAAAGCTCGGAACAATGCTCCTTCTGGGCGGTGCGCTGGGATCATTGGTCGGAGTCTGGCTATTCGGCCTCCTGCGATCTATCGGGCAGCTCGATCTCGCGGTGTCGCTTCTCTATGTCGTCTTCCTCGGCGGCATCGGCGGACTGATGCTCAACGAGAGTGTTCGCTCGATGCTGAAAAACCGTCGCGGCGGATCGGGTGCGAGCGACCTCCGTCGCCCCGGCCAGCACAGCTGGATACTCGGCCTTCCCCTCAAGATGCGCTTTCCGAGTTCGCGGCTCTACATCTCGATCATACCCGTCATCGGTCTCGGCTTCTTCATCGGCATCCTCGCCGCGATCATGGGCGTCGGGGGCGGCTTCGTCATGGTGCCGGCGATGATTTACCTGCTGCGCGTTCCGACCAACGTCGTCATCGGAACCTCGCTCTATCAGATCATGTTCACTGCCGCCGTGACGACCGTGCTTCAGGCCGCCACCAATCAGACGATCGACATCGTCCTTGCCTTCCTGTTGATGATCGGCGGTGTGGTCGGTGCCCAATTCGGCGCAGAAGCAGGCCGCAAGCTGCGCGGCGATCAATTGCGCGCACTTCTCGCTCTCCTCGTCCTGGCGGTTGGCGTGCGTCTTGGCGTCGAACTCGTCCTGACGCCCGACTCGTTCTATTCCCTTGCCTCGCCGACGGGAAAGATCGAATGAGGCGGCGTCTTACAATCGCTAGAACCGCACTCGCGGCTCTCACATTGTTGATGATAGGGACTGTGCCCGGCGGCCAGGCAAATGCGCAGCAGGCCGTCGAAGAGCCCCCGGAGAGCTTTGATATCGGGCTCTCGTCGTCTACGATCGGGATCACATCGGATTTCAACGGCGAAGATCTGACCATCTTTGGCGCGCTCGATAATGCCGATGCCCGTGTTCGCCGCCAGCAGCGCTACGATATTGTCATCGCGCTCTTCGGTCCGCGCGAACCTATCGTGGTTCGGGAAAAGAGCCGTTTCTTCGGCATCTGGATCAACCGCGAGTCCGCAACCATTTCCGCGGCGCCCGCGACCTATTCTCTGGCATCCACTCGGCCGTTGCGCGACATCACATCCCAGAGGACGCGCGAGCGGCTGAACCTCGGCATCGCGACACTGCGGCTGGACGGAACGATGCCGAAGCTAGGCGAGGAGCGGCCGCAATATCGTCCCAAGCAGCGGTTCGAGGAGGCGCTGCGCCGGATCAAGACGGAACGCAGTCTTTACTCGGAATCAATCGGCGGCGTTCAGTTCCTCGGTCCGAGCCTGTTTCGCGCCGATCTTCGCCTTCCTCCCGATCTGCCTGTCGGTCAGCACACGGCCCGCGCCTATCTCTTTCGCGAGGGCAAGGTCATCAAACAGACCTCGCGGACCCTGAATGTGGTCAAGGTGGGATTTCAGGCTCAGATAGACGTCTTTGCTTCGAACCACGGGCTGATCTTCGGTTTTTTCGCCGTTTTCGTGGCCATCATCACGGGCTGGCTTGGGCGACTCATGTTCAAACGCGACTGACCCTGCGCGACCATTCGCCGCCAACCAGACGCAAAGCTCTTCGTTAAGCGCACTCCGAATTTTGATCGCGCGAGATTGGATCACCTCGCGATTGTCATTATCTTGACTGGCACCGTTGTTATGGTGGAGTTCGAGCCAAGCTCGGACCACCGAATTGAGGCAGCACCCATGGTTCAGCGTAACGCGTCGAAGCTTACCGCGGTTCGCGACGTCGATCCGATCTGGAACAGCCTGCGCGAGGAAGCGGAGGCGATGGCCAAGATCGAGCCGACCCTCGCCGGCTTCGTCTATGCCACGATCCTCAACCAGAACTCATTCGAGGCCGCGCTCGCCCATCGCATCGCCCAGCGGATGGACCACGGCGACGTTCCCGCCTACATGATCACCCAGGCCTTCGAGCAGATGTTCGACGATGATCGTGAATTGTCGGAGATCATCCGAACGGACATTCAGGCCGTGCTCGACCGCGATGCAGCATGCGACCGCTACATCGAGCCGCTGCTTTACTTCAAAGGCTTCCACGCGCTGCAGACCCATCGTCTGGCGAACTGGCTCTGGAAGAAGGATCGGCGCGATTTCGCTCTGTTCCTCCAGTCCCGGTCGTCCTCGGTGTTCCAGTGCGACATCAATCCATGCGCTAAGTTCGGAAGAGGCATTTTCCTCGACCATTCGACCGGGATCGTCGTCGGAGAGACTGCGGTCGTCGCCGACGACGTGTCCATTCTACAGGAAGTCACCCTGGGCGGCACCGGCAAGGAGGATGGCGACCGCCATCCGAAGGTTGGCAAAGGCGTGCTGATCGGCGCCGGCGCGAAGATTCTTGGGAATATCAAAATTGGCGATTGCTCGAAGATCGCTGCCGGATCGGTCGTTCTCAAGGATGTGCCGCAATATTCAACCGTCGCGGGCGTTCCGGCTCGCGTCGTCGCCGTCCGCAAGGGCTGCGAGCCGCCAGCCCGCGTCATGGATCAGGGAATTGAACGGTGATCATTTGAGGCCGGTCTTTTCGAAGCGGTTAGATTCAGCTTCCCTGCTTTGGGCCCTTGCAGCCGCTTTTTTCTTGGCAGGTATTGTGGTTCCGAACGGCTCGTACGCTGCGTCCAGTCTTGGCCCTTTCAGCATTCCGTCCAACTCGATGGCTCCAACCATTGTGGTGGGGGACCTAGTCTACACCGATCCGACGTTTTCGCGGGAGCCCTTCGCGGACTACGATCAGAAGTCCGCGAAGAATTACCGGCCAAAGCGCGGTGATATCGTCTACTTCGAGCCGGAGGGTAGCGATGTCGGCTATCTGAAGCGTGTCGTCGGTATGCCCGGCGATAAAGTGGAAGTCCGCGAAGGCCGTGTCTTCCTCGACGGCGCAGAACTCCAAATCGAGGAAAAACTGGGGAAAGAACCGGACCAGCTGGGCGAGCCCGTAACGCGCTATTTTGAAACGCTGCCAAATGGTGTGAGCTACGACATCTACAACATCAGGGACGATGCGCCGGGCGATAGCTTCTCCGCCACGACAGTCCCAGATGACAGCTATTTCGTTCTCGGAGACAACCGCGACAACTCGATGGACAGCCGCTTCCGCGAGATCGGCTTCGTGCCGCGAAAGTCGATCATCGGCAAGATTTGGAAGCTGAATTGAGAGGCTGACGAACAGCCTCCCAAACATGCGCGCTCAGGCAGCCTGACCGCGCACGTCCTCAAGCTGTTTCGGCAAAGCATAGGCCCACTGGGTAATCGATCCGGCGCCGAGCAGGATGACCATGTCGCCCTCCTCCGCGATCTGATTGATCAGCACAGGCAGTTCGTCCGGCCCATCAATGAGCCGCGCATCGCGATGCCCGCCGAGCTTGATCCGCTCGACCAGCATTTCGGAGTTGGCGAACTCGATCGGCTCCTCGCCCGCTGCATAGACCGGGGCGAGGATCACCGTATCGGCATCGTTGAAGCAGGAGGCAAAGTCAGGGAACAGCGCCTGAAGCCGCGTGTAGCGATGGGGCTGGACGACGGCGATGACGCGCCCGTGCGCAGATGCGCGCGCCGCCGCCAGCACCGAACGGATTTCCACCGGGTGATGGCCATAATCGTCGTAGATCGCGATGCCGTCGACGACGCCCGTCAGCGTAAAGCGGCGCTTGACGCCGCCGAATGTGGCGAGCCCTTTCTGGATCTGCTCCGGCGTCAGGCCAAGCCGGTCAGCAACGGCAATTGCCGCAGTCGCGTTCGAAACGTTGTGCTTGCCCGGCATGGGCAGGGTTAGCTCACCGAGATGGGTTTCGGTGTCCTTCACCCGATCCCGCACGGTGACCGAGAAATGGGACTTGCCCGGCTCGAACGAGACGTTCTCAAACCGCACGTCGGCCTGCGGGTTTTCGCCATAGGTGATGACCCGGCGATCCTCGATCTCCGAGACCACACTTTGCACCACCGGATGATCGATGCACATCACGGCAAACCCGTAGAACGGCACGTTCTCGACGAAGGATCGGAATGCCTCTTTCACCTTTTCGAAGGTGCCGTAATGGTCGAGATGCTCCGGATCGATATTCGTGACGACAGCGATATCGGCCGGTAGCTTCAGGAAGGTGCCGTCGGATTCGTCGGCCTCGACCACCATCCAGTCGCCCTCGCCCATGCGGGCATTCGTGCCGTAGGCGTTGATGATGCCACCGTTCACCACCGTCGGGTCGAGACCGCCGGCATCGAGCAGCGTCGCGACCATGGATGTCGTCGTGGTCTTGCCGTGCGTGCCGCCAATGGCGATCGCCTGTCGGAAGCGCATGAGCTCGGCCAGCATCTCAGCACGCCGGACGATCGGCAGCAGGCGCTCTCGCGCCGCCGAAAGCTCCGGATTCGTACGTTTGATCGCTGTCGAAACGACGACGACTTCGGCATCGCCGAGATTATCGGCGCGATGGCCGATGGACACCTTCACGCCCTTCTCGCGAAGCCGCGTGACATTGGCGTTCTCGGCCTGATCGGATCCCTGCACGGTGTAGCCGAGATTGACGAGCACTTCGGCGATGCCACTCATGCCGATGCCGCCGATCCCGATGAAATGGACCGGGCCAATATTGGGCGGCATCTTCATGAGGACGTCTCCTGTTCGGTTCTTGCCGGCACAAGCCGGGCTTTCAACGACTTGGCCTCTCGGCACGCGCTCTCAAGCGTCGGCCCGACAAATCGTTGCTGTCTGCTATGGGTTTGTTCAAACGTCTCGCGGCATAGACTCAACCAGATCGGCGAGCAAGTTGGC
This sequence comes from Fulvimarina thalattae, assembly GCF_040239565.1. NCBI lineage: Bacteria > Pseudomonadati > Pseudomonadota > Alphaproteobacteria > Hyphomicrobiales > Aurantimonadaceae > Fulvimarina > Fulvimarina thalattae. The sequence continues at coordinate 205,214 of NZ_JBEHWS010000005.1, forward strand.
CGCATCGGCAACACCTGTCCGCTTCGCCGCGGCCGCCATCTCTGCGGCCCGATCCGGATTGTCGGCAAGTTGAACAATGATGTTCGAGAGGTTTTCCGGCGTGAGGTCTGCCTGTCGCACGACCATCGCACCGTCCTCGGCCTCAAGCCGCGCCGCGTTCGCTGCCTGATCGTGATCAAGGGCATAAGGGTAAGGTACGAGGACGGCGGGTCGGCCGATCACCGCGATCTCCGAGACCGTCGACGCTCCCGAGCGGCTGATGACCATATGCGCATCGCCAATCCGAGCCGCCATGTCGGTGAAGAACGTCGAAACCTCAGCTTCGACGCCGGCTGCCTGATAGAATGCCTCCACCTGTCCGGCATCGTTTTCGCGTGCCTGCTGCGTGATCTTCAGCCGCTTCTTCAAAGCCTCCGGAAGGCGCTCCACCGCCTTTGGCAGCATCTCCGAGAAGAACTGCGCGCCCTGGCTTCCACCAAAGACGACGAGGCGGAATGGCCCATCCGGACGCGGGCGCTCGTAGGGCTTTTCCGACGCCTTCAGCACCGGCTGGCGCACCGGATTTCCAGTTACGACCATCTTCTTCGCGATGCGTTCATCGACCCCGGCCTGCGGAATGCCGGCTGCAATCCTGTCGACGCGATTGGCGAGGAACTTATTCGCGCGCCCCATCACCGCATTCTGCTCGTGGATCGCGGTCGGCCGACCTGCGCGGATAGCGGCCATGAGCGGCGGCACCGTGGGGTATCCACCGAAGCCGACCACTACGTCGGGCCGAATGCGGCGCACCAGAGCGCTGGCCTCCCGAAACCCCTTCCAGAGAGACCAGAGCGTCTTCGCCATGGCGACAGGGTTCTTCGAAGCGAAGGTCGCGGAACGAATGGTGTGAACCGCTTCGCTAGGGAAATTCTGCGTAAAGCGCCCTGCCCGATCGTCTGTCGCGAGATGAACCGTATGGCCCCGCGCAATCAGTTCGTGCGCAAGTGCTTCGGCCGGAAAGAGGTGTCCGCCTGTGCCCCCGGCGGAAAGAAGTATCGTGCTCATGCAGCTCCCGCTATCGGGCGATCGTGTCGGCTTTGCGATGGACAGAGCCGGTCGGCGGGGCAGGATGGTAGATGACGGTGGAGAAAGACCTAACGGCTCTCGCGATTACGCTCGCGGGCGGCACGGGCATGGGCCTGCGCCGTAATCTTCTTGGCGTCGTTGAGAACCCACCAGGCGATCAGAAGCGCGCTGACCGGGGTGATGAGTACAGCGATGGCGATCTGCAGAGTAGTCATCGGTCGAGTTCCTTAAGCGACCTCTTTGCCGCCCAATGTATTATGGGGCTTCCGCAAAAGCAAAGAACGGACACAGCCAACGCAATCCAGATGCGAGACGAATTGTTCATCACGATCGATGCCGGAACAGAGAACCCACCGATCAACATAAGGCCGATCGCAATCCCGTTCAGATAAGCCGCCTGCAGCTTGATCTGCTCGCGCTCGCTCTCGGTTTTTGCCGCAGGAGCATTCTCGTCAGCGCCCAACGGATCGCCTCCGGCGCTCATCCCCGTCACATCCCGTGAACGAGCGCGGTCCTTTCCATCAGTCGGTCGGTATATGAGCGGTTTTCCGGCCGCCGCCGCGTGAGCGCCAGAACGAAGCCGGCGCTGATCGAAATCGCGATCATCGACGAGCCGCCGTAGGAGATGAACGGCAGCGTCATGCCCTTGGCGGGAAGGAGCTGCAGGTTCACCGCCATGTTGATGATCGACTGCAAGCCGAACACGAAGACGAGCCCGGAAATCGACAACCTTACGAACGGATCGCGCTGGGCGAGCGCCACCGACAGCCCGCGCATCACGATGAAGGAGAAGAGGAGCGCCAGGATCATGCAGGTGATGATGCCAAACTCTTCGGCAATCACCGCAAAGGCAAAGTCCGTATGGCTGTCCGGCAGCAAGCGCTTGACGGTGCCCTCGCCCGGCCCCTGGCCGAACCAGCCGCCGTTGAGGACTGCCTCACGCGCCGTATCCGTCTGGTAGGTGTCGCCTTCGCCGGTCAGGAAGCGGTCGATACGGCTCGCGACATGGTCGAACACCTCGTAGGCGAAGAACGCACCGGTGAGACCGATCGCGGCAAGCACGGCGATCCAGAGCCAGGGCATGCCGGCCATGAAGAAGAGCCCGCCCCAGGTCGCCGCAACGAGCATCGTCTGGCCGAGATCGGGCTGAGCGACGAGCAGAGCGACGGTGATCAACAGCAGCACGAGGGCGCAGAGATTGCCGGGAATTTCCGTGCGCCGCGCGTTTTCCGCGAAGAAGAAGGCGCAGACGACGACGAAGGCCGGCTTCATGAATTCCGAGGGCTGGATATTGATCGGCCCGAAATCGAGCCAGCGCCGCGCGCCCTTGATCTCACTTCCGATGAAGAGCGTGAGCACCATGAACAGCAGCGAGACCGCAAGGATGATGATCGCGGCCCGGCGCACCCCGCGCGGTGTCAGAAGCGAGGCTCCGAAAAGCACGAGGGCCGACGGGATCAGAAAGAACAGATGGCGCTGGACAAAGTGGAATGGCTGAAGGCCGATCCGCTCGGCGACCGGCGGGCTCGCGGCAAAGGAGAGGACAGCGCCGCCGACGAGCAGGATCAGAAACGCGCCAAGCAACCAATGATCAAGACCGCGCCACCAATCCGATATTTTGATGATCTTGCTGCCAGACTCGCTCATCGACCCGCCTCGACTTCGATTCCGCTCAAGGACCGCACCGAATCACGGAATGCGTCCCCTCGAACCTCAAAATTACGATACTGATCGAAGCTGGCGCAGGCCGGGGATAACAGCACCGCAGACGGTTTTTCGTCGTCTGCGCTGTCTCGTGCGGCGCTTGCGACGGCGTTGTCGAGGGTCGCGGAGATTTCGTAGGTCACGTCCTCGCCGAGAGTTGCCGCGAATGCCGGCGCCGCCTCGCCGATGAGATAGGCTTTGACGATCTTCGGGTAGAAACGCGAGAGTTCCGCAATCCCACCTTCCTTGGGCAATCCACCCGCGATCCAGTAGATGCGCTCGAAGGAGGCGAGCGCAGTCGCGGCTGCATCCGCATTGGTCGCCTTGGAATCGTTGATGAACAGCGTCTTCCCGATCCTGCCGACCTCTTCCATACGATGAGCAAGGCCGGGAAAGCTTTTCAAACCGTTAATGATTTCGTCTTCGCCGAGACCGCACAGTGTGAGCGCTGCGACGGCCGCAGCCGCGTTCTGGCCATTGTGCCGTCCGCGCAGAGAGCTGATGCCCGCGAGATCGAACCGTGCTTCCGAATAGCTTGCCATCTGCCGCACAACGACGCTGCCGACATAACCAACGCCGTTAGACACGTCCCCCTGACCACTGATGCGCACAACGGACCGCCCAGCCGCCTCAAGCCGATCTGCGATCGCACGGCACCAGCTATCGTCGATGCCGACGACCGCGCGGTCGGAACCGGCAACAAGCCGTTCCTTGACGGATGCGTAGTTTTCGATCGTGCCATGCCGATCGAGATGGTCGGCCGTCAGGTTGAGAAGCAGCCCCACGCTCGGCTTCAGCCCCGGCGCGAGATCGATCTGATAGGAGGAACACTCCACGACATAGTGCCGCTCGGGCGATGGTTCCTGAAGGGTCAGCACAGGAACACCGATATTGCCGCCAAGCTGCGTGTCGCGCCCTGCTTCTTTCAGGCAATGGGCAATCAGCGCCGTCGTCGTCGATTTGCCGTTTGTGCCCGTGATCGCAACGAAGGGTGCATCCGGCGCCTTGATTCCGCGCTCACGCCCAAAGATCTCGACATCGCCGATAATCGGCACGGCAGCTGTATTGGCAAGATCGACCGTCCAGTGAGGCCGAGGATGGGTCAGCGGTACGCCCGGCGCGAGGACGAACGCGGCAAGGCCGTTCCATTCGATCTCATGCAGATTCTGCGTCGGAATGCCATTCGCCGCAGCTTTTTCAACGCTTGCCGGATTGTCGTCGAAGGCGATGAGATCGGCTCCGCCCTCCATCAGCGCCGCGGCCGTTGCGAGGCCTGAGCCTCCCAGCCCGAAAAGAGCGACACGCTGTCCGGCAAACGAGTCGATCTTCATGGCGTCAGCGCAGCTTGAGAGTCGAAAGACCGACGAAGGCGAGCATGAAGGCGATGATCCAGAACCGGATCACGACCTGGCTCTCGGTCCAGCCGAGCTTCTCGAAATGGTGGTGGATCGGCGCCATCAGGAACACGCGCTTTCCGGTCATCTTGAACCAGCCGACCTGAATGATCACCGATAGAGCCTCGATGACGAAGAGACCGCCGATGATGGCGAGAACGATCTCGTGTTTGGTCGCGACGGCCACTGCGCCCGTCATGCCGCCGAGCGCAAGCGAACCCGTATCGCCCATGAAGATCGCAGCAGGTGGCGCGTTAAACCACAGGAATCCCAGTCCCGCGCCGATCACCGCCCCGCAGACGGGCGCAAGTTCACCGGTTCCGGCAACATAGTGAATCTGAAGATAGTTGGCGAAGTTCACATTGCCTGAGAGATAGGCGATCAATCCGAGCGCCGCGACCGCGATCATGATCGGTACGATCGCCAAGCCGTCGAGGCCGTCGGTGAGGTTTACCGCATTGCCCGCGCCGACGATGACGAAGGCGGCGAAACCGATATAGAACCAGCCGAGGTTGAACAGCAGTTCCTTCACGAACGGAAAGGCCAGAGACGTCGCGAACGGGCCCTCGGTGCGCAGTACGATGAGAAGCACCGCCGTCGCCGCGATCAGAAATTCGAGCGCGAGGCGCGATTTTCCGGAGAAGCCCTTATCGCTCTGCTTCGTCACCTTGAGATAGTCGTCGTAGAAGCCAATCGCGCCGAAGCCGACCGTGACGAGCAGCACCGTCCACACATAGATATTGGTGAGATCCGCCCAGAACAGCGTCGAAACGAGCACGCCTGATAGGATCATCAGGCCGCCCATGGTGGGCGTACCGGCCTTCTTGAAATGCGTCTGCGGGCCGTCCGCGCGGATCGGCTGGCCCTTGCCCTGGCGCAGGCGCAGAGCCGAGATGATGGCTGGTCCGAACAAAAAGACGCTGATGAAGCCGAAAATCATCGCCGCGCCGGTGCGAAAGGTGATGTACCGGAAGACGTTGAAGATCGCGATCTGGTCGGCGAACTGTCCGAGATAGGCGATCATTGAGATTGGGTCTCCGGTGCGAGATCGGTCGCCGGTTTCTCTTCCGACACGGCACGCGTTTCGCCCGCCATGCCGTTGGCGTCAAGCTGGGGCTTGGGCGGATAGCGTTCTGTAAGCCCAGCCACCACCTTTTCGAGGCCGATGCTGCGCGAGGCCTTCACCATGATCGCATCGCCCGCCCGCATGTCCGCCAGCAGCTGCTCTTGGGCCTCGGCGGGGTTTTCATGCGTCGTGCATTCGATCTCTTCGCCGGCAAGCGCCTCGGCGAGCGATTTGATTTCGTCGCCTACCAACAGAACGCGTGCGATGCCGGCGCCCTTCAAAGGCTCGGCGAGTTCGGCGTGCAGGGTAGCGCTATGGCCGCCGAGTTCCTTCATGTCGCCAAGAACAGCGATGCGCCGACCGTTCTCGCCAAGCTTGGCATTGCCGAGCGTCTCGATCGCCGCGCGCATGGAGGCTGGATTAGCGTTGTAACTGTCGTCGAAGAGCGTGATTTCACCGCCCGCAGGCATCGGCAGCTGGAAGCGCTCGCCACGCCCCTTCATCGCGCGCCATTCGCCGAGTGCGTCCGCGACAGCCGAAACGTCCGCACCCGCCGCATGGGCGGCACCGAGGACGCAAAGCGTATTCTGCGCGAAATGCTTACCAGGCATCGAAAGCCGAACATAGACCTCCTGGCCTGCAATATCGGCGATCAAAGCGGCCCCTTCAGCGTCCGGGTCGTATTCGGTCATCCGGAAATCGGCACCCTCACTCTCGCCGAAGGTGAGGACGTTCGTGACGCCCGCGGCCCTTGCCGCAGCGGCGAGCCGCATGCACTTGTCGTCGTCCGCATTGACGATCGCCGCGCCGCCCGGCACGACGCCCTCGAATATCTCCGCCTTGGCATCGGCGATCTCGTCGAGGTCGCGGAAATGGCCGAGATGGGCCGCCGCGATCAGCGTGACGATCGCCGCATGCGGGCGCACCAACTTTACCAACGGCCTGATTTCGCCGGGATGGTTCATGCCGATCTCAAAGATCGCAAAACGGCTATCGGCTGGCATGCGCGCAAGGCTGAGCGGCACGCCCCAGTGATTGTTGAACGAGGCGACGCTGGCATGGACCGAGCCGCAGGCCGATAGACCCTGCCGAAGCGCTTCCTTGGTCGTCGTCTTGCCGACACTTCCCGTCACCGCGACGATCTTGGCCTTCGAGCGCGCCCGCGCCGCCTCTGCCAGCCGCCCGAGCGCGGCCAGCACGTCGTCGACGACGAGCATGGGCGCCTGCAGCCGACCAAGGGCCGGCAGGCGCTTTTCCGATACGATGTGGAGCGCTGCGCCGGCGCGGTGCGCGCTCGTCAGGAAATCATGGCCGTCAAAGCGGTCCCCAGCGATCGCGAAGAAGGCTTCACCTTCTTTCAGCGTGCGGCTGTCGATGGAAATACCGGTAATTCCGGCCGGCAGCCCCATGCCCACCGGTCTTGCACGCATGGCTTCGATGAGGACACCGGTTTCCCAGAGAAAATCGGTCACGCCTTCGTCTCCGTGATCGCTAGTCGCACTTCTTCATGGTCGCTGAAGGGATGGTTCACCCCGGCAATCATCTGGCCCGTCTCGTGGCCCTTACCCGCGACGATGACGGTGTCGCCGGTGCGCGCATCGCCGACTGCCGCGCGGATCGCCTCACGCCTGTCGCCGATTTCCCGCGCCGCGCCCGCAGCCGCCATGATTTCGGACCGGATCACCGCCGGGTCCTCGCTGCGCGGATTGTCGTCGGTGACGACGACGACGTCCGCGAGCCTGTTCGCGATCTCGCCCATCATCGGCCGCTTGGCCTTGTCCCGGTCACCGCCGCAGCCCATCACCAAGATCACACGGCCGGTGGTGAAGGGCCGGACCGCACGCAGCACATGCTCCAGCGCTTCGGGCTTGTGGGCATAATCGACGAAAACCGGCACGCCGTCCGCCGTTGTACCCGCCTTTTCCAGGCGTCCGGACGCCCCTTTCAGGGTCTCCAGTGCTTCGAGAGCGGCTTTCACTGGCGTGCCCGTCACAATCGCAAGTCCGGCGGCGACGAGAGCGTTCGACATCTGGAACTCGCCAGCGAGCGGCAAAACGACCCGCTGGATGCCATCGGGCGTCTTCACCTCGGCAACCTGGCGCTCGCGCTCATGCTCCAGCCGCTTGAGAGCAAGCAACGAGCCGTTTCGCCCAACGGTGCGGACATCGCAGCCGATGCCCGTCGCGACTTCGATCGCGCGGCCGGACCACTGGTCGTCCGTATTGATCACCGCCGGCGCACCCTTAGGCAGAAGGCGCGTAAAGAGACCCATCTTGGCCGCGAAATAGCTTTCGAGATCCGGATGATAGTCGAGATGATCGTGCCCGAGATTGGTGAAACCACCAGCGGCAAGGCGCACGCCGTCGAGCCGGTATTGATCGATGCCGTGGCTGGAAGCCTCCATCGAGGCGTGTGTCACGCCCTCGCCTTCGAGACTGGCAAGAAGCTCGGCGAGCGCCACCGGGTCCGGCGTCGTCAGCGTCCCGTAATCGTTGCGGCTCGGGGAGACGACACCTGTCGTGCCGATCGAAGCCGCCTTCAGGCCAGAAGCCGACCAGATCTGGCGCAGGAAGGATGCGATCGAGGTCTTGCCCGCGGTGCCGGTCACCGCGACCATCGTCTCCGGCTGCTTGTCATGGAAACGCGCGGCCATCCTTGCGACGGCAAGTCTGGGGTTATCCGCGCGAAGGACGGGAAGGTCTGTTTCTACCTTCGCATCCGTACCCGTGAGAATCGCCGCTGCACCGTTTGCCCTCGCATCAGCGACAAAGCGTGTGCCATCCGCCTTGGAGCCGGAAACGGCTATGAAGAGATAGCCTTGCTTCACCGCACGGGAGTCCAGCGTAAGGCCGCTAATCCCGATCCCGTCGGACCCCTCCGGCGCTTGGGCGATACCGTCTGCGAGCTGTGCGAGATTCATGCGTATTCAGTTCCGGTTTGCGAAGCTCGCCGGCCGGCGTCGTCGCACACCCACCGAACTTTATTGGTCCAACATTCGCGTTGCGCGAACCGGAATTCCAAACTCACGCGGCGGGAATAGGGCGAGAGACACATCCCGCCCCGTGTAGATGTCAGTAGGAAACCAGCAGTGTCTCGCCGGTATCACCCAGATCAGGCTTCACCTTCAGGAGCGCAGCTGCGCGGCGGATAACGTTGCCGACCGTCGGTGCGGCGTTCATACCGGCCGTTGCGTAGTATTTGCCGGGTTCCGGCTGCGGCTCGTCGATGAAGACGAGAACCACGTAACGCGGATCGTCCATCGGGAATGCGGAAAGGAAGGCATTGAACTTCTTGGTGTTCGAATAGCGACCGTTCACCACCTTGTTCGCCGTGCCCGTCTTGCCTCCCACCCCGTAACCGTCGATTTCGGCATAATTGCCCGAGCCGCGCTCATCCTTGACGTTGAGGCGGAAGAGATGGCGCATATCGTCGCTCGTCTTCGAAGAGACGACCCGTTTGCCGATAGCCTGTGCCTCATCTTCGCCGCGCGGCATGAACGTCGGCGGAATATAGATACCGCCATTGACGAGCGCCGCTGCCGCGACTGCCGTCTGGAGCGGCGTGGTCGAGACGCCGTGTCCGTAGGAAATCGTGATCGAATTGACCTGCTTCCACTCCTTGGGCTGGGTCGGCGTCGCGACCTCCGGCAGTTCGGTGTCGAGCTTGGACAGAAGCCCCATCCGCGTCAGGAATTCCTGGTGCCCCTCGATGCCTACCACCTCGGCTTCTTTCGCCGAGCCGATATTGGACGAGTAGATGAAGACTTCTTCGGTGGTCAGCACGCGCTTCTTGCCGTGAAAGTCCGAGATGCGAAATCCACCGATATGGATCGGCTTGGAAGCATCGAAGCGCGATTGGAGATTGACCTTGCCCGAGTCCAGCGCCATCGCGCTGGTGAAGGTCTTGAAGGTCGAGCCCATCTCGAAGAGGCCAGCCGAAGTCCGGTTCATCCGGTCCTTTTCGAGCGCCTGTTTCGGCTGGTTCGGATCGTAGTCGGGCAATGAGGTCATGGCGATGACCTCGCCGGTCTTGACGTCCAGCACGACACCGCCGGCCGCGATCGAACGATAGCGCTTCATCGCTGCAGCAAGCTCGTCGCGCAGAATATGCTGAACCCGAAGATCGATGGACAGAGCCACCGGTTCCATCTCGGCATTGATCGCAAGACCGGAATTCTGAAGCGCCAGATAGCCCTGATCGTCCAGATATTTCTCCATGCCGGCAATGCCCTGATTGTCGACGTTGACATGACCGGTCACGAAGCCCGCGGTCGAACCGCCGGGATAGAAGCGTTTCTTTTCGGTGCGAAAGCCGATGCCCGGCACGCCGAGATCGAGGATCGCCTGCTGCTGGCTCGGCGTCAGCTCGCGGCGCAACCAGAGAAAGCCGGCATCGCTCGACAGGTTGTTGTAGAGCCACTTGGGATCGAGATCGGGCAGTACCGAGAGCAGGAGTTCGCTGGCCTCATTGGCATCGACGATCTTCTTCGGCTCCGCGAAGAGCGAGGCGACCTTGATATCCGTCGCCAGAACCTGACCGTTGCGATCGATAAGGTCGGGGCGCGAAGCCATGATCTGGTCAGCGGCCCGAAAGGCCGTGATCCGCTCGTTGGGCACCGTCCCCCAGGTCACCAGCCGCGCACCAATCGCCACATAGACGCAGACGAAGAGCATGATCGCGATGACGAAGCGGCTCTTGTGGCCCGGCACGGCGCCGAGCCGATCGAATCGCTTCCGAGGCATCGGTGGTGTCTGCTGCTTTCGCGCAACGAGATCGGGAAGAAGAAAGCGCGCGTTGGGCATCAGCGGCGAGCCCGGTCATTCGAGGCGACGAGTTCGGCCTCGGTTTCTTCGACCGCCGGCTCCTTCGGTTCAGGCGGTGCCGGCAGCTGATGCTCGGCGACGATCTGGTCAGGGCGGACCTCTACGAGCTTCAGCTCTTCGGCATAGGTCTCGCTCAGGGTCTGTAAGCGGTTCGGCTGGTTCAAGAGCGTCCAGTCAGCGGAGAGGATGGCGATCGTCTCCTTCTCAGAGGCGATCTTGCGCTCCACCTTGCGGATCTCGGTCTCGACCAGATCGGCGTCATGCTTGACGTGAAACGTCCAGGAAGCGGCGCCGATGAGCGCAACGATCGAAAGAATGTCCAGGGTTCTCATCATGATTGGGTCAAATCCTCGACAGGTCTGCAAGATCGGGCAATGAAGCGAAGGCGAGCTCGTCGCCGCCGCGCGGCGAGGCGTCGAGCCTGATGCCTGAGCGAAGCTTGGCGGAACGGGCGCGCGGGTTCTCAGCAGCTTCCCGCTCGCTGGCCGCGACTGCCTTGTTGCGCGCCGAAAAGGTCGGCTTTAACGGCACGACATCAGGCAAGTGGCGCGAGCCGCCCTGGCTGCCCGCGCGGTCCAGGAAGAAGCGCTTGACGATGCGGTCCTCGAGCGAGTGAAACGAGACGACGACGAGCCGCCCGCCAGGCTTCAGCAGGGTTTCCGCCGCCCTCAACGCGCGGGCGAGCTCGCCCAGCTCGTCGTTGACGAAGATGCGCAGCGCCTGAAAACAACGGGTCGCCGGATCGATCTTGTCCTTCTTGCCACGCCCCACCGCCTTGCCGACGACGCCTGCAAGATCGAGGGTCCGCGCAAACGGCTTTTCCTCGCGCCGCGCAACGATGGCGCGCGCAGCACGCCCCGCATGGCGTTCGTCGCCGAGAAAATTGAAAATGCGCGCAAGATCGCCGACGGAGAGCGTGTTCACCACATCCGCCGCCGTTGGCCCATGATTTCCCATGCGCATATCGAGCGGCCCGTCCTTCTGGAAGGAAAAGCCACGCTCTGCCTCGTCGATCTGCATGGAGGAGACGCCGATGTCGAGAACGATCCCGTCGATCGCGCCCGCATGGCCCGAAAGCAGCGAGCCCATCTCGCCGAACCGTCCGGCAATGGGCGTCAGCCGGCCGCCCGATGCTTCCGCAAGAGCCTTCGCCGTCTCGATCGCCGTTGGATCGCGATCGATGGCGATCACGTCGGCGCCTTCGGCAAGGATCGACCGCGTATAGCCGCCGGCTCCGAAAGTCCCGTCGACGATCGTCTCGCCGGCTTTCGGCGCCAGCGCCGCTATTACTTCGGCGAGAAGGACGGGAACGTGAGGGGTCGGTCCGCCAATGGTCGAGCTTTGGGGCTCACCATGACCCGTCATCGTTCCGTCGTTCCCGCCGACCCCGTACCGGCAGTCCTGGGCTTGGACTGCCGCTCGCGCAGCGCCGTGAGCTTCTCCTCGAAGTCCTCCGGCCGCCACAGCTGAAACATCTTGCCGACACCGACGAAGGTTGCCCTGTCGGTGATCCCGGTGTGGTCGCGAATGAGATCGTTGATCACGATGCGCCCCTCCGAGTCGGTCTTGAGGTAGGTTCCATCGCCATAGGCAAGGATCGCAAGTTCCTGGTATTCCTGCGAAAACGGATCCAGCGTCTCCATCTTCGATTCGAAATGGCTCATCAGCTCCGGCCCGCCGACATTCATCACCGGCAGGTAGAGATCGCGCATCGAGAAGAGGTCGCGAATTCCGCGAGAAGCGAGAACCTGACGATAGGCCGCGGGCACCGAGATACGCCCCTTGGAGTCGACGCTGTGGGTGTAGTGGGAAAGGAACCGGTCCATCACGCCGGACCGCTCGTTGTCCCCGCGGTCCGGCGCTCATATCTGCCCCCTCTGACTTCGCCCAGACGCAAGACACAGCCTCTCCAGCGATGCGCGCGACTCCGCCGCACCGGCTTGGACGCAGCACGATTTCTGCGTCTTCGGAATGCTCGAAAACGGGTCCCAATGACCCTTCGGAAGATGGCTTAGGGGATATCATGGGCCCCCATGGGCGTCAATGGAGAGAGGTAGATCAGGCCGGCTTCGCGCAGGCTTCCCTCAAGATGCCGGAAGAACAGTTAAATCGCCGTTAAGATTGATAGAATCCTACTCGGACCACAAAATCCCAGATGTGGACCACCACCTCGTGCTTGAGCCGATAACGCCCGTTAAAACTGCACCTGAGACCGATTGTCGGTACAAACCTTAGCTAGCGAATAAACTTTCGTTATATTGTCGGATTCCGAACAGTCTCAGTTGGCATCCGTGTTTGCCTGCGGAGGCAAGAACGGACGCTCAGACGATAGACTTCACCCGCAAGGGGACGGTTTGTTCAATGGATCAGAACGAGTGTCAGCCGGCCTGTAAGCCGGGTTCTGTTCGCAAAGGTTCTCAAAGAGAGCCCACGCGTGGCGACCATTCCTCTGGGACGTTCCTTGCGAAACGCCTCAAGCAACCCACCCGGACGGCTGTCCCGGAGAGGATGGACGACTTTCGCCATCCGCGCCGTCCCTATTCGGTCTTGCTCCCGGCGGGGCTTGCCATGCCGCCTTCGTTACCGAAGACGCGGTGGGCTCTTACCCCACCGTTTCACCCTTACCCCGCCAACAGTCCGGTCAGTGCTTGTCCCATGGTATCCCATCGGCCTCGACCGTACTGCAGGCGGGGCGGTCTGTTTTCTGTGGCGCTATCCCTGAGGTTCCCCTCGCCGGACGTTATCCGGCACCGTTTCTCCGTGGAGCCCGGACTTTCCTCCCCCGCCGCCTTTCGGCATATGACGGGAGCGGCCGCCCGGCCGGCTGACGACACGGCATGTGCCGTCTGTCGGTTCCCATGTCAAACGAATAGGAGCAAGCCGACCGCTCACCCGATGGCGGCGGCCTTTTCGGCAAACGGCGAGCGTTCCAGCGCTCCGATCAGCCGGTGAAGGGTCTCGATCGTCGAGATGTCCGCGATGCCATCGACCCTGGCCGGTCGAAAATGTCTTTGAAACGCGATGGTCGCGAGCCGTGTCACCTCGCCGAAGACACCGTCGATGGGCACGCCATATCCATAAGCTGCCAGCATCGCCTGAAAGGCCGAGACAGGCTCGCCCTGATCTCCCGGACCGAAGAATCGCCCGCCCCTGAGCGGCGCTGGCTCGACCCGGTGCCCGATGTCTTCGCGATGAAGCCTCTCCCACGGAAAATGCTCGCCGGGATCTTCCTTCCGATCCGGCGCGATGTCCGAATGGGCAAGAACGAATTCGGGCAGGATGGCATTGCGCGCGACGATATCCCGGCAGAGATCGACGACGACCTCGATCTGCTCGTCAGGATAGGACGGAAGCCCGCCGGCATGCCCGCCATTGACGATCTCGATCCCGATGGAGGAAGAATTGATGTCGTCATGCCCCCGCCAGCTACCCTCGCCCGCATGCCAGGCCCGCTCGGCCTCCGCGACAAGCTGCACGACCCGCCCATTCTCGTGGACGAGATAATGGGCGGAGACTTGGCTCTCGGTGTTGCAAAGCCAGTCGAGCGCCTGATCCCCCGTCCCCATGCCTGTGTAGTGGAGCAGGAGGATCTTCGGGCCGCATCCGCCCTTGCGCGCGTTGAAATTTGGCGAAGGCCTGAGCTCCTCCACGAGATGGCTGTCAGGTGTCACGCGGCGTTCTTTCCGGCAATCTGCTCATAGGCCGTGTTGATGGCTTTCATCCGTTCGGAGGCGATGAAGAGGAATTCCTCGGGAACACCCCGCGCCTGCAACTGATCGGGATGGTTTTCGCGCACGAGCGACAGATAGCGCTTCCGGGTTTCCTGCTTGGTGCTGTCCGGATCGATGCCCAGAACCGCATAGGGATCGTTGGGGCCCTCCACATGCCGCAGCTTCATCCGCTCGAAGCTCTTTTCGGAAAGTCCGAAAATCCGCGCGACATCGGCCAGGAATTCCAGTTCCCGCTCGTGGATCAGCCCGTCCGCCTTCGCGATGTGAAACAACCCGTCGAGCACGTCCGTCATCAGCGGGCATTCGTCCGATCCGCCGGAACAGAACTCGCGCAACCGCCGGGCGTAGTGCTCGTAGCCCGCCGTATCCTGCTTGGCGATGTCGTAGAGCCGAAAGACGTTGCGGGTCTCTTCCGGCGGGATTTCGAGGATCTCCTGAAAGGCCTCGACCTCCTCCATCGTCACGATACCGTCCGCCTTCGCCATCTTGGCCGAAAGCGCGATGATCGCGACAGAAAATGCGACGCGCTGGCGGGTCTCCACGTCACCGCCCCACGCGGTGCGCAGAGCCTCCATGATGGCATCGATTGTCGTCCGCCCGCTCGCGCCCAATGCCTGCAATAGCTCGCTCAGCCGAGAAAAGATGCTCATAGCGCGGTCGGCCCCTCTCGTCCGTTCGGTCGGGAATTGGTCACGCGTCCCAGGCTTTCAACATATAGATTCATACCCGAGCCCGATACTCAATTCCTTCGCGCGTTACGGTGTGTCCTTCGTGTTGCACCCCGAGAGATTCGACAGTCTCGCGCCAGCCGTATGCGAGACACCGCATCGATTGCAATAATTTCGCCTTGTTCCGAACGACGCTGAACGCTGGGGAAGAATTTTTGGGGGAAGCCATGCGCGCGACGATGCCATCGCCGACACGAGCCAGCGGCTCGACGGGACACCGAAAGCCGAGAACGCTGGGAGCCGCGCTGATCGGCTGCGCCCTGGCGCTCGGCCTTTCTGCCTGCAGTTCCTCGACGCCGCTCAGCACCGAGTCGCTCGGTCTGGGCTATCCCGGTATCCAGCTCAGTGAATTCAAAGGCGAAAAGCCGTCCGACTATCCGGTCCACGGCATCGATGTCTCGAAATATCAGGGCAATATCGACTGGAACGCCGTACGCAGCGGCGGCATCGAATTCGCCTATCTGAAGGCGACCGAGGGCGGCGACCGGGTGGACGACCGCTTCCATGAAAATTGGCGCGAAGCCAAGAGCGCGGGCGTCCCGCGTGGCGCCTATCATTTCTGGTACCATTGCCGGCCGGGCGTCGAACAGGCCGACTGGTTCATCCGCAACGTGCCGAAGGATCGAAGCGCCCTGCCGCCGGTCATCGACGTCGAATGGACACCCTTTTCGCCCACCTGCACCAAGCGCCCGCCGCGCGAAGACCTGATCCGCGAAGTGATGGCGATGGCGAACAAACTTGAGGCCCATTACGGCCAGCGTCCCGTCCTCTACATCCCGATTGACGTCCACCGCGATCGCTGGGTCGACGCGACGAACAGCCACGAGATCTGGGCGCGCGCCGTCGCCGATCATCCGGACAATGTCTACGAGCGCCGCAAATTCCGCTTCTGGCAGTACACCGAGAGCGGATCGGTTCCGGGCATCCGAGGCGGCGTCGACAAGAACGCCTTCGCCGGCACGCGTGCAGACTGGGAGCGTTGGAAACGTCACCACACCGGCGCGTGATCCTTGCAGGGCGACGAAACACCCAACAGGCGGACGACAAACAAAGGCGCGGCGGACGATCCGGTCCCCGCCCCTTTCGCTTTCACGAAGATAGACGCTCTCACTCCGCCGCCAGTCTGCCATCCGGCTTGTTTTCCGGCCCGCTCGCCTTGGACGCAGCCTTTGCGCGCTTGGCTTCCCGTTTCACATGGCGCCGCCGATTGAACGCACGCCTCATGGCGCGCCACCGCACGCGGATCGCGAGCCCCGCATCTTCGACATTTTCCACCTGGTCCTCATAAAGCTCGGCAAACGCCTGCTTGAATTCGGCGTAGCCGAACCGCGCCTCACCTTCGAGCAACCGCGTGAGCGCCATCCAGGCCGGCGATACCAGCAGCGAAACCGCTGTCACGGCCAGTGCCAGCCGGTAGACGTCCGCGCCTATCGCCTGCGAGGCGAAGGCGGCTGCCGCGAGAACGAAAGAGAACTCGCCGATCTGTGCCATGGAGAGGCCGGCTTCCATCGCCGTCTTGTGGGAAAGGCCAGCAAGGCGGATCAGCGCGATGTTCCAGGCCGTCTTGGCGATGATGACGAAGATGCTGGCAACGAGCACGAGCACCCATTCGCGCATGATGTACTGGATGTCGATCAGAAGACCGATCGAGAGGAAGAACACGACCAGGAGGATCGCCTGAATCGGCTCCACCACATGGATGATCGGCGAGCGCAAAGTGGAAGCGCCAACGACGAGTCCCGCGATAAAGGCGCCATAGGCAGGCGACAGGCCGACGAAGCCCGAAATCGCCGCCGCGCCGAAGCAAAAGGCGAGCGCTCCGAGCGCGAGCATCTCGACGTTCTTTTCCACCGCACCGGCAAAGCCTGGTTTCAGCTTCGGCCGGCTGCCGAGATACCAGAGCAGCCAGACAAGCACCGCAACCGATATGGAAATCTTGACCGTCAGACCGATCCAGCCGGCGCCATCCAAGCCCTCCCCGCCAAGGGATGTCGCGATGATCAGCATCGGAACGACGGCGAGGTCCTGCGCAATGAGCACGGCAACGGCGATCCGTCCCGGTTCGGAGCGCAGTTCCCCGATATCCTCCAGCATTTTCATGGCGACGACAGTGGAAGACAATGCGATGATGAAGCCGAGGATGATCGCCTCGGAGAGCGTCGCCTCTGAAATGATCATCAGGCCGAACGAGATCGCCATCGCGGCGAGAAGCTGACCGCCCGCAATCAACACCGCTGGCTTCAGCGAGGCGACGAAGGCCTTCAGCGAAAGCTCCATGCCGATGAAGAACAGAAGCATCAGCACGCCCATTTCGGCGAGCATGGTGATGTTCTCGTTCGAGGTGGAAATGAAACCGAGGCCGGAAGGCCCGAGCAGTGCGCCCGCCAGAATAAACCCGACCAGCGGCGGCTGCTTGAGCCGCATCAGAAGCATGCCGACCGACACCGCCATCACGATGACGAAGGCTATCTCCGTCAGTCCCGTCGCGTGGGCTTGCTCCGCTGCATGTTCCATTCTGTCGAGTGTCTCCTTCCGTACCGATTCGCCAAGCATCGCTGCTTCACTCGACCAAAGAAAGACATCGGAGGGATTTCCGCGGAATAGCCGGTCATCGCGCCTGCCCTGCCCTCGCATCGCAAGAGCGGATCTCGGAGCGAGCCAAGCATAACCGCTTGGAGAAGCAGCAGAACATTCCCATATCGAACCTCGATCACAGTTTTGCGAGGCAAGCACGCGACATGACACCGGCCGACGACATCTACGATCCCGATCGCATTCGCCGATTGAAAAGGCTCGGCAAGGTGGCGCGCCTCATGGATACAGCGATCCGGATCCCGGGCACTGGCATTCGGTTCGGCGGCGACTCCATCGTCGGCCTCATTCCCGGCATCGGCGATGCGGGCGCCGCCGTCATCTCCCTCTGGATGGTCAACGAAGCCCGACGCCTCGGAATGCCGAGGTCCAAGATCGCGCGCATGCTGGCCAATGTCGGCATCGATGCCGGAGTCGGCACGATCCCGTTAGTCGGCGATGTCTTCGACGTCTTTTTCAAGGCAAACAAGCGCAACTTCGACATGATTGCCGATCATTTCGGCGAGCATCATTTCGCCGAAGACGTCGGAATGGGCCGGCCGATCAAGGACGTGACGCCGCCACGCGAGCGCCGCCGCTGAGGGCTCTGGACGGGCTGTCGCGCGCCCGTCATCTTCGGCTGAGAGAGTTCGAAGCCGAATGCGCGCCGGAAACTGATCGTCATCAGCAAGCGCGCCATCCTCTCAAAGCGGAGCGTGCGTGACCGACCGGGCCGACCCCAGAAGCGATGAGGCGCACAGCTATCGGGAGATTGTCTCGGCTTTCCTGAAACTCGGCCTCACCGCATTCGGTGGGCCGATTGCCCATATCGGCTATTTCCGCGAGGAGTTCGTCGCCCGCCGGAAATGGCTGACCGATACTGCCTTCGCTGATCTTCTCGCGCTCTGCCAGTTTCTGCCGGGACCTGCCTCGAGCCAGGTCGGCTTCGCGATTGGGCTCGCGCGCGGCGGCTTCCTTGGCGCCCTTCTCGCCTGGACCGCCTTCACCCTCCCCTCGGCCATGGCGCTGATGATCTTCGCCCTTGGTGCCGGAATGGTGGCGGATGGGATCGGCGCCGAGATCATCGGTGGCCTCAAGATCGCAGCCGTGGCCGTCGTCGCTCACGCTCTTCTGGGCATGGCGAAAACTCTGACGCCCGATCCGAAACGCGCATCCATTGCCGTGCTCGCGATCGCCGTGCTCGCTCTCCTGCCGGATGCGGCAGGCCAGGTCACGGCGATCCTCTTTGGCGGCATTGCAGGCCTCATCATCCTAACGAGCGACACACAAGGCGGAGCCGGCCTTCCACCCATCCGTATCGCAAAGCCGGTCTCGCTCGCCGCCTTCGGATTCTTCGCAGCACTTCTGCTCGCAACACCGTTTGCCGCCGGCCTGACCCCGCTCGCCGATTTCCTTGCCGGGATCTATCGCGCCGGCGCCCTCGTCTTCGGCGGCGGCCATGTCGTTCTCCCGCTCCTCAGTGCCGAGACCGTCGCACCGGGCTATGTGACAGAAGACACCTTCCTTGCGGGCTATGGCGCGGCCCAGGCCGTTCCCGGCCCGCTTTTCACCTTCGCCGCCTATCTCGGGACACAGGCCGGCGGCATTCTCTGGGGCGCCCTCGCGCTGGTCGTGCTCTTCCTGCCGGGCATGCTGCTGCTGATCGGCATTCTTCCGTTCTGGAACACGATCTCGGCTTCGCCGCGAATGCGCTCGGCCCTTGCCGGCGCCAATGCGTCCGTTGTCGGAATTCTCGCGGCAGCCCTCTACGATCCAGTCTTCACGAGCGCCATTCTCGGCCTGCCGAGCTTCGCGCTCGCCGCCCTCTGCTTCGTGCTTCTCAATCTCTGGAAAGCCCCGCCCGTGCTGATCGTCGCGATCGCTGCAATCGGCGGACCGATCGTTCTCTGAGTGTTTCTACCAACGCCGGGTCTTTGCGAAATAGCGCTCAGCTTCAGCCCCGAACGCCTTTCGCAGCCCCGCCTCTTCGTCACGAATGAAACGCGCGGTGATCACGAACGGAAAGCCGAGTGCGATCAGCACCGAACTCAGCGCCCCAAGCCAGAGCGCGACACCAAAGAGCACCAGCACCATGCCGGTATAGATAGGATTGCGGTTGATCCGGAACGGCCCCTCGACGATCAGCGCAGTCGGCGTATCGCCCGGCTCGATCGCCGTCTTCTTTCGTCCGAACCAGATCGCTGCCCAGATAGCGATGCCGAAACCAGCCACTGCGAATATCGCGCCCAGTGCCGCCGTCACTGGGGCCCCGAAATTGACGATCGGCAGAACGCTGGCCGCAACCCACTCGGCGACGAAGAAACCGGTCGCCCAGATCGGCGGAAGATCGGGAAACTTATCGCGTATTGCCATGTCGACTTACCCCTTGCCGGCGCCACCCCTGTTAAGGCTGGCACAGTTTCGCCCGAACGCAATCGCCCATCGACTTCGCAGAATCTTCTCGGCACTGCTATATCCCGGCCAGTAGACCATTTCGCGGGGCTCGGCCAACAGGCATGACCGAAACGCAATCGAGCGCCGTTCCCGGCGCGTTCTTCGATATCCACACCCATGGCTTCGTACGCGCAGCGGTGGCAACACCCATGGTTCGCAATGCCGATCCTGCCTACAACGCGAGGGCCATCCTCGCACAGGCCCGCGAAGCTTCCGAGGCCGGCGCAGATCTCGTCGTCTATCCCGAGCTCTGTCTCTCCGGCTACGCCAACGACGATCTGCACCTTCAGACCGCTCTCATCGAAAGAACCAGAACGGAAATCGCTGCGCTCACCGAAGCAAGTCGTGATCTGGCACCTCTCCTTCTCGTCGGCGCGGTGCTGGAGAGAAACGGCAGCCTCTACAACACAGCTGTCGCCATCCATCGCGGCACGATCCTCGGCGTCGTCCCGAAAATCTATCTGCCGAACTATCGGGAATATTACGAGAAGCGCTGGTTCGCCTCGGGCGCCGGCACCGAAGGCCAGACCATCCGTCTCGCGGGGAACGACGTTCCCTTTGGCACCGACCTCCTCTTCGGTGCCGATAACATGCCGGGCTTCACCGCCCATATCGAGATCTGCGAGGACTACTGGAGCCCCTCCCCGCCCTCGATAGACGGTGCGCTCGCCGGCGGCACGATCCTCTGCAATCTCTCTGCGTCCAACATTACCATCGGCAAGAGCCGGGACCGCGATCTCCTCTCGGCCTCGCAATCGATGCGCTGCGTGGCGGCCTACATTTATTCCGCGGCCGGCCACGGAGAGAGCACGACCGACGTCGCCTGGGACGGTCAGGGCGGCATCTACGAACTCGGCGACCTGATGGCCGAATCCGAGCGCTTCTCCCACGAGAATGCGGTCGTTTATTCGGATATCGACACCGGCCGCATCCGCCAGGAACGCCTGCGCATGCCGACCTTTCGCGATGCAGCCGTCACGCGTGGGCATCCCGAAAAGCGCTTCCGCCGGATCGGTTTCGAGCATCGGCCTGCCGACGCAGTCCGAGATCTCAAGCGCCCCGTCCGCCGCTTTCCCTTCGTACCGAACGATGCGGCGAAGCTCGATCAGGATTGCTACGAGGCCTTCAACATCCAGGTCGAGGGGCTCATCACCCGCTACAAGGCGACGCCGGGCGATACGATGGTCATCGGCATATCGGGCGGGCTCGACTCCACGCATGCCCTCATCGTCGCCGCCAAAGCCTGCGACCGGATGGGCGTGCCGCGGGACAAGATTCTGGGTTTCACCATGCCGGGCTTCGCCACCGGCGATTCCACGAAGTCCAATGCCTGGGCGCTGATGCGCGCCATCGGCATCACGGCGGACGAAATCGATATCCGGCCCGCCGCCCGCCAGCTTCTAGCCGACATGGATCACCCATTCGCCGACGGCGAACCTGTCTACGATATCACCTTCGAAAACGTGCAAGCGGGCCTTCGAACCGATTACCTCTTCCGGCTCGCCAACCAGCGCGGCGGCTTCGTGATCGGCACGGGTGACCTCTCCGAACTCGCGCTGGGCTGGTGCACCTATGGCGTCGGCGACCAGATGAGCCACTACGCCGTCAACACCGGCGTGCCGAAGACGTTGATCCAGTATCTCATCCGCTGGTGCGTAAGTTCAGGCCAGTTCGATCCAGAGACGGACACCGTGCTCAACGCTATTCTCGACACGGAAATCTCGCCCGAACTCGTTCCTCAGGATGCACCGGGCGGCCTCCAGAGCACGGAAGAGAAGATCGGCCCTTACGAGCTCAACGACTTCTTCCTCTTCCACACCCTGCGCTACGGCCTGCCGCCGTCCAAGGTTGCTTTCCTTGCCCATCACGCATGGCGGTCAGCCAAGGACGGCCGCTGGCCGATCGGCTTTCCGGAGGCGAAGAAAAACGAATACGATCTGGAGACGATCGCGAACTGGCTGGAGAAGTTCCTGTTCCGCTTCTTCCAGACATCGCAGTTCAAGCGCTCCGCCCTGCCCAATGGGCCGAAGGTCTCAGCCGGCGGCAGCCTGTCACCGCGCGGCGACTGGCGCGCGCCCTCCGACGGGCGCGCCGATCTCTGGATCGCGGAATTGCGTGAGGCGCTCGGCCGTCAGGGCTGAGCGGCGGCTCTCAGGCTGCCCTCAGCTCTTGCCGTCCCAGGCGGCGATCGCTTCCTTGAAGACGCGGTCGCCCGGAACACCCTTCTCGATCGAGACCAGCGCCCTGCGTCCCGTCGCATACGCAATCGGGATATCGATCCACTGTTGGCCTTCGAGCAGAGCGAGGTTGTTCTCCACCGCCTGATCGAGATTGTTCAGCGCGATGATGAAGAAGCCGTCCGAGATCTTGCCCGCAACGCCGATCAGCGGTTCGCCGCGCGCCTGCTCCGTCTTCTTGAGCGCCAGCCGTTGAACCGTCGCGACATTGCCACCGGCGAAACTGTCCGGCGTATCGAACAGCAGCTCGATGACGTGGCTCGCAGGAAGCGTCGGGTCGGCATTGCGCCGGATCGTCAACGTCATGGTAACGTCTTCTTCCGGGATCTCCGCGACGGCGCGGATCGCAGGCTCAGGTGGCTGACCCTCGATCGGAGGCTCCTCGACGACGGACCAGACGACGTTGCCGGTTTCCTGCGTTCCCGGCTGGTCGGAGGTGCGTTCCTGATAGAAGACCGTCCGCTGGGCCACTGGAACCGAAGCGTTCTCGCCCGGGTCGACCGCCGCTACATCCGTGTTCTCGGCATCTGCGCCGTCCGCGGCGGCGACATCGGCCTGCTCGCCGCCGACGATTTCCGGATCGCGGCCAATCTCGCTCGACAGCGTCGGCGAGGTGCCCTCGCTCACCGGCTCTCCGGCCGTGGTCGCGGCGGCGACATCGGTGCCCTCGCCGAACTGGTTGGGCTGTCTTTCGGCGGGACCTTCGTCAACCTCAGTGCCATCCGGCAGAAGACGCTGGGTATAGTCCCGGGTCGTGCCTCCATCTGCACCCGTGGCCCCATCGGATTGTCCGTCCACCGCTGCAGTCTGGGTTCCTGCGTCACCGGTTTCCTGGCCACTTTCGGCTGGTTCGGCCGGACCCTCGGTCTCAGGCGCACCGGTTGCAACGACCGGCTGGTCTTCGCCGAGGATCGCGTTCGAGATTTCGTCGCCATAGAGCCAGGCAGCAGCTCCCAGCCCGCCGAGAATCACGACCAGCGACAGGATGCCCAGAAGCGCGCCGCCGCGCTGGCTGTGCCGGTCTTGAGATTTGGGCACGTAGGCCGGCGCAGAAACGTCTGCTTCGGGGATCGAGACCGATCCGTCATCGTCGCGATCGTCTGAACCCTGGCGGTCGAGATAGAAGTCGTCGCCACCGGTGTTCCGTTCGTCTTCGTGATAATCGTCGTGGGAGTAGTCCGCCTGTGCGATGCCCGCATTGGAGGCGTGAGAAGCATCGCTGCGTCCAACCTCCGTGCCGGCCGCAGCTGGCATCGTCGGCTCGGAACGCTCGTCTTGCACCCAGTTCGCATTCGACGCAGCAGCATCGGAATGGGATGCTTCATAATGCGGCGGTTCATCGACAGCCGGCGCAGCGCCCCATGAGGAATGCACCGGTTCGTGATGGTCCGCCTGTGGTTCGTCGTATACTTCCGGCTCTTCGGAGGGCGTCTGCGCAGAGCGTTCCGGTGTCGGCTCGAGCGGCGTGTCTTCGAGGCGATCCTCGACCACTTCCGCCTGCCGCTCTTCTTCGGCCGGCGAGAGGTTGTGGTCGTACTCGGGTGCACCGCCCGCCTCTTCCACCGGCTCCTCGACATGCGGCGGCTTGTCGGCCGGGCTCTCGGGCTCCGGTTCGGGCGCTGCCTGCGGAGCCTCGGCGACGGGCTCTTCGGCCGGCCCACCGTTCTCGATGTCGAGATAGTGCTGTTCGGTCCGCTGGATGGCCTCTTCGAGTGCGTTCAGCCGAGCGGCGGCGACGTCCTCGCCGAGGGGCGGATTCGCCGCCTGAATCTGCCGTTGGATGGCGGCGCGTGCCTTGTCGTAGACGCGGGAGCGCATGTCCGGCGTCGATCGCGGAAGACCGTCGATCGTCTTGCGAAGTACGCCGCTCAAGTCAGCCATGAAACGCTATTACCCAGTTCTATCAAAGCCAGAATTGATCCGCCGGAACTCTAGTCCTGAAACGGATCGCGAACAAGTATCGTATCGTCCCGTTCCGGGGACGTGGAAAGAAGAGCGATGGGCGCGGAAACCAGCTCTTCGATATGCCGAACATATTTCACCGCCTGCGCCGGTAGATCGCTCCAGCGGCGCGCACCGGCCGTGGTTTCGCTCCAGCCGGCGAAGGTCTCGTAGATCGGCTCCAGCGCTTCCTGGTCGGCTAGACTTGCCGGCAGGTAGTCGATCACTTCGCCGTTCAACCGATAGGCTGTCACGACCTTGATCTCTTCCAGCCCGTCCAGCACGTCGAGCTTGGTAAGCGCAAGCCCGGACAGCCCGTTGATCGCCACCGCCTGACGCACCAGCACCGCATCGAACCAGCCGCAGCGACGCTCGCGCCCGGTCACGGTCCCGAATTCGCGGCCCCGCTCGCCCAGAAACCGGCCGATCTCGTTCTTCTGTTCGCTCGGGAACGGTCCTTCGCCCACCCGGGTCGTATAGGCCTTGGTGATGCCGAGCACGTAGCCCACCTGCCCCGGCCCCGTGCCGGAACCAGCCGCCGCCTGTCCCGCGACGGTGTTGGACGAGGTAACGAACGGATAGGTGCCGTGGTCGATGTCGAGAAGCGAGCCCTGTGCGCCTTCGAAGAGGATACGATTGCCAGCCCGGCGCTTGTCGTCGAGCAGGCGCCAGACCCGGTCGATATACGGCGTGATGTCGCTCGCGACGCTCGTCAGCTCTTCGAGGATCGTGTTGTGGTCGATCTCCGCCTCGCCGAGCCCTCGCCGCAGCGCATTGTGGTGGGCAAGAAGCCGCTCGATCCGGCCCGGCAAGGTCTCGATATTGGCGAGATCCATCACCCGGATTGCCCGGCGGCCGACCTTGTCCTCATAGGCCGGGCCGATGCCCCTGCCCGTGGTGCCGATCTTCATGCCCTTGGCGGCGGCCTGCTCGCGCGCGGCATCGAGTTCGCGGTGAACCGACAGGATCAGCGCGGCATTGTCGGCGATTCGCAGCTTTTCCGGCGTGATCGTCACGCCCTGCTCTTCAAGCCGCTTCTTCTCGGCGACGAAGGCGTGCGGATCGAAAACCACGCCGTTGCCGATGACCGAGAGCTTTCCCTCGCGCACGATGCCCGACGGCAGCAGCGAAAGCTTGTAGGACACCCCGTCGATGACGAGCGTGTGGCCGGCATTGTGGCCGCCCTGAAAGCGCACGACGACGTCCGCCCGTTCGGACAGCCAATCGACGATCTTGCCCTTTCCTTCGTCGCCCCACTGGGAACCGACGACGACGACATTGGCCATGGAATACTCCTGCTGATCCTCTCTCGCCCGACGTCCCCCTTCGAAGGTGACCGGTGCGAGACCGTGATGTCTTTCTCAAGCCGAGCGATACGGCTTTTTGCCATCACGCCCTATAGAGGACCGTCCTTGCAGATGCGAACGGGATGAGCGGATTTCTTCACTGATTCAGCGCGGAATTTGGCCCACAAGCCTTGTCTCCCCCTTGCGAAGCGGCATCTAGGGGCTCCCACCGATTCCAGGCGAAGCTCCAGACGAGCGTGCCGCACCCCTCAAGCGTCCCATGATTCGCGTTCTCGCCAGTCCTTATGTCCTGCTTGCCCTCACAATGCTGTTCTGG
This sequence comes from Fulvimarina thalattae, assembly GCF_040239565.1. Lineage (NCBI taxonomy): Bacteria > Pseudomonadati > Pseudomonadota > Alphaproteobacteria > Hyphomicrobiales > Aurantimonadaceae > Fulvimarina > Fulvimarina thalattae. The sequence continues at coordinate 230,551 of NZ_JBEHWS010000005.1, forward strand.
GGCGGCAATGCGATCGCGGGAAAGCTCGCGGCGGGACATGTCTCGCCGATGCTGCTGACGCTCATCCGCTGGACGCTGGCCACCCTATTCATGACACCGTTCGCGCTGAAGCAGCTGAAGGCAGACTGGCGGACGATCCGCCCGCGCCTCCTTACGCTCTTTCTCCTCGGCGCCTGCGGCTTCACCATGTTCAACGCCTCGCTCTATGCGGCGCTCAACTTCACGACCGCGATCAACGTCACCATCGAGCAATCCTCGATGCCGCTGGTCGTCTTCGTCCTCAATTTCCTGATCTTCCGCTCCGGCGTCACCGGCTATCAGGTCGCAGGCTTCCTGCTCACCTTCACCGGCGTCCTCCTCACCGCTTCGCACGGCGATCCGGCTCGGCTCTTTACGCTCTCGCTCAATCTCGGCGACGGGATCATGCTGATCGGCGTCTTCATCTATGGCGCCTATACGGTGGCGCTCCGCGTCAAGCCGCAGCTCTCGTGGCAGTCGACGATCTTCTGCCTCTCCCTTGCGGCCTTCCTCGCATCGATCCCCTTCGCACTCGGTGAATACGCTCTTGGTCTAACTGTCTGGCCAGATACCCAGGGCGCGACCGCCGCCCTCTACACGGCGATCTTCCCGTCTCTGATCGCGCAATCCCTCTATATCCGCGGCGTCGAAGCCATCGGCCCCAACCGCGCCAACCTCTTCGTCAACCTCGTGCCGATCTTTGGCGCAATCTTGGCTGTGCTGATCCTCGGCGAAGTCTTGGAGGGTTACCACGCCGCTGCACTTGCGTTCGTGATCGGCGGGATATTGCTGGCGGAAAGAGGCGGCCGAAAAAGCCGAACGCCATGACCTATGATGCTCGGCGAGCCGCTTAGCGAAACATTAGTTATCAAGCGTTAGGACCGTGGTGCCAGAGCAATCAGGGCATTACCACGATGACCTTCACTTCGAATATTGTCCGCCGTATCGACCGGATTATCCTGACGTTTCTGCTGCTTTTCGCTGCTCAATGCGCGTTCGTACTGACCTATCCCTCGCACGCGCTACGGAATACAATCGAGCAGGCAGGCCTGATAGCGTTGAATCTTGTGCTCTTCGGCATGCTCTTCGGCATGCGAAGGCTGGTCAGTCTATTGAACGATCACATCAAGAAATCGGTTCGCGAACAATCGAGATCGTATCAAATCGATTGTACGACCGGTGTTTTCACACGAAGTGCGTTTATCGAGAGCTGTGACGCCGAACTGAAAACCGCCCGAAAAGACCTCGGATTCCTTCTTCACTTCGATCTCGATAACCTCAAGGTCATCAACGACACTCGCGGTCACGGTGCAGGCGATTTTGCTTTGCGCCAACTGACGAAATCGGCACGCGCGGTCGATTCGAGAGCTATTATCGGGCGCCTTGGCGGCGACGAGTTCGCCATGTTGGTGATGAATCGCCCAGCGAGCGAGGCGAAGTGGGTAGCCGAAGAGGTCAAGAAGCAACTTGGGCATCCGGTCCGGTTTGAAGGGAATACGCTCGAGTTGACGACTTCAATCGGTATCACTTCGATCACTGATGAAACGAAAAAGATAGAAGAACTACTGCATCAAACCGACCTTGCCCTTTACGCAAGCAAGAATGCGGGGCGAGCGCGTGCCAGTTTCTTCGATCCGTCGATGCTTAGCGAAACCAAGAGGATCAGGCTCGTCGAGCGGGAGCTTCGCGCTGCCATTCTCCTCAATGAACTGATGCTCGAATATCAACCGGTCTTTGACCGCGATGACCGAATGGTGGGCTGCGAGGCCTTGGTGCGGTGGCAGCATTCCGTGCGCGGTCGCATCATGCCATCGGAATTTATCGAGATCGCAGAGCGGTCAAGACTCATAGATAAGCTAGGCGAATGGGTACTCCGGCGAGCCTGTTCGGATATGGTAAAATTTCCAGGGCTCAGGGTCGGCGTGAATATCTCGGCCGGACAGATCAAACGCGACGAAATCATCTCAACAGTAGAAGCGGTTCTGCATGAAACGGGCCTAGAGCCGCAACGACTGGTGCTTGAGATAACAGAGAGTATGGGTCTGGATCAGATACTGGAAGCACGCGCTCGCATCGAGCAGCTGCTCAAGCTTGGAGTTAGGGTATCACTCGATGACTTCGGCGCAGGCCATAGCGGCTTTTCCTACCTGCAGTCATTTCCCGTCTGCTCTATCAAGATCGATCGGGCGTTCATCGCCAAACTCGGCGAGAGCAAGGCGAGTACCAATCTCGTCGGCGCGCTCGTCAATCTCGCGCATGCCTGTCAGATCGACGTAGTCGCAGAGGGCATCGAGACCTCCGAGCAGCTGAACCTTTCCAAACAGGCGGGGGCGAATTTCTTTCAAGGGTATCACCTTTCGCGGCCGATCTCGTTGGGTGCCCTGACAAAGCTTGTATCCGAACAAAGCACCGCGCACTGCTGCGTAGAAGATAGCGAACAATCGCTACAACGCGTCGCCTGATATCCTGCCCGCAGGGATCCGACCGAGCTCAAGCAGGCGCTCCTCGTCCTTGCAGATTTCGTCCGAGCGGCCGACGCACATTCGCAGGCGGACAAAAAAGTGGTCGGACCCAGCCCCGGAGGTCAGGAAAGGTCAATCGCGAACAAGCTCTTCATTCGTCACTCAGATCCGTCCGCATCCGGTAGAGAAGTTCTTTTTGCTACCGTCGTTTCGATAGACGCTGAAGCTCTTGAAAGCTGGTCTGCGCATCGAAGTGCCTCACGCCTTCCACCCTTCTCCGCTGACTGTCCGGTTCGGCGATGCAGGCAATCCGGTCACCATCGTAAGTTGAGAAGACGGCAGACAAATTCCGGTTGCAGGTACCCGGAGCACAACAAGCCGTCGAGCTCTTTACTGTACCATCTCGGTCATTTTCGCCGTTCAAACCGCGATCGCAAAACCTCCGACGAATCGCATACTCTCGAAGCGGACTAAGCGAACAGGGACGTTCTTGGTTCTCAACACTCCCATCCGTGTCCAGAAACTTCGCCGCGTGCAAGAGTAGAAAAGCAGGTTCGGTCCATAACGAGTTTGACCTTGAAATGAACCAAGCGGACTACCGCTGACCGACTAGAGAACTTGAAACCCGAAAAGCTTACAAGCGGCTCGAGACGACCGGGACGACGCTTGAACAGCCGCACGGTTCGCGGAGCCCCGTACGTCAGGCCCTCCCGATATCACCCTGCGCAATAAAAAAACGCCGACCCGCACTCCAGCGCGGACCGGCATCCTGAATTTCCCGGTAGGAATAGTGGCTTAAAACTCTTCCCAGTCGTCCTCGGCAGGCTTCATCAGCGTGTTGCCGACCTGAATCGGGGCGCTGCGTTTGGGCGCAGGGGCAGCTTTCGGCTTGGCCGGGGCCGGCTTAGGCTCGGTCCGCTCTGCGGCTGGCCGGGCCTTGGCCTGCGGGCGGCTGGAGAGCGCGAATTTGGCGATCAGCAGGCTTAGATGCTGGGCTTCTTCTGCGAGCTGGTGCGTGGCGGCGGTCGTTTCCTCCACCATCGCGGCGTTCTGCTGCGTCGTCTGATCCATGTCGATCACGGTTGTGTTGACTTCGCCGAGTCCCATGGACTGGCCGGAAGCGGCCTCCGAAATCGCCGAAATCGACGCGTTGATCTCCGCGATGAAACCGGCGATCTCACTGAGGGACGTGCCGGCCTTGTCGACGAGTTTCACGCCATGACTGACTTTCTCGCCGGAATTGTTGATCAGTTCCTTGATCTCGTGCGCGGAGTCGGCCGAGCGCTGGGCCAACGCGCGGACTTCCTGCGCGACGACCGCAAAGCCGCGCCCTGCCTCGCCGGCCCGTGCCGCTTCCACGCCCGCATTGAGCGCAAGAAGGTTGGTCTGGAAGGCGATCTCGTCAATCACGGTGATGATCTGCGACATCTGCTTGGATGAAGCGTCGATGGTCGACATCGCCTGACGCGCTTCCTCGACGACGCTGACGGAGTCGTCCGCCCGCCGCTTGGCCGCATTCGCGGTCTCGCGCGCCGTCCCGGCCTGCTTCGAGGTGTCTTTGACGCCGTCACTGATCTCGCCGATGGCTGAGGTCGTCTCCTGAAGACTCGCCGCCTGGCGTTCTGTGCGCTGGGAGAGATCGTCGGCGGCAGCCCGGATTTCCGAAACCCCCGTCTCGATCGAGCCGGATACCTCGGCGATCGATCCGATCGCGGTCTCGATGGCGTCGAGCGCCCGGTTGAAGTCGCTGCGCAGCTTCTCGTAGGCCGGCGGGAATGCGGTGTCGATGCGCGCCGTGAGATCACCCTCGGCGAGACGGTTGAGGCCCGTGCCGATCTCACTCACGACCTTCGCCTGATGAGACATCGTCTCTTCCTGGCGCTTGCTGGCGTTCTCACGCTCGGCGCTCGCGGCCCTTTCGGTATCCCGCGCCTGCCGCTCGACGAGGTCCTTCTCCACCGCGCCCTTTCTCAAGCCGTCGATGGTGCGCGCGAGTGATCCGATCTCGTCGGCGCGCTCGGTGCCGGGGATGTCGGTTTCCATTTCACCCTGACCGAGGCGCTTCGTCGCGGCGCTAAGATGGCTCAAAGGAGCGAACAGCTTGCGCGAGGCGAAGACACAGCCGATGGAAACCAGCGCCACGATGCCGAGAGAAACGAGGAGAATGATAATCTCCAGCTGACGCACATGGGCGAAGAACTCTTCCGCCTTTACGCCAACATAGAGAATGCCGATGGTCTCGCCGCTGGCGTTTTTGATCGGGTCATAGGCGGTGTAGAAAGACGTTCCCAGAATGTCGGCCTCACCACGATAGGGCTGACCACGTTCCAGAACCGCATCGTAGACCGGGCCCTTGGCAAGCTTCGTGCCCACCGCACGGGTCCCGTCGTCCTTCATCACATTGGTGGTGACGCGTGTATCGCCCATGAAGATGGTCGCGGTGCCGCCAACGAGTTCCTTCACTGTGTCCACAGGAGCGGTGTTGTCGTTGAGAAGGGTTCCGTCAGCATAGAACTTGCCGTCGCGTAGAGCGTAATTCGTACCGACGTTGCCGAGTACGTTCCAGGCGACGCGCATATTCGCTTCCTGACGCTCAGTCGCCTGGCGTTCGGCGCTGGTGTTGAGTGAAACAAAAATCGTTCCGAGAACTGCGCCCGCAAGCAACAGGAGACCGATGACGACCATACCGGCCGTTTTCGCAGAAAGCGACAGTTTGGAAAGCATTGGTGTCCCTCTTAATCTCGACAGAGATTGAATAACGTCGGTTATGATGTGTCCCGTTTCGGTAAGGAACCAGTTAACGTCGGGACTTCAATGCAAGAAACTGCGCCAACCAGAGCGAATTATCTGCCACTTATCGTCATCCTGCGCTATAGCGCTGGCTTCGGGCTTAATTTACGCAAATCGCGAAAAGTTGCAGTTTCGCAACTAAAGATCGAATATTTTGGAGATTTGTCGCTAGCGATATATTCCTTGGCTCAAGTCTCGGCAAACCAAGATTACTGCGCGGCACCAGACATGAAATTTTGCGTCGAAAGCATGAATATTGGCCGCGAGGCACTCTTCCTCTTTTCGGTACGAGTTGGCACGAGAGCTGCAGTCTATGCCGAGATTCACTCGCCTCTTCGCGATATCAGGCGACGCAAGCTGCACTCCAATACTGCCTTAAACTTCACAACCCAAAGATGATCAGATAGCCACATACAGCATTACCGGAAAGGTAACCCCGTACGGGTAACATGAGGCTCGGCGGCACTTATGCTGCGGGGTGGAGTGATGCTTAGTCAGGATCTGCTGCTGGACATGGTGAACGCGATGGGCGTCTTTGCCCTCGTGACGCTCACCTATGCCTATATCCTGCGCGGCACGAAGGTCGGCACCGTGCGGAGCGTCCTGATCGGCATCATGTTCGGAACCGGCGCGTGCCTGGCGATTGCCAACGCCACCGAGTTCATTCCCGGTCTCTTCATCGATCTGCGCGTCGTGATGCTGGTTCTTGCTGCGCCGTTCGGCGGCGTGCTCGCGGCTGTCATCGCCGCTGTGATGACGATCGCGCTGCGCATTCACGAAGGCGGGGTCGGCGCGCAGGCAGGCGTGATGAGCATTGTCGCGACGGCCGCTGTTGGCATTTGCTTTGCGCATTTCGTGATGGACGTCAAACGACCAATCTCAATTGACAAGCTGTTCACCCTCGGCCTTGCGAGCAATATCCCCCACCTCCTCATCCTGACTGTGCCTGTTCCGAACGCCGCTGAAATGTTCATGTGGGCGATCGGTCCGCTCACCGTGGCCGACACCCTTGGCGTCCTTTTGCTCGGCCGCGTGCTCGGCGATGCCTGCCAGAGCCACTTCTCTCGCGAACGTCTTGCCGTGGAAGCAACGACCGATCCGTTGACCGGCCTGCCGAACCGCCGCGACTTCGAACGCCGGATCGCGCTCGTCCTCGAACGAGCCAGCCGCGACGGTACGCCGGTCTCCCTGCTCGTTATCGACGTCGATCATTTCAAGCGGATAAACGACACACTCGGGCACGAGGTGGGCGATGTCGTGCTGATCTGGATCGCGGATATCATCCGCGAGCAAATGCGCGGCTGCGACCTGATCGCCCGCTATGGCGGCGAAGAGATCGTCGTCGCCATGCCCGGCTCGGACACCTCCGGAGCGTTGCGTACGGCCGAGCGGATACGCGGCATTGTCGAAGCAAAAGGGGAGCTTGAACCGAAGACTGGCCATCGCGTGACCATCAGCATCGGAGTCGCGACCGAGATCGAAGAATTCGTCGATCTCTTCAACGCAGCCGACGAAGCGCTCTACGCCGCCAAGCGGCAGGGCCGGAACAGGGTCGTCATCGAGCCCGGCCCGCACCGCGCGGCGGCGTAGAATCTGCGTTCTCGCTCAGGAAATACCGTCGAAGCGCAGGGCAACGGCGCGGTGGATTTCCTTGTGATCGCGCACCTGATCGAGCACGCCTTCCGGCACCGCCGAATCGACGTAGAGAAGCGCGATCGCATCGCCGCCGGGCCGGTTACGGCCGAGCTGGAAGTTCGCGATGTTGACGCCCGCCTGACCGAACACCGTGCCGAGAAGGCCGATGATGCCCGGCGCGTCGTTATTGGTCGTATAGACCATGTGCTCGCCGATCTCGGCATCGATGTTGATGCCTTTGATCTGGATGAAGCGCGGCTTGCCGTCCGAAAACACCGTACCGGCGACCGAGCGTGTTTGCTTCTCGGTTACGATCGTCAGCTTGATGAAGCTGTCGAACACACCGGACTTGTCGCGAGTGGATTCCGTGATCTGGATACCGCGTTCGCGCGCCATGATCGGCGCCGAAACCATGTTTACGTCGGCCACCTGGCTCTTCATCATACCGGCTAGCGTCGCCGAAGTGAGTGCCTTGGTGTTCATCTCCGAGACGAGACCGTCATAAACGATCTCTACAGAGCGGATCGCCTCTTCGCTCACCTGACCGACAAAGGCGCCAAGGCATTCGGCGAGTTTCACGAACGGCGTCAGGATCGGCGCTTCCTCGGCGGTGATCGACGGCATGTTGATGGCGTTCGTCACCGCACCGCGCGTCAGATAGTCCGACATCTGCTCGGCGACCTGAAGAGCGACATTTTCCTGCGCCTCCGTCGTCGAAGCGCCGAGATGCGGGGTGCAGACAACGTTGTCCAAGCCGAAAAGTGGCGAGTCTGTCGCGGGCTCTGTCTCGAACACGTCGACGCCGGCGCCCGCCACCTTACCGGATTTGATGGCTTCGGCGAGATCGGCCTCGACGATCAGCCCGCCGCGTGCGCAGTTCACGATGCGCACGCCGTCACGCATCTTGTTCAGCGCCTCAGCGTTGATCATGCCGCGCGTCTTGTCCGTCATCGGCGTGTGGAGAGTGATGAAGTCGGCGCGCTTATAGAGATCGTCGAGCTCGACCTTCTCGATACCGAGCTGGTTGGCGCGCTCTTGGGAGAGATAAGGATCGAACGCAATCACTCGCATGCGGAGGCCAACGCCGCGGCTCGCGACGATCGCGCCGATATTGCCGCAACCGATGACGCCAAGCGTCTTGCCGGTGAGCTCGACGCCCATGAAGCGGCTCTTCTCCCACTTGCCCGCCTGGGTCGAGGCATCGGCGGCCGGAAGCTGGCGCGCGACCGCGAACATCATCGCGATGGCGTGTTCGGCCGTCGTGATCGAGTTGCCGAAGGGCGTGTTCATCACGATGATGCCCTTCTTGGAGGCCGCCGGAATGTCGACATTGTCGACGCCGATGCCGGCGCGGCCGACGACCTTCAGATTGGTCGCCGCCTCGATGATCTTCTCGGTGACCTTCGTCGCCGAGCGGATCGCGAGGCCGTCATACTGGCCGATGACCTCAAGCAGCTTCTCCTTGTCCTTTCCGAGGTTCGGCTGAAAATCGACCTCGACACCGCGATCGCGGAAAATCTGGACGGCGGTTTCGGAGAGTTTATCGGATACCAGTACGCGAGGTGCCATGGGAGATGTCCTGTGGATGAGGCGCTGCCGTTGTCGGCGCGCGGGGAATTAGTAAGTGGCGAATGTCGTCACCCCGGCCTCCATGCCGGGGTCCATTCCTCTTGCCGCGCGCCGCGTGCGATCCTTGCGATCGTTTGCGACGGTTGGGGAGGAAGGGTCTCAAGAGTGGGCGCCATGCGCTCTCGGAGACCGGGATGACGAGAGATCGAGTGCGGGATGGACTTTCTGCGCGCCCCGCTCCACGGCACGAAGCCCGAGGATAACGAGACGCGAGTGTATAGGCGCTGTCAGGCCGCCTTCTTCAGCGAAGCTTTCTGTGCTTCGAAGGCCCAGCCGACCCACGGCATGAGTGCCTCGACGTCTGCCGTCTCGACAGTCGCGCCGCACCAGATGCGCAGGCCTGGAGGGGCATCGCGATAGGCACCGACGTCGAGCGCGACGCCCTCTTCATCGAGAAGCTTGACGACGCCCTTGGCGAAGGCCGCCTGCTCGTCGTCGGAGAGCGCCACCACGTCCGGATCGGTGAAGGAGAGGCAGACGGAGGTGTTCGACCGAATCGCCTTGTCAGCGGCGAGGAAACCGAGGAAACTATTCGCTTCCACATAGGATTCCACCGCCCGCAAATTGGCGTCGGCTCGTGCCTTCAGGGCGTCGAGGCCACCAATGCCTTTGCCCCACTGAAGTGCGTCGAGATAGTCCTCGACGCAGAGCATCGACGGCGTGTTGATCGTCTCGCCCTTGAAGATGCCCTCGATCAGCTTGCCGCCCTTGGTCATGCGGAAGATCTTCGGCAGCGGCCAGGAAGGCGTATAGCTTTCGAGGCGCTCGACGGCGCGCGGCGAGAGGATGAGCATCCCGTGGGCCGCCTCGCCGCCCATCACCTTCTGCCAGGAGAAAGTGACGACATCGAGCTTGTCCCAGGGCAGGTCCTGCGCGAAGGCAGCGGAGGTCGCATCACAAATGGTAAGGCCGCCGCGATCCGACGGGATCACGTCGCCGTTCGGCATCTTCACGCCGGACGTCGTGCCGTTCCAGGTGAAGACCACGTCTCGATCGAAGTCGACCTTCGAGAAGTCGACGATCTCGCCATAACCAGCTTCGAACTTGCGCACATCCTCAAGCTTCAGCTGCTTGATGGCATCCGTGACCCAGCCCGAACCAAAGCTTTCCCAGGCGACCATGTCCGTGCCGCGTGCGCCGAGCATCGACCACATGGCCATCTCGACCGCGCCCGTATCCGAGGCGGGCACGATACCGATCCGATAGTCGGCGGGAATGTTCAGGAGTTCGCGGGTCTCGTCGATGGCTCTCGCGAGCTTGGACTTGCCGATCTTGGCCCGATGGGACCGGCCGAGGGCCGCATCCTCAAGAGCTTCGAGGCTCCAGCCGGGGCGCTTTGCGCAGGGGCCGGACGAGAAACGCGGATTGGCCGGGCGCGTGCCCGGCTTTGCATGCAGTGTCATATCTTGACTACCCTTTCAGATAGGCGCGCCTCGTTGGGGAGGCGTGTCCCACTGTCGGCGATATGACCTTCTTACGGTTTGGTCAAGCCGTGTTTCGATAAATGGCGAGGCATTCTAAGCTCGCGATTCGAAAAGATGGCTGATCACACAGAGCTGGGAAGACGTTCGATCAGGCACGCCTACCAGAGCGAGTAGCGCAGGCCGACAGTGATCGCATGGCGGTCGAAACCATCGTCTTTCTGTTCGAGGCTAAACTTGTCGCCGTCCTGGATGTGGGTGACGCTCATCCTGGGCATGTCCGCACCTTCGACGTCGGAGTAGCGGTAACCGACATCGAGCTTCAGGCTCTTGTTGATATCATAGGAAACGCCGGCCATCAGCGAATAGGTAAAGCGCCAGTCGGATGTCTCCTGCGTATCGTAGGTAAAGGTGTTGTCGAAGGTACAGCTGCCGCCGAGATATGAGCAGGTGGCCTGTTCCATCTTGACGTGCGTGGCGCCGACACCGCCGCCCACGTAGGGTGTCAGACCCACATATGTTCCGAGATCGAAGTAACCGTTCGCCATTACCTGCCAGGCGGTCAGGTCGCCGGAGCGCAGATTGTCATAGGCTCCGTCGGCGAACGTTACATCGGTCTTGAAGCGCGTCGCGGTGACGTCCGCGCGGAGATAATCGGTAAAGCGGTGTCCGGCACCGAGGGTGAATTCAAAATCACCATCGACATCGAGATCACTGTATTGTCCGCGCTGCGGAAAAGCTGGCGGGCAAGCTTGGCCCGTGCATTCGATGGTCCAGTCGGCGTCGGTCATGCTTTCGAACGCATAGCCAACATCACCGCGCAGATACCACCCATTGCCGATCTCGACCGGCTGCAGCTCGGGCGCTGCTTCGTAGATCGGCGTCGAATAGATCGGCGGCAGGTCTGCCGCATGAGCTGTGGACCATCCGAGCAGTGATACGCTCGCGACGACTGCCGCTCTCAGGTTCTTCGTCATATCGGCTTACCCCTGCTTCAAGGCGGTTCGTCGATCCGCGATCGATCGAACTTTGAGGCCACCATGGATCAGAACCGTTAAGAGCTGATTAACCCTATCTTTTAACCATGATTTTTCGCCTTGCCCGAACCCTGACATCGATCAGATCACGCACCAAACGCCCCGTTGGCGCGGCTCCCCTGCCGCATTGAGCCGCCACGAAACTTCCGATGTTTCCCCAAACGATCCGATGCATTAGAGACGGGGCTCAATGGAAGAGATCGAACACAGTCCGAGCATGAGCGAAACCGTCATCGACGAAGATCTGACCCGCGCTGCGGGCAGCCGCGAGGCCTACAGGCCGTCGAGCCCCGTCGCCGAATTCGGCGCGAACGAACCTCTGCACCTTGATGCCGGTATCGATCTCGCTCCGTTCCGGATCGCTTACAACACCTATGGCGAGCTGAATGCGGACAAGTCGAACGCCATTCTGATCTGCCATGCCCTGACCATGGACCACTATCCCGCGAGCCCCTCCCCGACTACGGGCAAGCCCGGCTGGTGGTCGGCTCTGATCGGCGAAGGCAAGCCGATTGATACCACCAAGTTCTTCGTCATATGTTCGAACGTGATCGGCGGATGCGGCGGATCGACCGGACCAGCCTCGATCGATTCCGAGACCGGCGATCCCTATGGCCTGAACCTCCCCGTCATCACCATCCGCGATATGGTGCGGGCGCAGAAGATGCTCGTCGAGCGCTTCGGCATCGACACGCTTTTTGCCGTCGTAGGCGGGTCCATGGGCGGAATGCAGGTGCTCGAATGGACCGTCAGCTATCCGGACAAGGTCTTTGCCGCCGTACCCATCGCCACCGGCGCGCGCCACTCGGCCCAGAACATCGCCTTCCACGAAATCGGCCGTCAGGCGGTGATGGCCGATCCGGAATGGTATGGCGGGCGCTATTTCGCGAGAGGGAAGCGCCCGACCAAGGGTCTCGCCGTCGCGCGGATGACGGCGCACGTCACGTATCTCTCGGAGATGGCACTGCACCGCAAGTTCGGGCGTAACCTTCAGGATCGCGAGACCTTCGGCTACGGCTTCGATGCCGATTTCCAGATCGAGAGCTATCTGAGGCATCAGGGCTCGACCTTCGTCGACCGGTTCGACGCGAACTCCTATCTCTACCTCACGCGGGCGATGGACTATTTCGATATCGCTGCCGATTTCAAAGGCCTCCTCGCCAACGCGTTCCGGGGCTCGAAGACGCGGTTCTGTCTCATCTCGTTCTCGTCTGATTGGTTGTTTCCGACGGCCGAGAGCCGGGAGATCGTCCACGCGCTCAATGCCGCGGCGGCTTCGGTCTCCTTCGTCGAGGTCGAGACCGACAAAGGGCACGACGCCTTCCTGCTGGACGAGCCGGATTTCTACCGCGCGATGGACGGGTTTTTATCATCTGCCGCCCGGGCACGAGGACTGACCGAATGAGCGCTATCGATCTTCCCGGCAGCCCCACTACCGCGACCGTCACCGCACCACCGAGCGCGCGTGTCGATCTCGACATCATCGCAGAGCTGGTGACGCCCGGTAGCCGGGTTCTCGACGTCGGCTGCGGTGACGGCTCGCTGCTACAGCTGCTGGAAGCTCGCCGCCAGGTCGATGGACGCGGTGTGGAAATCTCGCAGGCTGGCGTCAACGACTGCGTGGCGCGCGGGCTTTCCGTCATTCAGGGTGATGCGGACCGCGACCTCGTCTATTATCCGGATCAGTCCTTCGACTATGTGATCCTTTCCCAGACGATCCAGGCGACTCGCAATCCGAAAGAGGTGCTCTCTCAGCTTCTTCGGATCGGAAAGCGGGCGATCGTCTCATTTCCGAATTTCGGTCATCTCACGGTCCGCGCCGCGCTGATGTTCCGGGGTCGGATGCCCATGACGAAGAACCTGCCGCAACCCTGGTACGACAGTCCCAACATCCATTACTGCACGATCCGCGACTTCGCAGAGCTCGCGAAAGAACTCGGAGCGGAAGTCGAAACCGCGCAGGCGATCAATGCGACCGGTCAGAAGATGGCCATGGCGATGCCATGGTCGTTCTGGAACCTGTTCGGCCAGCAGGCGGTGTTCGTTCTCCGGCGATAGAGTTCGCGGCGCTTTCCCGCGCTTCCGATACGGCACCTCCATGCTATTGTTCACCGGAGTCGATTTCGGCGAAGGGAGATCGGGCATGGCAAAGATCAGGAAAGCCATCGCACCCATGATAGTCGCGATGGCTATGATCGCGGTAGGCGTCGTCGGCAGCGCGCGCGCTCAAACGTCCGGCGAGTCGACCTATCTACCTTACGAAGGCACGACAGCCTGGGACGAGAACAGCTTCGGGACGGTCTTTGAGGGCGACGGCTGGCGCGTAACGCTGCGCAAGATGGGGACCGGCGACACGGCGCGAACCGTTGCCGATATATCCCGCGAGGATGGTGCCTCACAGCTCTTCGATCTTTTCGATGCGGAGTTCAATCCGCGCGGCGAGATCGGCCTCCAGCCCCTCACCCCCGGCGGGCAGACACTTCTCATCACCTATTATTCCGGCGGCGCCCATTGCTGCACCTCGATCGTTCTCTTCTGGGAACGGGACGGCGGAATCGAAAAACTCGACTTCGGCGACTACGACGGCGGCGGCGCGGGTTTCGAAGATATCGATGGCGACGGAACTAAAGAAATCATCACCGTCGATCAGCGCTTTCTCTACTTCTTCGACGGCTACGCCGCATCCCTATCGCCGACGCGCATCCACAAGCTCGACTGGGACGGCATCCAGGATGTCACCGAGGTTCAGTGGTATCGGCCCTATCTCCGAAAGGAATTCACCGGCGATCTCAATCGATTCTTGAACCCGGATGAGGGGATGGATTTCGGCGGACCCCTTCCGCAAGGGATCGTCGCCGGGCTCATCGCGAAAGCGGCTCAGCTGGGCGTCTGGCGCGCGACTGAAGCGATGATGCCGCAGGATGTCCTTTCGGCGACCCGAGAGGACTGGTCGATCACTTGTCCATCAGATGTCTGCAGCGACGAGCGCGAATTTTCGACACTGAAAGAGGCGCTGGAGACCATCCTGCCGGGCTGGGGCTACCCGAAGGAACCGCCTCTTTCACAAGAGGTCCAAGCCTATTTTGCTTCTCTCGTCGGCAGCGAATTCGGCGCCGTGCGCGAAGATGGCGAACTCGGCTGCGATCTCGGTCCCATAGCCTTTTCGAAAGGTCTGGACGGCGCGAATATCGAATACTCTGCCTATGAAAGCGCCTGTACGTTCCACAACGGCTCCGTCGGCGAGAATACGTCGCTCGTGGAAGGTCTCTGCTCCGGAGAGGGCATGTCCTGGTTCAGCTGGTTCGTGTTCGAACAGAACGGCGACACGCTGCGCCGGACAGACTGGTCGAGCGATCCGGCGCAGGCCCTTGCCTCGCCCCGATTCTCGGAGTTCCGCCGCTGCTCGGCAGGATAGATGACGCGCCTCGTGTTGCCTCAGGGCCCATAACGAGGCAACACATCCGGCGTGTCACTCAAATCCCGCCTCGCCCTGACCTTTGCCATCGCCTTCGTCGCCATCATCTCGATCGGCGGATTGTTGACCTATGAGCAGGCGCGCGACTCGATCGCATCGGAACTGAGAGCCGCCGAAACGAGCGCGGCGAACCGTGTCGCGCAACTCATCGCCGAACTTCCCGCCACGCGCGATGTGCAAGGCAAGCTTCAGGGTTTCATCCGCGCCCATAATGGCGATCGCGATGTGCGTATGATGCTGATCGATTCGCGAGGCGAGGTGCGGGCGACGTCTCAGCCGGCCGAGGTCTATCGAGGGCTACCGCAATGGTTCGTCACGCTGCTGGCACCGCCGCAGCCCACCCGGATCATCCCGCTCAGCGGCCTTGCGGCGCCGGTCGTCGCGGTCGTCGTCTCCATCGATCCGCGAAACGAAATCGCGGAGACCTGGGGCGATGCGGTCAACTTCGTGATGATCCTCGTCGCCTTCGTTCTCATCACCTTCGCCGCGATCTGGCTCGTCGTCGATTATTCGCTCAAGCCGCTCGGCCTCATTCAACGGGCATACGAGCGGATCGGCGCCGGGGAGACCGCGGTGCATGTCGCGCCGAAGGGACCGCCGGAACTTCGTGATCTCGCCCATGGACTCAACCGGATGGCCAACCGTCTCGACGACGCCTCGCTCGCCAACCGGCGCCTCTCCGAACAGCTGCAGCGGCTGCAGGACGAAGAGCGGGCGGCGCTTGCCCGCGATCTTCACGACGATGTCGGACCGCTTCTCTTCGCCATCGATGTCGAGGCCGGTGCGATCGCGCGCAAGCTCCCGCAGGAAGAGGAAAGCGGCGCTGCCGAGCGGGCGCAGGCGATCAAGACGAGCGCCGCCCAGGCCCGGAAGGCGGTGCGGCGCATCCTCACCGAACTCAGGCCCGGCGTCATGCCCGGCCTCGGCCTCAAGGCAGCGCTGGAAGACCACCTCGCGACCCTCGGCGAGCGCCATCCGAACGTCGCCTTCAAGATCGAGGCTGAGGACGCCACCTATCCGGCGCCAGTCGAAACGACGATGTTCCGCGCAATCCGCGAGGCCGTTCACAACGCTTTGAAGCACGGACTGCCGACGCGCATTTCCGTCAGACTGTCCGAGAAGAACAACGTCTTGTCCTTCAGCGTGCGCGACGATGGCGGAGGCTTTGGCGAAGGAAAGCAGAAACACGGCTTCGGCATTATCGGCATGCGAGAGCGCCTCGAATCGGCCGGCGGCTCGCTGGAGGTGGGCGAAGTACTTCTTCCCGCTGGCGTTCGCGTCGAAGGTCGCATACCTCTTTCGCAAAAAGCAGGTTCGGCCGCTTCAGGAGAAAATTCGATGGAGCAGGAGACGTGAAGATACTCATCGTCGATGACCACACGGTCGTTCGAGACGGCGTCAAACGTCTGGTCGATACGCTTGGCGTCACGGAATTCGGGGAAGCGGAAACACCGTCCGAGGCGCTGGCGGAATTCCGCCGGCTGAGGCCGGATGTAACCGTGCTCGACATCAACCTGAAGAACGGCAGCGGACTGGAGGTCCTGCGCCGGCTGAAGGCCGACACGCCGACGGCCAGGATCGTCGTCTTCTCGATGTATTCCGACATCGCTTATGCCGCTTCGGCCCGGCGCGAAGGCGCTCTGGGCTACGTCGCGAAAAGCGCGCCGTCGGACGAACTTCTCGTCGCGATCGAGAAGGCCCTCGACGGCAAGACCTATACCGATACGGAGACGGCGGCGCTGATGAGCGAGCAGCCGCAGAATGCGGGCCTTGAGACGCTGACGCGCCGTGAGCTGCAAATCCTTCAGATGCTGGGAGAAGGCAACAGCCTTTCCGAGATCGCCGAAGGTCTCGGCATCGCCTACAAGACGGCCGCCAACACCGCGACAAAGCTGAAGGAAAAGCTTGGCCTCGACCGGACCGCCGATCTCGTGCGCTTCGCCCTCGAAACGCGGGGCGGGCGAATGCTCGCGGAACAGGCTGCCGAAGAATAACGAGCGATTCAGCCATTTTCAGCGCGAAGCGGCATGAAGCCGGGAAGTAGTCCCGTTGCCGCGAATACGGCCGCGCCACATCCTACCCTCGGTCGCTGCCACTCACCGCGTCTCCCAAGGTGCAAGTGGGTGGTGGCGGCCGGCCCTTCGCTCATATTCGACGCAAACGCGAAGGTAGCTGTTTCACCGCCGATCTCAGTGCAAGAGGACATAAAAGATCATGATGAAACGCCTTCTTCTCGCTTCGATCTTCGCCGCAGGTTCCACCATGGCTTTCGCTCAGGATGGTGACGACTCGGTCGAAGAGATGGCCTCCGACGAAGAAACCCAGATGGTGCAGGAGACGCTTTCCAAGATCGGATGCGAAGCGCCAAGCGTCGAAAAAGAGAGCGACAATCTGTTTGAGGTCGATGACGCGACCTGCGAAATCGGCCAGTACGACATCAAGCTCAACGGTGATTACAAAATCACGGTGATGTCGATCGACGAATAAATAGAGAGCTCGGCACCCGGTGCGATCCGGTTTCCTGCGGATCGCACAAGCTGCCAGGCTTTGAAATTGACCTTCGGAACGCCAGAGCGTGCCGATCCCAAGGGAGGACCGATGAAGAACCTTTTGGTTTCCAGTGCAATCGCCGGGGCTTTGATGCTCGCTGGCACGCCCGCCTTCGCCTACAAGATATTCGTCTCGAACGAGAAGGGAAACGACATCACGGTTCTCGATTCGGAGACTTTCGAGGTGACCGACACCTTCGATGTCGGTCAGCGCCCCCGCGGCATCGCGGTGAGCCCGGATGGCAAGAGCCTCTATGTCTGCACGTCCGACGACGACATCATCAAGGAATTCTCGACCGACACCTACGAGTTCATCCGCACCCTGCCCTCCGGTCCGGATCCTGAGCTTCTCGTCCTGTCGCCCGACGGCAATACGCTTTACGCCGCGAACGAGGACGACAACCTCGTTACGGTGATCAATCTGGAGACCGGATCACGCGTGATCGAGATTCCGGTCGGCGTCGAGCCGGAGGGTATGGGCGTTTCGCCAGACGGCCAGACGATCGTCAACACGTCGGAAACGACGAACATGGCCCATTTCATCGACAAGGACAGCCATCAGATCACGGCAAACGTTCTCGTCGATTCCCGGCCGCGCTTTGCCCAATACAAGGCCGATGGTTCGGAAATCTGGGTCTCCGCCGAGATCGGCGGCACCGTTTCGGTGATCGATGCCGAAACCAAGCAGATCAAGGAAAAGATCACCTTCGAGATCCAGGGCATCCGCTCGGAGGCAATTCAGCCGGTCGGCATTCGCATCACGCCCGACGACTCCAAGGCCTATGTCGCGCTCGGCCCCGCGAACCGCGTCGCCGTCATCGATACCAACACCTACGAGGTGGTCGATTATCTCCTGGTCGGCCAGCGTGTCTGGCAGCTCGCCTTCTCGCCGGATGCCGAGCATCTCTTCACCACCAACGGTATCTCGAACGACATCTCGATTGTCGACGTCTCCGATGACGAGGTGATCAAGTCGGTTCAGGTCGGTCAGCAGCCCTGGGGTGTCGCCGTCGCAGACGTCGATTGAGTGCAGGCACCCCGCTCGAAACAATCGCAAACAGCAGACTGGAGGAACTATGCTGAACAACAAACTCTGGCTCGCCCTTATGGCATCGAGCATCATGCTCGCGCCCGCTGCATATGCCCAGGACGACGCATCCGGCTCGGCCGAGAGCACAATGGAGTCGGGCGCGTCTGACGATGCATCCGCCGCCGCGGACGATGACGACGACGACGCAGTCTCCGGCGAAGCAGCCGGAATGGATGACGATGACGACGATGATGATGACGATGACGTCGCATCCGGCGAGATGGTCCCGCCGGCGAGCGAGCTTAACATGGCACCGGGCTCCGAGATGATGCCGGCCGCCGCACTCAACGGCGACCAGATCGGCCTGCCTCCGGTTTCCCTTTCTTCGCAGATCATCACGCCTCTCGTCATCGGTGAGGACGGCGAGCCTTATGCGGTCAGCGCCAAGGATTTCGTGCTGCGTGCCGGCCAGCCCTATCGCTGGGACATCGTGTCCGAGGGCGGCGTGGAGTATAAGTGGCATGCGCCGGACTTCTTCCGGAACGTCTGGAACAACCAGATCGTCGTGGAGGATCGCGAAATCCACATGGACGGCTCGCCCGCCTGGCTGGAATTCGATACCCAGGGACCGATCACGGTTCAGTTCCAGACCATTCGCCCCGGGCGCTATGAATGGTATGTGGAAGGACTCTCGGACGAAGAGCACGACATGAAGGGCACGATCACCGTCGTACCATAAGCCTTCGCCGACAGATCGATTACCGAAACGGCGCGCTTTTCTCGCGCCGTTTCCGCATTGGGAGGCATAGCGCGTGGCCAATACGGCTGACGTTTCGAAGACATCGGCGCCGTTCGCTCTCGAAGTGGACGGCGTCAGCCATTCCTATGGCAGCCGCAAGGCGCTGGACGACGTGTCGTTCTCCGTGCCGCAGGGCTCGTTCACCGCCCTTCTCGGTCCGAACGGAGCCGGCAAGTCGACGCTCTTCTCGCTGATCACGCGGCTCTTCAACACGCGGTCGGGGGATATCCGCATCCTCGGATTTC
Organism: Fulvimarina thalattae; assembly: GCF_040239565.1. Classification (NCBI taxonomy): domain Bacteria; kingdom Pseudomonadati; phylum Pseudomonadota; class Alphaproteobacteria; order Hyphomicrobiales; family Aurantimonadaceae; genus Fulvimarina; species Fulvimarina thalattae. Next base: position 249,641 of record NZ_JBEHWS010000005.1, read on the forward strand.
CGCTCCGCGAGAAGCCGACCGAAGCACTCCGCCGACTCGGCGTCGTCTTCCAGGCGCGCACGCTCGATCTCGACCTCTCGATCAAGCAGAACCTCACCTACCATGCCGCGCTGCATGGCATCGGCAGCAAAGCGGCCGAAGAGCGCATCGGCGAAATCCTGAAAACTTCCGAACTCTCCGAACGCCTCGGCGAAAAGGCGCGTAATCTCTCCGGCGGCCAGCTCCGCCGCATCGAGATCGTCCGCGCCTTCATGCACCGCCCGCGCCTCATCCTCCTCGACGAGCCGACGACGGGTCTCGACATTAAGTCGCGCGCCGAGATCGTTTCGGAGGTGCGACGGCTCGTAGAGGAGGAGAACGTCTCCGTTCTGTGGGCGACCCATCTGATCGACGAGATCGACGCCTCGGACCGGGTGGTCGTCCTCCATCGCGGCACGGTGCTCGCCGAAGGATCGGTCGACGACGTGACCGAGGCCGAGAACGCGGAATCGATCCACGACGCCTTCACCCGGCTCACCGGTCTTGCCCGGCCGGATCAACCCAAGCAGGTGGAGACCTTGGCATGAGCGAGGACGTCTCTACCGAGCGCTCGGCCGCGAGCACCGTCCACCACGACGAGCCCACCGGCTTTTCCACGAGAGCCTACGCGATCTGCGCTGGCGGCATCATCTGGCGCGAGGCGCTGCGCTTCCTGCACCAGCGCGAGCGCTTCGTCTCGGCATTGGTCCGCCCGCTTCTGTGGCTCTTCATCTTCGCCGCCGGTTTCCGTCAGGTGCTCGGCGTTTCGATCGTCGCCCCGTACCAGACCTACATCCTCTACGAAGTCTACATCACGCCGGGCCTCATCGGCATGATCCTCCTTTTCAACGGCATGCAGTCCTCGCTCTCCATGGTCTACGACCGGGAAACCGGGACGATGAAGACGCTGCTGGTCTCGCCGCTCCCTCGCTGGTTTCTGCTTGTCTCGAAACTGGCCGCGGGCGTCGCGGTCGGCATTTTGCAGGTCTATGTCTTCCTCGCTGTCGCGTGGTTCTGGGAGGTTCGCCCGGACTGGATCGGCTATCTCTACGTCTTGCCGGCACTCGTCCTGACCGGGCTCATGCTCGGCTCGCTCGGCATGCTGCTCTCCTCGCTCGTTCAACAGCTGGAGAACTTCGCGGGTGTCATGAACTTCGTGATCTTCCCGATGTATTTCGCATCTTCGGCGCTCTACCCGTTGTGGCGCGTCCAGGAATCGAGCCCACTCCTCTATACAATCTGCCTGTTCAACCCGTTCACCCATGCGGTGGAGCTCGTGCGCTTCGCCCTCTATCAACAGTTCAATCTGGAAGCGTTTCTCGTCGTGACCGGCTGCACCGTGTTCTTCCTTGGTGCAGCGATCATCGCCTATGACCCCGCACGCGGCACCATCGCGCGCAAGAAGCAGGGCTGATAAAAACGGGCCAAGACGATGCCCGCCACGAGATGAAACGCAACGAAAAAGGGAGGCTTTTTCGATGACGACGAAAACCACTTCGCTCCGCCTGACGCGCTCGGCAGCGTGGATCGCAGCGGCGCTCTCAATCGCGCTCGCGCAACCTGCCCTCGCCCAGCGCGACGAGAGCCAGCCGCGCGACATCCCGGAAGGCTTCGTCCTGCCGGGTCCTGCACCAACCAATGCACCGGATGCCAACGCGGACGGGACCGTACCGGCTGCCGAAAACCCTGATGCGGCTACCCAATCCGAGGAACAGGTAGCTCCCACGGGCGAAAGCGCCGCGACGAGCGAACCGACCTCGCAGGGCGGTTCGCTTGCGCCGGCCACCGAGACTGTCGTCGGAGAAGGCCGCACGGCAGCCAACCCGATGGCCTTCGCGAATGCGCCGGAAACCGGGACCACGGACTGGCCCTGTGTCCAGCGGCAGGTCGCGACGATCCAGCCGGCACAGATGTGGGCCGGACCCGATCTCTCCCTCGGCAACGAGATCGAGCGCACACCTGAAATGCGTGCCATCGTGGATCGTGCGGTCGCCCGTCGCATTTCCGGCGAGGAAGCCCAACAGCTGGCGCGCGAATATATCGACGAAGTGCCTGAAGCCGACCGGGAGAAGGTTGCGGCAGCGCTCTTCACCGACATGCTCGATCGACTGAACGCCGAGCGCGGCCAGGTCATGAACGGCATCCTGCGCTACGGCTCACGCCAGAAGCAGCTTGCCGACGCCCTGCGCGAGAAAGCGGCCCGAATGGCAGAACTGCGCCGCGAAGGCGACGCCACGGCCTTCGCCGATATCCGCGAGGAAATCGCCTGGGACACCCGCATCTTCGACGACCGTCGCAAGTCTCTCACCTATGTGTGTGAAGTCCCGATCCTCATCGAGCAGCGCGCTTTCGCTCTGGGACGCGAACTCAGCCGCAACCTCGGCTGAAACAGGATCGGCACGGGAAGCGCTGAGACGATCTCACCGGCTCAACGCCTTCAGTCCGAACCGGATCAGCTTGGCGCTGTCGGCCCCCTCGCCTGCTTCCTTGACAGCCGTAGCGACGGCGGTCGCAGCCTGATCGCGCGGATAGCCAAGATTGGTAAGCGCCGAGACTGCATCGGCGACCGGAGCGGAGGCGGTCCCGCCGCCGATATCCCGCTTTAGCCCGAAGCTCTCCTCCGAACCCGCCCCGGAGAAGGCCGGCGCGCGGTCTTTCAGTTCGGCGACGATCCGCTGGGCGACCTTCGGCCCGACCCCCGGGGTGCGCGCGACCATCGCCTTGTCCTGTAGCGCGACGGCATTGGCGAGATCGCCCGAGGAGAGCGTGCCGATCACGGCGAGCGCCACCTTCGAGCCGACGCCCTGCACCGTCTGCAGCAGACGAAACCAGTCCCGCTCGACGGCCGTCGCAAACCCGTAGAGCCGGATCATGTCCTCGCGGACGATCGTCTCGATAAAGAGCACGATTGCCTCGCCGACGCCCGAGAGCCCCGCCAACGTGCGGGTCCCACAAAAGGCCACGTAGCCGACGCCGTGGACGTCAACGACCACGTGATCCTCGCCGATCTCCTCGACCGTCCCTTTCAGCTTTCCGATCATGCGGTGCCTTCCGGCGTGACGATGTCGAGGTCGGGAAAATAGCTGCGATACCGCGCCGGATCGCGCGTCAGCAGCCGATGCCCTCCGACAAGCGCATGCGCACCGATCAGAAAGTCCGGCATCGTCCGCTCCCGCCTCCCGCCTCGCTGGCGGTAGAGGCGATGGGCTTGCCCGGCCGGATACGCGGCGGCGAAGGGGAATGCTTCGCGGCGATAGGGAAACACCGAGTAAATCGCCTCGATGTCGATCTCGGGACCAAGGCCGGCACTCAATTCAGCCCAGACGACCGCACTCAGGATCGCCGGTCCCTGATCCAAGGCCATGGCGACCGAATTCGCGGATCCTTCGAATCGCGGGCTGGGTTCAGTGAGATCGATCCAGATGTTCGTATCAATCAGGATCGACATCGTTCCGAGGCCCCCTCAGCCAGTCGACGTAAGTCTTACCGTCCATACCGTTGAATAAATTCTGACCATGAAACTGGCTAAAGTGCTGCCGCATGGCCTCAATCCGCTCTTCGCGCGAACGCTCGACGTTGACGAGGCTGACCCCGTCACCTTTTTCGACGAAGTCCACCTCGCTGCCTGGCCCGATTCCGAGCTTGTCACGGATCGGCTTGGGGATCGTCACCTGCCCTTTTTCCGTCACGCGCATGGCATCGCCTCCGGTAATACCGCTTCAGTAATACCTACGATCACAAAAAGAACAAGTCAAGAACGAACGTGGTGATTTCACCGCCCGGCCATGGCCAATCTCGAATGCGCCGATTGCCGGTGATGGGTGTGGCAGATCGCAATCGCAATCGCGTCCGCAGCGTCGTCCGTGTCGAAGGTCGCCTTTGGCATCAGCACGTTGACCATCATGTGGATCTGCTTCTTGTCGCCGTGACCGACCCCGATGACGGCCTTCTTCACTGCATTCGGCGCGTATTCGGCAACTGGAATTCCCGCAAGCGAGGGCACCAGCAGCGCAATACCCCGCGCCTGCCCGAGCTTCAGCGTCGCAACAGCGTCCTTATTGACGAAAGTCTGCTCAACCGCCGCCTCATCGGGCCGGTGGGAATGGATGATCTCGCTCAACCCGTCGTGCAGCTGCCTGAGGCGCGAGGCGAGATCGCATTTGGCATCGGAGGTCACCGTGCCACTCGCAACGAAGCGCAGGGAGTTTCCTTGCGTCTCCACGACGCCCCAGCCCGTGCGCCTCAGCCCCGGATCGATGCCGATGATGCGAATGGGTGTCTCCTGCAGCATGATGGATTCGCTCCCCGTTCGTTAACACGCACAGGAAGAGATCGCATCCGAATCGTGAACAAAGCTAAAACAATTCGAGATTTTCCGAAAGACGAACGCGCGCCTAATCGGCGTCCAGGGAGAAGATCTTGCCCGGATTCATGATATTGAGCGGATCGAGCGCGGTCTTGATCGCGCGCATCAGGTTGACCGCATCGCCGAGTTCGGCACTCAGATAGCCGCGCTTGCCCTGGCCTATGCCGTGTTCTCCGGTGCAGGTGCCGTCCATGTCCAGCGCACGTTCCGCCAGCCGTTTCATGAAGCGTTCGGCGGCCGCGATTTCGGAGGCCTCATCGGTATCGATCAGCAGCGTCACATGGAAATTGCCGTCGCCCACATGGCCGACGATGGGCGCGATCAGCCCAGCCGCCTCCGCATCGGCTCTGGTCTTGTCGATGCAGTCGGCAAGGCGTGAGACCGGCACGCAGACATCCGTCGCAATGCCCTTCGCACCGGGTCGCAGGCCGAGCGAAGCCCAGTAGAAATCATGCCGCGCCTTCCAGAGGCGGGAGCGCTCCTCTGCCCGACTCGCCGACTTCAGCTCGCCGCCGCCGTTATCCTCCACGATCGCCGCGAATGTCTCAGCCTGCTCCGCCACCGAGTTGGGGCTGCCGTGAAACTCGACGAAGAGATGGGGCGTCTCGGAAAGGTCCATCTTCGAATAATCGTTCGTCGCCTTGATCGAGAGCGCGTCGAGAAGCTCGATCCGGGCGACCGGCAGACCCATCTGCACTGTCTGGATCACCGCGTTCACGGCATTGGTCACGTCATCGAACGGACAGACGCCTGAGAGAATCTGCTCGGGTATGCCGTAGAGCTTGAGATTGAGCTTGGTGATGATGCCGAGCGTTCCCTCCGAACCGACGAGAAGCCGCGTGAGATCGTAGCCGGCAGACGTCTTCTTCGCCCGCCGAGCGGTGCGGATCGTGGTCCCGTCGGCCATCACGGCGTTAAGCGCCACCACATTGTCGCGCATCGTGCCGTATCGCACGGCGTTCGTGCCGGATGCGCGCGTCGCCGCCATACCGCCGAGCGAAGCGTTGGCCCCGGGGTCGATCGGGAAGAAGAGGCCTGTATCGCGCAGGTGTTCGTTCAGCGTCTCGCGCGTCACCCCAGGCTCCACGGTGCAGTCGAGGTCTTCGGCATTCACCGAAAGCACGCTGTCCATGCCGGAAAGATCGAGCGAAACGCCGCCGAAGGGCGCATTGACATGGCCTTCCAGCGAGGAGCCGACGCCGAAGGGCACGATCGGCATGCCGTGTTTGGCCGCGATCTTCACGAGCGTCTGCACCTCGGCCTCGCTCTTTGCGAAGAGAACCGCATCCGGCAACTGGTTCGGGATGTAGGTTGTGGTGTGGCTATGCGCCCGGCGCACGTCCTCGCCGGTGACGAGCTTTTCGCCGAACGTCTCCGAGAGCTCCGCGAGCGCAGCTTTCGTTCCGGGCCGTTGGGGCCTGTCCTCGGCCAGAATATCCGCAAGCGCCATGATCAACCTCCCCTTGTTCGTAGCGATTCGATCTTGAACGCTTCGACTTGGGAGGACAACGCATGTCGCCCAGATTTGATCACGCCGCCGAACGGTTTGGAGATGTTCGGCGGCCTGAAATATCGGCAGACTGCCTTATCGCCGCGGTCCTGTGAACATCAGCTTCGCACCCTGCGGATCGTTCATCTGGATCAGCCAGCCGCTGTCCTCCGGGAGCTCGACCGGACCGTGGGTAATAGTCCCGCCGCCGGCTTCGACGGCTTCCTTCGCCTTGTCGATGTCTTCCACCGTAAAGGCAAAGTTCCATAACGGTTTCGCGCCCGCATCGCGCGCGTTCATCATCGCGCCGATCCGCGTGCCGCCGACACCGATGAACGTGTAGTCGCCCATGTCACCCATTGGCATCGCACCGAGCTTTTCCCAGCCGAACAGCTTGCCGTAAAAGTCCAGCGCGGCCGTCTGGTCGCTTGTCACCAGCTCGTTCCAGGAACAGTGGCCGGGCGTTTCCGGCTCGAATGATCGGCTATCCTCGTCCGAAAAGCCGCGCATCACGTAGAACACCGCCCCTTGCGGATCGGCAAGGAAGGCGAAGCGGCCGACATTCGGGATATCCATCGGCGGCATGTGAACCGATGCGCCGAGGCTCTGAGCCTTTTCCGTCGCCTCATCGACATCGTCGACCCCGATATAGGCGGACCACAGGGGCGGCATCGGCGCCCCATCCGGCATCTTCATGATGCCGCCGACATCGGAGTCACCCGCCGAGAACATTCGGTAGTCGACACCCGGCGGGCCGTTTTCCGGTTTCGAGATCGTCCATCCCGCAGCGCGCTCGTAGAAGGCCTGCGCAGCGTCCTGGTCGCTCGTCATGAGTTCGTACCAGATCGGCATTCCATGTGGATTGGGCATTTCCGTTCTCCTTCTCGGCGTCGGCTCGATGTGCTGGATCAGGTGGTCGGCAAGACCTCGAACCCGCCGAAGATCATGCGTCTGCCGTCGAACGGCATGTCAGGAGGCATATCCTTCATGCGATCGTCCTCCATGACCGCCTTCATGCCGACATCTCGCTCTTCCTTGCTCCGCCATTCGAGAAAGGCGAAGACGACGCTTTCGTCCGGGTTCGCGAGGACCGCCTTCCGGAAATCGGTGACGTTGCCGTCTGGAACGTCGACGCCCCAGGCTTCGACCTGGCGAAGCACGCCAGCATCTCGAAACACCGGCCAGCCTGCCAGTGCGAAGTCCCGGAAAACCTCGCGTTTGTCGGAGGGAACCGCGATGATGAAGCCCTCGACATAACCGGGCTTTCCCGCAACCTGTTCGTCCATCAGCGCCTCGAACCCGCCGAAGATCATACGCTTGCCGTCGAATGGCATTTCGCCGATCTCCTCCATGCGCGGATCGGACATCATCTTTTCGAAGCAGGCGTCGGAAGCCGCCTTGTCGGCAAACTCCATCCAGCCGAAGGAAACCGTCTCCTCCGGCGTTGCCTTCACGGCCGTCTTGAAGTCGTTGATCTTGCCATCGGGAATGTCGTCGCCCCAGGTGTCGACGATCCGGGTCGCGCCGAATTCGCGGATCAGGGCCGAGGCTTTTCTCGAATGTTCGACGAAAGCGTCCCGATTGGCGGTCGGCACGGGCGTCACGAAGCCTTGAATAAACATGGATTTTCTTTCCTCACTCTGCCGACGGAACGTCGAGCAGCGGTACCTCGCCGGACCGCTCGTAGACGCCGATCGTCACGCCCGTCTGCGACACACGATGCTCGTCGAGCCGAAATCCTTTGGGAGCTGCGCCATCGAAGGCGCGCTTGCCGGAGCCGAGTACGATCGGGAATGTGAGGAGGAACAGCCGGTCGATCAGTTCCCGCTCGACGAGCCCCGGATAGAGCGTGCTCGATCCCTGCAGCAGAAGGTCCGGCCCATCGGATGCCTTGATGCCGGCAATTTCGTCGAGCCCGCCGACGCTTCGCGTGTTCTGCCAGTCGAAGGGACCGCTATCGTGGGTCACGACGAATTTCGTCGCGGCGTTGATGGCGTCCGCCATCGGGTCGTCCTTCACCTTCGGCCAGTGCCCCGCGAAGATATCGTAGGTCCGTCGGCCGAGGAGCAGATCGAATGGGTTCGAGAAGACCTCGCCCATGAAGCCGCCGACGGTCTCGTCGAAATGCGGCATCACCCAGCCACCCATCTCAAAGCCGCCGCTCGTGTCTTCCTTCGAACCGCCGGGTGCCTGGATGACGCCGTCGAGGGACTGGAACAGGCCAGCAACGATCCTACGCATAGAGTTCTCCGTCTTGTCATGTTTGCTCTGGTGAGCGCTCGGCTCAGGCGCGGAGGGGCGCATTCTTCCTGCCGATTTCGGCGCGCCGGTTTGGCGCGAACTCGCCCCTTTGCAGAAAGGCGAAGCCCTCTTCGATCCGTGGCGGCGCCTCTGGGCGCGCATACATCCGCTCGACGAAGCGGCTGAGGTTCGGCGAGGTATCGAGCCAGCCTACGAACCCCGTCCAGTCCAGCGTGTAGGCGGCCATGAAATCGGCCACCGTCAGGTCCGAGCCGACAAACACCTCACGGTCCGCCATATGTGCTTCGAGCGGCTGCAGCATGCGCCGGCAGTCGCGCTCGGCACAGGCAATATCGCCGGGCACGCGCTGGTCTTCCGGATAGATCGCCGAATGAAGCGCGCTACGCCACAGGGGCTGTTCGATCTCGGTCGCGAGGTAGAACATCCACTGGTGCATCTCGGCGCGCAGCCGTGAATCGGTCGGAATGAACCGGCCGCGCCCATGAACCTCGGCAAGATGCATCATGATCGCGGCGGACTCCGCGATGACCAGATCGCCATCGAGCAAGGCCGGGATCTTTCCTAACGGATTGATCGTCCTGAACGCCTCGCCGTGATGCTCGCCGGCGGGAATGTCCACAGGGATCACCTCACAGGCGAGATCGAGTTCGTTGATCAGCCAGAGCGCCCGGATCGCACGGGTCGGCGGTGTGCCATAGAGTTTCATCATCAGCCCCTCCCGGCCGCAGCCCGTTCGAGTGCCGTGATATCGAGCTTCTTCATCTCCATCATCGCCTGCATTGTCCTCTTCGCTTTGGCGCGGTCCGGATCGGCGATAAGCTTTGGCAGTATTGTCGGGACGATCTGCCAGAAGAGACCGAAGCGGTCCTTCACCCAGCCGCATTGTTCGGCAGACGGATCAGCCGAAAGCGCGGACCAGTAGCAATCGACCTCCTCTTGGGTATCGCAGGCAATGGAGAGAGAAACGGCTTCATTGAACCGTGCGAAAGGACCGCCATTCAGCGCTTGGAACGGGCGGTCGAAAATCGTGAAGTCGACGATCAGCACGTCGCCCTCGCCACCCGCCGGCCATTCGGATGGGCCGCTCGTCACGCGATCGATCTTCGAATCCGGAAAGAGATCGACATAGAAATCGGCGGCCTCCTTGCCGTTGCGATCGAACCAGAGGCAGGTGGTCAACTTGTCGCGCATACGCTGGCATCCCGAGCTTGACCTAAAAGGTTGATATCAACATAATAGCGGAATGTCAAAGGCGGACCCGAATCAACAAAACGAGATCGCCCGTGAAGTGCCATTTCGGACGACCCTGCATGTGCGGGAGCATTGCCTCTGCCTGCATACCCAACGCGCGGCGCGGGCGATCGCGCGCCGGTTCGACCAGGCGTTCCAACATCTTGATCTGAAAAGCGGTCAGTTCTCGCTGCTGATGTCGCTCAACCGGCCGGAGCCGCCGACGCTCGGTTCTGTCTCCACGCTTCTCGGCATGGATCGCACCACGCTGACGGCGAACCTCAAGCCGCTGGAGCGGCGCGGGCTGGTGGAAGTGCGGCCGGACGAAAAGGATCGCCGCGCCCGCCGGCTGATCCTGACGGCAAATGGCCTGTCGCTGCTGGCAGAAGCGGCACCGATCTGGGAGACGACCCAGGCCGAGATCGAAGGGTGGCTTTCCACGCCCGATGCCGACGCCCTTCGCGCGGGCCTCAATGCAATTCGAGACCGCGGCGCAACGCCCGAATAGCCCGCCCCCGACTTTACTTCGCGAGCAGCGAGCAGACCCGGCGCACCGCCGCCTGATAGCCCTCGGTGCCGAGCCCCGCGATTACGCCGTCCGCCCGGCCCGACACATAGGAATGGTGACGGAAGCTCTCGCGCTTGTGGACGTTCGAGATGTGCACCTCGAAGACCAGCCCCTCGAAGGCATTCAGCGCATCGAGGATCGCGACCGAGGTGTGGGTGAAGGCGGCCGGGTTGATGACGATCGCGGCAGAGGTTTCGCGCGCCTCGTGAATCCAGTCGATGATCTCGTATTCGCGGTTCGACTGATGGAAGCGGATGCTGTGCCCCGCCTTCCCCGCAAGCGCCGCGCAATCGCGCTCCACATCGGCCAGAGTCTCATAGCCGTAGATTTCCGGCTGGCGCTTGCCGAGCAGGTTCAGGTTCGGCCCATTGAGGATCATGATCTCGGCCATGGCGGCTTCCTGTGAATCTTCGGGGGACGCTGGCGATTATCAGCCGTAATGGTTCTGCACAACGGCCTTCGCGATCTCCTCGCGGGCGATGATCCCGCAGATGTCGTCGGCGCGCGGAATGCCCGCCGTCTGCCCGATGACGATCGCGGTGGAACGGGTCCGGCGATTCATGCGGGTGATCACGGCATTGAGATTGTCCCGCGCCGAGACGACCACATAGTCGAGCTGGGTAATATCAGCGAGCGTCTGGTTGGCGAAGCGGTCCGGCCTGTAGGGCACGGTACCGAAGCGGACAAAGCCGACGATACGCTGGCCGTCGGCGACGATGACGCGGGTCTTGTCGACCTCGACCTCTTTCAGCGCGTCGGTGACCAGCATGTTCTGCTGGAGCACCGTCACGTTCGTCGCCATCACCTCGCTCGCCCGCTGGACGAGGAACATGTTGGTCGTCCGGTCGGTCGGGATCGGCCGTCCCCGCGCCCTGAGCTTGATCGTGTAGATGTCCGACGTGATCAGCGCGCGCCGCGTGCCGATGGCGATCGCGACGGCCAGCACGAGCGGCAGGATGATCTCGTAGTCGCGCGTCATCTCGAAGATCATGACGATGGCGGTCATCGCCGCGCTCGTCGCCCCGCCCACCATCGCGCCCATGCCGATGATCGCGAAGGTCTCGACGGTCAGCCCGCTTTCCGGGATCACCATATTGCCGAGAAGGCCGATCGCGCCGCCGACGGTCGCGCCCATGAAGAGCGAGGGCGAAAACACCCCGCCCGATGCACCCGAACCGAGCGAGACGCAGGTGGCGAACAGCTTGCCGGCAAAGAGGAGAAGCAGAAGCCCGACCGAGAGAATACCGCCCGAGATAATGTCCTGTATCGTCGCATAGCCGACGCTCATCACGTGATACTGGCCGGTGCCGAGATAGAACGCATAGCCCGACAGGCCGACAAAACTCATGCCGAGGACGTTCTGCACATAGGGATTCAGCTTGGACTGCTCGAAGACGTCCTCCGACCAGGCGAGCACCTTCACGAAAGCCCAGGCCGCAAGCCCGATGACGACGCCCAGTATGGCCGCGAGCACCAGCTCCCAGCCATTCACCGCCTGATCCGGCAGGCCGCCGATCGGCACCATGAAGGCCGACTCGACGCCCATTGCGAGCCGGTAGACATAGGTACTCGTAGCCGTGGCGACGACGACGGGCAGGAAGGTGCGGGTCGAGACTTCCGGCAGCAGCACTTCGGAGGCAAACAGCACCCCACCCAGAGGCGTATTAAAGGTTGCGGCAATACCCGCCCCGGCGCCAGCCGAGAGAAGCGTGATTTTCTGCGGCCGAACGAGGTTCAAGTATCGCGCGAAGGTCGACCCGAAGGACGATCCGATCTGAATGATCGGCCCTTCACGGCCGACGGATGCTCCGGTACCGATGGAAATTGCCGACGCGAGCGATTTTACCAGCGCCACCACCCCGCGCACATTGCCGCGCTTGTGGTAGATCGCGAACATCACCTCCGGCACGCCGTGCCCCTTGGCCTCCGGCGCGAAGTTTCGCACCAGCCAGACGACGATCAGCCCGCCGATCACCGGCACGAGAATGATCCCCGCTCCCCAGACGCTGGGCGGTCCGTATTCCAGCGGTTCGAGCTCCAGCGAGAAAACGCCGTAGAACGCCAGATTTCCGATCACGGCGATCAGATACTTGAAGACAATCGCTCCAAGCCCAGCCACGACACCAACGATGAGCGCCAGCACAAGGAGCGTCCAAATTCGAACCTCCCGCTCGGGCACCGGCTCGATGCCATCCCCTCCGGCTTGCGCTGAAGACGACGGGGCGGGCTGAACGGCGGACATTGCGGAGACTCGGGGCTGGCTTTAGTGGTGAAATTATGAATTGGCCGCCGTCTTAGACCGCTCACTGTCGTCACGCAAACCGGTATTCGGCTCAAAGCGAAACACACCGTGAAGCATAGGGCACCGCCTAACCGGGCTCGTCTTGAAAGAGTTGCTTCGGAGCAGAAACTGACAGTCTACCCGAACACCCCATCGCCCTGCTCGTCGACCACCCGGCGCGCTTTGATCATCGCCGCGGTTTCCGCATCCGTGCGTGAGGGGAACAGATCGGCGCGGATGAGCCGGTGGGATTTCGTCTCGCCGCCGATCTCCTTCTCGATAATGGCGGACAGACGAAACTGGCCGCCCTCCGGCATTGGCGCCGGCGTAATCGTGAAGCCTTCATAGACTTCCGGCTCGCCACGCATCTCGGACGCATTTTCGGATTTCGTGCCAACGCCGAACAGGCGCTTCAGAAAGGATGTCATGCGAGCGAATTAGGGTTGCGGCAGCGGATGGCAAAACTCGATCAAGGCACCTGCTCAAACCAGCATACAAATGGAAATTCTCAGCTGGGATTTTCCTGAAGATCGATGACAAAGCGGCATTTGCCACGCACCGCACGGAGGGATAGCTTCTCGCCCGTGCAAGCCTCCTCGTCCATTCGGATCAATCTTGATGTCGCTCGTTGTCTTTGCCGCCGTTCTCGCCGCGGCCTGTCTTCATGCGCTCTGGAATGCCATGGCGAAGGGCGGCAGCGACAAGCTCGTCTCGATGGCGGCAATCGTCTCGGGCCATGTGCCGGTCGCCGTCCTGCTCGCCGCCTATCTGCCAATGCCCGTGCCGGAGAGTTGGCCCTATATCGCGGCGAGCATGGGGCTCCACGTCGGCTATCAGTATTGCCTTCTGCGGTCCTATCGCATCGGTGATCTCACACAGGTCTATCCGATCGCCCGGGGCATTGCGCCGCTCATCGTCGCCCTCGTCTCGATCTTGTTTCTCGGCGTCGCGCTCTCGTTGCCGGAGATGATTGCGATCGCGCTTATCGGATCGGGGATCGTCAGCCTCGGCCTCGTGCGCAGCAAGACGGGCCTTCGCAATCCAGCGGCAACGGCCTTTGCCATCACGACCGGCTGCTTCATCGCCGCCTACTCATTGAATGACGGCACCGGAGCGCGGCTCTCGGGCGAACCGATCGCTTTCTATGCCTGGGCCTCGCTCGGCAATGCGCTGATCTTCCTCGCCGGGATCCGCATTCTTGCGCCCGGCACGCTGTCGCGCATGCGTCGCGAAGCCGGACGCACACTGGTCATCGGCGCGAACGCATCCTTCCTCGCCTATGCCATCGTCGTCTGGGCCTTCACCGAGGCGCCGATCGCGCTGGTCACGGCCCTGCGCGAGACATCGATCCTCTTCGCGCTGCTCATCGGCGTCTTCGTGCTGAAGGAAAGACTCGATCTCGCCAAGGTCATCTCGACCTTCGTCACCATCGCGGGGGCCGCGCTCTTACGCGTCTCGAAATAGACGAAGGCCGCACCGAGGTTATCCGGTACGGCCTTCGAGTTCAGCTCAGAGAAGTATTGAGAAGACCGATCAGCGGTCGTCGCTGTCCTCGTCCTCGCTCTTGCCCTTCATGGAGGAGAGCTTGGCGAAGACGGCCGCCGCATCGAGCTCTTCGTCCTCGCTGTCGGACTTGCCCGCACCGGCGCCGGCGGAGACCCAGTTCTCTGTCTGGGAGGCCGAGAGCAGACGCTCTTCCTCGGCCAAATCTTCCGGCTTCGGCGGCAGGCCGCGCGTCGCCTTCTCGACTTCGAGGTCAAGATCGATCTGCGTGCAAAGGCCGAGGGTCACCGGGTCCATCGGCACGAGATTGGCCGAATTCCAGTGGGTCCGCTCGCGGATCGCCTCGATCGTGTTCTTCGTCGTACCGACGAGACGCGAGATCGCCGCGTTTTCGAGCTCGGAATGGTTGCGCACCAGCCAGAGGATGGCGTTCGGACGGTCCTGGCGCTTGGAGACCGGCGTATAGCGCGGCGCCTTGCGCTTGGCTTCCGGCACGCGAACCTTCGGCGGGGCGAGCTTCAGCTTCAGCTTGCCGTTCTTTTCCGCCTGCTCGATATCATCGCGCGAAAGCTGACCATTGAGGATCGGGTCGAGACCCTTGATCCCCTGAGCCGCTTCGCCGTCGGCGATAGCCTTGATCTCGAGCGGATGCATCGAGCAGAAATCGGCGATCTGGTCGAAGGACAAAGACGTGTTGTCGACGAGCCAAACGGCGGTCGCTTTGGGCATCAAAAGTTGCTGGGCCACGAATACAATCCTTCTCTTGCGCCGCTCCGGAGGGGCGGGCTGTGGATGTCACCACGATGTCCGGGAAATCGGTGTGTCTTATAAGGCGTCGAACGCCTCGCCGCAACAACGCGGAACCGTCAAATTTGAAACGAATGGGCGCGAAGCGAGCCGCGCCCTCTCCGGTTCAAACCAGCAGCACCAATACAGACAAGCCGTAAAGCAGGAAAACGCCGGTCGACTCGAAACCGATATTGAGGAAACCCCTCTTCTCTCGCTTCATCATGCCGAGCAGGATCAGCGTCACCATCAGCATGGCAAACAGCGCGGTCGCCTGGTCATCGTCTGTCGCCGACTTGTAGATCGATTCATCAGAGACGAAATCGGCAGCCGACAGAAACAGCACTTCGAAGGCATTGCCGCCGATAATATCGCCGACAGCAAGCCCCACCGCGCCGATCCGCACCGCCGCAATCGCCGTCACCAGCTCCGGCAGGGAGTTTGCGATGGCGGTAAATGTCGTTCCGAACAGCGTCTGTGAGACTCCGGTCACTTCGACGAGCGCGATCGAAGCCTCGCCTATCGCATAGCCGGCGACGGCGGTGATCCCGGCGTAAAGCAGGAAGAGCAGCCAGAGCTTTTTGTCGGAACGCTTGTC
Organism: Fulvimarina thalattae; assembly: GCF_040239565.1. Taxonomy (NCBI): domain Bacteria; kingdom Pseudomonadati; phylum Pseudomonadota; class Alphaproteobacteria; order Hyphomicrobiales; family Aurantimonadaceae; genus Fulvimarina; species Fulvimarina thalattae. The sequence continues at coordinate 264,742 of NZ_JBEHWS010000005.1, forward strand.
GTAGCTTTCCGAAGCGTCGGACTCCTCCTCCCGCGTCTCGTCCGTCTGCTTGGCGAACCACATGTCCTCTGCGCGGACCTGACGCAGCAGCAAGAGGCCGCCGATATAGGTGATCGGCAGGAGAATGGAGATGGGATGGGTCCCGAACACGCTGAGGCCCGTCGTCACGGAGCCGATAAGGGCCATGCACAGAAGCGCGTTCAGAAGAATGCCCTGCGCCAGTGCCACGGGCGTTGCAGCGGCATGCTCCAGATTGGCGCGGCGATAGAACAGATCGGCGACCGCGATGAAAAGGGTCTGTGCGGTCAGCCCGCCGAGCGCATTGCCGATCGCAAGCTCCGGAAACCCCTGATAGGCCGTCGAGACGGAGGTGATCGCGCCGGGAAGCGATGTCGATACGCCCACAAATAGCGCGCCCGCGACGACTTCTCCCATCCCTGTGCGATCGGCCAGTTCGTCGGCGATCGTCGAAAGCTTCACTCCGGCATAGCCGATGGCCGCCGCCGAAGCGAAAAAGAGGATGATGTTCCCCGTGAGCCCGAGGCCCGCAAAATCGATCATGAAACGCGTTTGACCAATGCTTGGCGCCGCGGGGCGCCGTGATGTCCTGGGCGATGAGGTGGGCCACCTCAGTAGCTTGTCCAGAAATTACGCGCGGGCGGATCGAGAACCGTCAGCCCCCGCGGCCAGTCGTCAGGACGATCTTGCCGATATGATCCTCGTCGAGATGGCGATGCGCCTCCGCCGCCTCTTCGAGCGGGTACGTCTTCTCCATCACCGGCCCGACCTTGCCACTCGCAAGCAGGGGGATCACGAGACGCTCGATATCGCGGGCGATATCCGCCTTGAACTCGACGGAACGCGCGCGCAACGTCGATCCGGTGAAGACGAGCCGCTTCAGCATGATCCGACTGAGGTCGATCTCGGCCTTCGGGCCATTCAGGAAGGCGATCTGGACGATCCGACCTTCAACCGCCGCGCATTTGAGGTTTCGGTTTGCATAACCGCCGCCGACCATGTCGAGTATGACGTCGGCGCCATGACCGCCGGTCGCTTCCTTCAACGCTTCGACGAAGTCGGTCTCCTTGTAATTGAAGCACTTTTCTGCGCCGAGCTTTTCGGCTGCCGCGCACTTCTCCGCGCTCCCGGCCGTCGCGAAGACGCGGGCCCCAAAATGCTTTGCCATCTGGATCGCCGTCGTGCCGATCCCGCTCGTGCCGCCATGAACGAGAAAGACCTCGCCCTTCTTGAGCCCGGCCCGCATGAAGACATTGCTCCAGACCGTGAAGAAGGTTTCGGGAACAGCCGCGGCTTCCTCGAAGCCCATTCCATCCGGCACCTGGATCGCGTTCGTCTCGTGAACCGTCACGGCTTCGGCATAACCACCGCCGGCCACCAGCGCCATGACTCGATCGCCGATCTCGAAGCGCGAGGCGCCCTCGCCCAGCTTCTCGACGACACCGGCAACCTCCAGCCCCGGCCATTCCGGCGCGCCCTTCGGCGGCGGATAGACACCCATGCGCTGCATCACATCCGGACGGTTGACGCCCGCCGCCGCCACTGCAACACGGATCTCGCCGGGTCCGGGTTCCGGCATCGGGCGCATCTCGGTGACAAGCACCTCCGGCCCGCCCGAACCATTCAGCCCGATGATCCGCATCTCTTGTGCCTCAGCCATTCGATATCCTCCACATTTCGCCGCTGCGGGCCCACTTAGTGAAGAAATTGATGATGGGGAGGTTGCGCGTTAATCCTCGGTCAAGGTTTACGGTGTTTAATCAAGATAGTTCGGAACTGGATCATTTGAGCCGATCCCGGATAGACGAGGCCCTCTGCGAGTGCCTTGTTTGACGCCTCCCTGTTGAAACTCCTGAGAGCCGTTTTCGACGGCTCTTTTTTTTGTTCGCGCGTCGTCTTCTGCGCTGGCCGGCTCTGTTGCTCGCCGTCGGTGCATGCTATTCATCCACAAGCGCTTTTGAGGTATTAACCCTCCTTAACAGCGGATTCTTGCGTTTGCGCCATTAACCCGGCATTTTCGCAAGCGGTGATTGAGGCCGGCTGACGATTGACGATGCCAGGCGAGTGGAGCACCTTTCGAGTTCATGAGCCATAGCACGAACGACAGCCCGAACGCCGCGGCGCCGGTGCGCCTCGCCGAACACAAGGCCCACAGCCGCGCGTTCCAGCCGATCTTCGATGAAGGCATGGCGCTCGTCGACGAGACGGCGAGCTATCTCGATGGCGAAGGCCGAACCGCTTCCAAGGGTTTGCCGAAATCCGTCTCGACGCTTTATGCTGCCGAATCCATGCGTCTCACCACACGCCTCATGCAGATGGCGTCATGGCTTCTGCTTCAGCGCGCCCTCAACGAGGGCGACATGACCCGCGCGCAGGTCGAGTCGGAAAAGACCAAGGTCCGCCTCAACGGCGAGGCCGAAACGCCGTCCGACCAGAGCTACGTCTACCTTCCGGACGAATTTCGCGATCTCGTGATGCGCGCCACCCTTCTCGAACGCCGCATCGCCATCCTTGATCGCGAGCTCTACGGCGTGTCGCGAAACATCGACGATCGACCCGTCGGCAATCCCGTGGGCGAGCAGATCAACCTGTTGAAGACCGTCTTCCACAGGTAGTTTCCCGCGCTGAGGGAATGGCTTGAGCAAGCGGCGGGCCTGCCTTTCCAAACGGTGAGCGAGCCCGTACCGTCCGGCCATGCGCGCCAACTTCTTTTCAATTCCGCTCCGCTCCCCCTTTCTTGCGACGCTCGCCGATAGCCTGCTCGATGGAAAGCTCGATGTCGGTTATCGATATGACGGCGACCCGCTCTCCCTCGCCGATATCCTGATCTACGTGCCGACCCGGCGCGCTGCTCGCTCGCTCGCCTTCGCGTTTCAGGCAAAGCTCGGCGACAAGGCCGCGATCCTGCCGCAGATCAGGCCGATCGGCGAAGGCGACGAGGCTGAACTCCTGCAAGGCGCCGATCCGGCAATGGTGCTGGATCCGGTCATGGGCGAACTCGAACGCCGCCTCGAACTTGCCCGCCTCGTCCGGCGCTGGCGCACGATGACACGCGAGGCCGAGCTGAAGGCACTCTTCGGATCGGAGGATGTGGTTCTGCCGGCATCAGCCGCCGACGCGCTCTATCTCGCCTCCGATCTCGGCGCACTTCTGGACGAAATCGAAACGGAAGGTGTTCCGTTCTCCCAGCTCGGCGATCTTGCACCGGAGGAACTTACAGAGTGGTGGCGGCTCACGCTCACTTTCCTCACCATCGTCACGCAGCACTGGCCTGAGCAGCTCGCGGCCGATGGCCGCATCAGTGAAGCGCGGGCCAAGAACGACTGGCTGAAGAGCGAGGCGAACCGGCTGCGCAATCATCCGCCCGCCGGCCCCGTCATCCTTGCCGGCTCGACGGCCACCGCTCCGCAGACAATCGCGCTGATGCGCGTCATCGCGAATATGGAAAAGGGCGCTGTCGTCCTTCCCGGCCTCGATCACGACCTCGACGAAAAGGCCTTCGCGGCGATAGATCGAAGCCTCGCAATCGCCTCGCCCGGTCATCCGCAATACGGTTTGAAGCGGATACTGGATGGTACGCTGATCGATCGGGACAGCGTGAACGTGCTGAGCACCGACGATCGCCTGCTTTCCCGCGAACGCTTCCTCTCCGATGCTCTGAGACCGGCCGAAACGACGGAGCACTGGAGCAAAAGCGCGCAGGAACACGGCTATGCAGCACTCGATGACATCGCATTGATCGAAGCCGCAGAACCGCGAGAGGAAGCTCTCGCCATCGCATGCGCGATGCGCGACGCCCTCTCCGATCCGACGGCCACCTGCGCCCTCGTGACGCCGGACCGCAATCTTGCTCGCCGGGTCGTCATCGAACTGGAACGTTTCGGCATCCGCGCCAACGACTCCGCCGGCCGGCCTTTGAAAACCACGGCGCCGGGCACCCTGGCCTCGACACTTCTGTCGGCCGCCTTCGCACCGGGTGATCCGATCCCGCTTCTGGCGCTGCTCAAGCATCCGCTCGTTCGCCTCGGCATGACCTCTGCCGAAGCCCGCCGCGCTGCCCGCGCGATCGAACTCATCGCCCTGCGCGGCTCGGTCGAGATCGCCGATGCGGCCAACCTCGCCGAGATCGTCGACAGACGACTCCTCGGCTCAGCGCGACAGAGCGAAGACGAAGCGGCGGCCCAAGTCGCGAAGGAAGACCGCGTCCGTCTCTCGCGCCCGGCACAGCTCGTCTCGGAAGAGGACCGCGAACTCGCGCGCATCTTCGCGCACTCCTTCCAGACAGCCATCGCCCCGCTGATCGCTCGTCGCGGAGAGGACACCCGCGAACTTGCCGACTACGCCATCGTGCTTGCGCAGGTACTCGAAGCGTTTGCCTGCGATGAGAAAAGCCGTCCGCGCGAACTTTACGCCGAAGAGCCGGGCCGCGCCTTTCAGGAGTTCCTCGCAAACCTCGTTTCGGCACCCCGCACGGGTTTCGACTTCCCGGCAAGCGAACTTGAAGACGTCGTCGATGCGCTGATGGCCGGCGTCACGGTGCGCCCGCGCGGCGGCCTTTCGGCCCGCGCCTTCGTCTGGGGCACGCTCGAAGCCCGCCTCCAGAGCGTCGATACGGCGATCCTCGGCGGTCTCAACGAAGGCACGTGGCCGGCCGGCGCCAAGAGTGGCGCCTTCCTGTCGCGCATGATGCGCCGGGACATCGCGCTCGATCCGCCGGAGCGCCGCATCGGCCTCGCGGCCCACGACTTCTGGATGGCGATGGGCGCGCGGCGCGTCATCCTTACCCGCTCGACGAAACAGGACGGCGCCCCCACCATCGCCGCGCGCTGGCTCCAGCGCATGTCGGCCCTCGCCGGGCCTAAGCTGACGCGTGAGCTGAAAGACCGTGGCGCGATCTATCTCAATGCCGCCCGCTGCCTGGAAGATGCGCCCCGTGCCGACATAGCCGCACGGCCTCAGCCCAAGCCGCCTGTCGACAAGCGCCCCAAGCGCTACTCCGTCACCGAAGTCGAGACGCTGATCCGCGACCCCTACGCAATCCACGCCGCGAAGATCCTTCAGCTCGAACCGCTCGACCCGCTGATGCGCTCGCCCGATGCGGCAGAACGCGGTTCCCTCTACCACGCTGTCCTTTCGGACTTCGTAGAGAACGGCCTCGATCCGATGGCCGACACCGCGCTCGAGCAGCTCATTGAGATTGCCCGCACCCGCTTTGACAACGAGCAGCTGCCGGCCGAAATCGAAGCCTTCTGGTGGCCACGCATGGAGGCGATCGCCGCTGGCTATCTCCACTGGGAGCGGGGTCGCAATGAGAAGGTCGCTGTCCGAAACGCCGAAATCTCGGGTGGCATCACGGTCACCGGCCTCAATGTCGAACTGGTCGGCAAGGCCGATCGGATCGACGTCATGACCGACGGCTCGATCGAGATCATCGACTTCAAGACCGGCACCGCACCCTCGGTCGCCCAGGCGCGCACCCTTCTTGCGCCGCAGATGCCGCTGGAAGGCGGCATGGCCCTGCGCGGCGGTTTCGAGGATCTGAAGGACACGGATCGCATCCACGATCTCACCTATGTCCGACTTCGCGAGCGCGAGGTCTATCCGGAAGGTCTCTCCAAGCCCGCGACGAAAACGGCAGAGGCCGTCGATCCAATGGACCTCTCGATCAAGGCCATTACAAAGTTCGAGGGCCTCGTCGCGAAATTCCAGAAGCCCGATACGCCCTTCACCTCTCGCTTCCGCCCGGCCTATGCCGGCGAGTTCACAGGCCCCTACGACCATCTGGCGCGCGCCCGTGAATGGGCCGTCGCTGGCGGCGCGACCGAGGGAGCCTCGGACGAATGAGCAGCTTCGCCGTCAGCGATTACACCGCCCAGCAGCAGAGGATCGCCGCCGATCCGAACCTCTCGGTCTTCGTCTCCGCCAATGCCGGCGCCGGAAAGACCCATGTCCTCACAGAGCGCGTGGTGCGGCTTCTGCTCGCTGGCTTCGATCCATCGAAAATACTTTGCCTCACCTTCACCAAGGCCGCCGCCGCCGAAATGTCGAACCGCGTCTTTGCGCGCCTCAGTGCATGGGCAGTGATGGAGGGTGAAACCCTTACCGGTGAAATCGCAAAGCTCGAAGGCCGCGCGCCGAAACCCGAGCGGATCGACCAGGCGCGCCAGCTCTTTGCCCGAGCCCTGGAAACACCGGGCGGACTGAAGATCCAGACGATCCACGCCTTCTGCGAGGCGATCCTCCACCAGTTTCCGCTCGAAGCCAATGTCGCAGGCCATTTCGAGGTGCTGGACGATGCCGAAAGCCGCCTCATGCTGGGCGAGGTCCGCCGCCGGCTGGTCACGGGCGCTGCGGCGCTCGCGGCAGAGCGAGAAGCCGCCGGCGAACTGCGCGAAGCCTTCGCCGAAGCGCTTTCAATCGGCGGCGAATTCGGCTTCGACGGGCTGCTCGGAGAAATCGTGCAGAAGCGCGACGATATCCGCCGCCACATCGAAAGTTGCGGCGGTCTCGAAGGCGCAGTCTCCTTTATGGCGGAGGCACTCGGCATTGATCCAAACGCGGACGAACCCGCGATCTTGTCAGCGCACGGCCCCATCCCCGGCTTCGACCCGAGTTACTGCGAGATTGTGCAGCACCTCGCCGAGCGCAGCGACAAGAAGACCGATCAACGCCTCGTCGACCTGCTGCCTGCCCTGAAGGCTGCCGCCGATCCGCTCGAACGCCTCGCCATTCTCAAGCAGATCGTCATGACGCAGGCAGGTGGTCGTCGCGCCTCGGTCGCGACGAAAGCAATCACCGGCGAATTGCCGGACTTCCCGGATCGCGTTGGAGAAGCGCAAGCCTATGTTGAAATGGCCGAAGATCGCCTCGCCGCCCTCAGGCTTTTCCGCGCGTCCCGCGCCGCGCTTGTCATCGCCGATGCGCTGGAACGCGACTATGCCCTTCTGAAGCGCCGCCGGGGCCGGCTCGATTTCACCGACCTCATCGCTCGCACCGCCGATCTCCTGACCCGGTCCGAGGCGGCGGCATGGGTGCACTACAAGCTCGATCAGGGCATCGACCATATCCTCATCGACGAAGCGCAGGATACGAGCCCGCGCCAGTGGCAGGTGATGCGTCAGCTCGTCGACGAATTCTTCGTCGGTCGCTCCACGCACAACCGCACCCGCACTGTCTTCGCCGTGGGCGACGAGAAGCAGTCGATCTATTCCTTCCAGGGCGCCTCGCCGCATATGTTCGATCTCGAACGGCGTGCCGTGAAAGCCAAGGCCGACGAGGCCGGCCTGAAGTTCGCGCCGGTCTCGCTCAACCAGTCCTTCCGTACGCTGGAAGCCGTTCTCGGCGCCGTCGATCAGGTGTTCGAAGCGCCCGAGAACCGGCAGGGCCTATCGACGAGCGGCGAGAGGCCGGTCCACACCTCCGCCCGGCAGGATGGCGAAGGCCTCGTCGAGATCTGGCCGACCATCCGGGCTGAGAGCGCCGTAGAGCCGGAGAGCTGGCTCGACGCAATGGACGAGGAGCCGAAATCTTCGCCCGCCTATCGTCTGGCGCAGCAGATCGCCAAACAGATCGAGGAATGGATCGGCGATCCTGTCGTCGATAAGGGCGAGACTCGGCCACTCGATGCCGGCGACGTCATGATCCTCGTACGCAAGCGGACGAACTTCATCCCGGCCATGGCCGCTGCCCTGCGCGATCGCAATATTTCCGTCGCCGGCGCAGACAGGCTGACCATCACCGAGCATATCGCCGTTCAGGATCTCGTCGCCCTTGGCCGGGTGGCAACAAACTTCGAGGACGATCTCTCCCTCGCCGCTCTCCTCAAGAGCCCGCTCTTCGAATTCACCGACGACGAGCTCATGGCGCTCGCTCTTTCGCGCGGCAAGCGCGAACATCTGTCGGCAGGCTTGCGAAAGCTCGGCGGCGAGGAAGGGCCCGGGCGCATTCCCGACTGGTACCCGGACGGTGAAGACTCAAAGCGCCTTCTCCAAAAGGCGAAATACGCCATCGGCCGCCTTGACGAGCTTAGAAACCGCACAGGCTTCGAATCCGTCTTCACCTTCTACGCCCGCATCCTCGGGCCCGAAGGCGGCCGGGCGAAGCTCATGGCCCGGCTCGGCCGCGATACGAGCGACGTCATCGACGCCTTCCTCGATCTCGCCCTTGCCGAGGATATGGCCGGCGTCTCCGGCCTCGATGCCTTCCTGAGCGATCTCGAAGCCTCGCCGCCGGAAATCAAGCGCGAGATGGAAGGCGGACGTCGCGAAGTGCGCATCATGACGACGCACGCTTCAAAAGGTCTCGAAGCGCCGGTCGTCTTCCTCGTCGATCCGGGCTCGGCGCCCTTTCACGGCTCGCACGGCTCACGCCTGATGCGCTGGGAGGAGATGCCCGGCCTCGTGGCCGATCAGGCCCCCGGCTTTCTCTGGCGCGCATCGAAAGAGGTCGAGAGTTCGGCCATCGCGGCGCTGCGCGAGACCGAGAAGCAGCGCGCCGAGGAGGAATATCGCCGGCTTCTCTATGTCGGCATGACGCGGGCCGCCGAGCGGCTCGTCATTTGCGGGATGGCCGGAACGCGCGGCCCCAGCGATGAGGCTTGGCGTGAGCGGGTCCAGGCTGCCTTGGTTCCGAACGCCGCAGAAATCACAAACGAAGCCGGTGAAACCCTCTGCTGGCGCATCGGAAGCCGCCGTACCGGACCGACACAGGCCCGCCCTGCCGACGCTCGCGGCCAGATGCCGCGCGAACTCGATCTATCGAAACTCGAAGAGGAAGTGCCGCCCCCGCGCCCCCTGACGCCCTCCTCCGCAGGCGCTGCCTTCGAGGCGGACGAGGCCGATCCAGAGATGCCGGAGGAGATCGAAACCACCCAAGGACAGGATGAGCCTGCCTATGTCTCTCCGGTCCTCGGGGCTTCAGCCACGCCCTCGCTCGGCATCCAGCGCGGACTGCTCGTCCATCGTCTCCTCCAGCATCTGCCGACGCTCTCGCCGGATGACCGTGAGCCGGTCGCGGAAGCCTATGCACGGCGCGCCCTCCCCCAGGTCGGCGATGCCCATCGCAACCGTTTGCTCGCTTCCGTCCACCAGCTGATGACCGATCCGGCCTTCGCTCATGTCTTCGCCGAAGGAAGCAGCGCCGAGGTGGCCATCGCCGGAACCGTCCGCATCGGCCGCACCGAATACGCCGTCAACGGCACAATCGACCGGCTGGCAGTGACCGAGACGGACGTCCTCATCGTCGACTACAAGACGAATCGTCCGGCGCCGCAAACGCTCGGCGATGTCCCGAAAGATTATATCCGCCAGCTTGCGATCTACCGCGCGCTGGTGATGCAGCTCTATCCCGGACGCCAGGTCCGCGCGGCGCTTCTCTTTACTGAAGGCCCGCATTTCATCACCCTTGATGAGCCGGTGATGGAGGCAGCACTCGGGAATCTGGAAAACGGTTCTCGGTCGGAGCCGAAACAGGGCATGTCGTCCGCTTGAATCCGTGTTCCCCAGCGTCTACCTGTCAGCCAACAACGAATTGATTGGAGCCCACCTCATGGCCACGAAGACCGTCACCAAAGATACCTTCCAGAGCGATGTTCTGGGCGCGTCGAAGCCCGTCGTCGTCGACTTCTGGGCCGAATGGTGCGGCCCCTGTAAGATGATTGCACCGAGCCTGGAAGAGATTTCGGAAGAGAACGGCAATGTCGAGATCGCCAAGGTGAACATCGACGAAAACCAGGAACTCGCGGTCCAGTTCGGTATCCGCTCGATCCCGACGCTGATGATGTTCAAGGACGGCCAGCACGTCGATACCCTTATGGGTGCGCAGTCGAAATCGAAGCTCGCATCTTGGATCGACAGCGCGAAGTAAGCTGCTTCCGATCACCGAGAGCAACATGACAGATCGAGCCCGGTGGCCTCGTCCGCCGGGCTTTTTCATGTCGGGTATCTGATCGGAAATGTCGCACGATGCGGGCGCGTGGCTGATCGGCCGGAGCGACGATCAAAAGACGATAGCCAGCGAGCAGGTCTCAGCGAGCAAGACGCTCAAGCGGAGGCCTCTCAAAACTTTTGCTCAATCCCCGTTCTAGGATGGATCACCGCGCTCGGCGTGGTGGCGATCGTCAACCCGAGATCAGGGCGACGGAGACGACGGCTGCCCAAGCCAAGACGGCGGCAGCGAGAATAGCGTTTTCTGCGGTTCGATAATTCATAAACATGGCGCCCTTTCCGCACCGTCCTCATCGGTGCTGTGCCGCATCACGTTTAAGAGATATCTCAGACATGACCGTAAGCAACGGCGTGGTCGTCGCAGGCTTTCCCACCGCGTGACGGAAATGAGCCAAATATCGCAAAAAACAGCGGCTTTTCCCGCTCTACGGTCAATTTAGGCGAAAAATGGACAGTCAATCACGTTTGCGTGATACCCGCAAAAACTCCGGGAAGTTCACTCAAACTATCAAGGCGATAGGTCGGATCGAGGGACTCGATTGAGAGCGCCGTATAGCCATCCTTCAACGCCGCGACCGGCATCCCGGCTGCCTTCGCCGCCGTCACATCGTTCTCGCTGTCGCCGACGAAGAGGCTATCGGCAGGTTCGACGCCTAGTTGCCGGGCAGCGTGGAACAACAGATCGGGCGCGGGCTTCTTTGCCGGTCCGGTATCCCCGCCGACGACGAGATCGAACTGATCGGCAATCGCGAAATGTCGGAGGATCGACAACGCGGGGCCAGCCGGTTTGTTCGTCACAAGGGCCGTCTTCGCGCCGTGGGAACGGCTTGCCGCAAGTGCCTCTGAAACACCGGGAAGCAGCGTCGTTAGGCGGGTCGCGCGAGGCTCGTAGAGTGCAACGAACCTGTCGACGATCTCAGCCTTTTCCGCCTCATCCGCCTCACGCTCCCGGCGGGTCAGCGCCCGCTCGATCAGCAACGCCACCCCGCCGCCGATCATGGTGCGCACGTCCTGAAGATCGAAGGGCACGATACCCTTCTCCACCATCGTCTCGTTCAGTGCTTCTCGAATATCCGGGGCGGAATCGACGAGCGTCCCGTCGAGATCGAAGAGAACCGCGCGCGGCCAGCGACCTGCCGCCTTCACGCCGCGTGTTTCCACTTGATGGAACAGCCCATGGACGGCACCTGCTCGCGCGGGCCTTTGCCTGTTTCTGCCACCTGCTTCATCGCCGCAAACAGCTCGCGCGGCTCATTGCCGGTTGGTTTCCTCGCGCCAGCCTCGTCCATCCGGCCGCGATATTGCAGTTCGAGATTGCCGTTGAAGCCAAAGAAATCCGGCGTGCAGACCGCGCCGTAGGCTTTCGCGACGCTCTGGTCGGCATCGTGCAGATAGTGGAACGGAAAGCCGCTCTCTTCGGCAAACCGGATCATGTTCTCGAAGGAATCCTCCGGATAGTTCTCGGCGTCATTTGAACAGATGGCGACCGTCTCGACGCCGACCGCCTTCAGCTCCCTCGCATCGCGCACCAGCCGGTCGGTGATCGCCTTCACATAAGGGCAGTGATTGCAGATGAAGACGACGAGCAACCCGTTTTCGCCTTTCAAATCGAACAAGCGATGGGTGGCGCCATCGACGCCGGGCAGTTCGGCATCGACGGCCTTCCAGCCGAAATCGCAGACGGGCGGATGGGCAGCCATCAAATCTCTCCGTGTATTTGCAGCGCGAGTGCTTCCAGCACGAGATATGAACCTGATGCTCGGACTAGAAGCCACCTACCCTTCGACCGGTCCATCGAACATCGCCAAGGTGATCCATTCGGCGGCAAGCGCTGGTCGGACAGAACCTTCGATCGCGATCTCGGCATTCCATGAGGTCTGCAGGCTGACGGCCCGCTCCTTCAACCCGATCATCTTGAAGACGCCGCGCACCCGCGCGCCCGTCTTCACCGGCGTCAGGAAACGCACTTTGTCGAAGCCGAAATTGACGCCCATCTTGGCGCCGGTCACCCCCGGCAGCGCGTCATAGGCCAGCGTCGAGAGCAGCGAGAGCGTCAGGAAGCCGTGGGCGATCGTACCGCCGAATGGGCTCTCGGCCTTCGCGCGTTCCGGATCGACATGAATGAACTGATAGTCGTGTGTCGCGCCGGCGAAGGCATCGATCATCTTCTGGTCGACCGTCAGCCAGTCGGAGGTGAAGGTCTTTCCGCCGATATATGCGCGATAGGTATCGAGCGGTACCAGACGTTCCTTGAGTCGGCGTTCCGTCTCTTCGACCGATGTCAGGGGCATGGCGTTCCGTTCGCTTGGCACTTCATGCCCCGGTCCGTCCAGTGCACCCGCCCGTTATAACCACGGCGGGGCGGGATTTCGACCCTCGTTTTATGTCTCGGCGGGCAACGAAATCGCGCCTCATGCCATTCCCCGTGCGACATCGAACAGGACACGACCAAACAAGGCCAACAGATGACCGATCTACCCAGCAAAATGAAAGCGCTCGTCCTCGACCATGACGGCTATGCCGAAACCCTGGAGGGACCGACCCTCGACGACCTCTCGAAATGGACGAGCCTGAAGGAGATCGACGTTCCGAAACCCGGTCCACGCGGCGTCGTCGTCAAGATGGCGCTCGCCAACGTCAATCCGTCGGACATCCACTATATCAAAGGCGAATACGGCAAACCCCGCGAAAAGGGCACGCCAGCCGGATTCGAGGGTTGTGGAACGGTCGTCGCGGCAGGCGAGAAGGCTGAAGGGCTCGTCGGAAAGCGCGTCGCGGTTTCGACGAGCCAGGGCGGCTCGGGCACCTGGGCGGAATACGCCATGACCGACATGGCGGCCGCCGTTCCTGTCTACGACCAGCTGCGAGACGAGGATGCAAGCGCCCTCTTCGTCAATCCCCTCAGCGCCTGGGCGATGATCGATCTCGTTGTCGAGGCCGGTGCGAAAAGCTTCGTCATGACCGCCGGCTCCAGCCAACTCGGCAAGCTGATGGCGTCTCTCGCCAAGGAGCGCGGCCTGCACTCCATCGCAACGGTCCGGCGCGAGGAGCATCGCTCGCCGCTCGAAGGCCTCGGCGTCGGCACGGTCCTCAACACGGCACGCGATGATTTCCCGTCGATGCTCAAGCAGGCGATGAAGCAGCACAGCCCGACGATCATGCTCGATGCCGTAGGAGACAAAGCCTCAGCTGCGATCTTCAACGCCATGCCGACCAGCGCCCGCTGGATCATCTACGGCAAGATGAGCCCCGAAGTACCAGACCTGCCCAATCTCGGCCAGCTCGTCTTCATGAAGAAAAAGATCGAAGGCTTCTGGCTCGCCGAATGGATGGGCGAGGCTTCGCCCGAGCAGAAGCAGAACGCTTTTCAGGCCGTCCAGAAGCGTTTCATCGATGGCCAGTGGAAGACAGACGTCGCCGAAACCGTCTCCCTGGACGATGCGCCGAAGAAACTCGCGAAAGCGATGGAGGGCATGAACAGGGGTAAGGTTCTCCTCAAACCCTGACCCTCCGACCGAGCGGCAGTCCTTACGCGGAAAGAGCGCGCGACATTTCTGGCAGATCCGGCTGGTAGATGACGCAGTTGTTCTTTCCGCGCCGCTTGGCGGTGTAGAGCGCTTGGTCCGCGCGCGCCATGCAGGCCGTCAGAGTATCCTCATTGCCCGACAGCCGTGAAACGCCGACGCTGACACCGATCCGGACAAGAAGCCCGGCGCTCACTTGGAAGGGCGTCGCCAGCTTGACGCATATCCGAGCGCCGAAACTTCGGATCGCCTGGTCATCCATGCCACGCGCGAGTATCAGGAATTCGTCGCCGCCGAGCCGACAGATCGCCGAATCCTCAGGCGCAACTTCGCCAAGCCGTGCCGTGGCCTGTTGAAGCAGTTCGTCACCGACACCGTGGCCATAGCTGTCATTGACCTCCTTGAATTCGTCGAGATCGAGATAGAACAGCAGGAGATCGGGGTCTTCGACGGATCTGCGGGCAAACAGATCTTCGAGGCCGCGTCGATTCAACACTCCCGTCAACGGGTCCTTGAGCGCCTGCTCGCGCTCACGCAGTTCACCCTTCAACGCGCGGATCGTCGCCTCACGTTGCTGCTTGACGATGCCGATGCCGATGATCAGGAACATTACACCCTGAGCCAGGAAGAGCGGTACTAGGTCCTGCTGGATGAAGGCGTACCCGATCTCGTAGCCAAGCACGATCAGCATGCCCTGGATAATCGCATAGCGCGGCGCGGCGAAATTGCGCCCCAGAATACCGCCGATCGTCGCAAAGTTCGAGGCAAGGGCGATCACCATCATCGGCTGGTCGCCCGAGTAGATGATGACACCCGTCGTTACCGCCATCAAAGCAGCCCAGCCGAGCCCGCCGATGAAAATTCCGTCCGAGGGACGCCCCCACTGGCACCGCGCCCGATAGCGCAGCGCGAGGAGGAAGGCGTCGACAAGCGTGATCCACAGGAAGACCGGATTGCCGGACCGCAGATAGGCGACGGTGCTCACCATCATCGTGTTGAGCGCGCCAAAAATCAGTGGACCGAATGCCGTATAGAAGGTCGCGTAGAGACGCTCCCGCACTTCCAACGGAAGATCGGCTCCAACCTGGGCAATCCATCGTACCCAACGATATCTCGGCTCAACGACCGTCTCGCGCCCGTGCATGAGTCAAAAACCTCTTCAGTCCGCTCATCCTGAACTGAGGTCGTTAAAATTTTTTGCTACCGGGAGCTAAACCTGTGGATTTCCTTTAATTTTACAATTGCAGCGATTTCATTGCTATCAGCTTCAAGATGGGCGGACTATGAGATCTCAAGTAATCGAAAAATACTGACCTCTGCTCGATCAATTTATCCAATCAACCAGCTGCTCTTCGAAGCTCATCATCCGCACCTGAACGAGACGCTGCTTTGGCAATCGAAACTCAGGCGAATCCTGCTGCCAGATCCAATGTTTAGCGCGTAGACCGATCGTCGAAATCGTGGCCGATCGCCTTCCGCACTGCAAAAAATTTCAGCGCAAAACTGGTTTATCCGTGAAGCGGTTGGTCTATATCCTCGATCCAGCGAGACGCATGGCCGCCGTTAGAGCGGCCTGAGACAGTTCGAAATCGATCTTCAGCAGCGAACGGAGTCCCCATGTGTGGCATTTGCGGTGAAATCCGCTTCGACGGTGAGAACGCTTCGCCGGAACGGGTTCAGCGCATGGGCGACTGCCTCGCCCGGCGCGGGCCGGATGGCTCGGGTCAGGTCATGCGCGGCCGCGTCGGCCTCGCCCACCGCCGCCTCAAGATCATCGACCTGTCGGAAAAAGCCGAGCAGCCGATGGTCGATCCGGTTCTCGGGCTGACGATCGCCTTCAACGGCTGTATCTACAACTATCCAGAACTCAAGAAGGAGCTGGAGGCCAAGGGCTACAACTTCTTCTCGACCGGCGACACCGAAGTCATCATCAAGGCCTATCACGCCTGGGGCCGCGATTGCGTAAAGCGCTTCCACGGCATGTTCGCCTTCGCGATCCACGAGCGCGAGACCGGCCGGGTGATGCTTGCCCGCGACCGCTTCGGCATCAAGCCGCTTTATCTCAGCCAAAACGACAAGCGCCTCTATATCGGCTCCTCGCTTCAGTCGATCCTGAAGTCGGGCGATGTGGACACCGGCATCAATAAGATCGCGCTCCACCATTATATGACATTCCATGCTGTGGTTCCGCCGCCGCACACCATCGTCAAGGGCGTGCGCAAGCTGCCGCCGGCAACGACGAGGATGATCGAGGCCGACGGTTCCTTCACAGACGAAGTCTTCTGGTGGCCGGAATTTGCCCCGAAGTCGGGTGATGAAATGCTCACCTCCGACGACTGGCGCGACATGGTGATGGAGGCGATGAAGCTCGCCGTCGATCGCCGCATGGTCGCCGACGTTCCGGTGGGCGTGCTCCTATCCGGTGGCGTCGATTCCTCGCTCATTGTCGGACTGCTGGCGGAGAAGGGCCAGAAGGACCTCAACACCTTCTCGATCGGTTTCGAGGATGCCAATGGCGAGGTCGGCAACGAATTCGAGTATTCCGATCTCATTGCCAAGCACTACGGCACCGAGCACCACAAGCTGTTCGTGCCGGGCGACGAGCTGATCAAGGAGCTGCCCAACGCCATCGAGGTGATGTCCGAGCCGATGGTGTCCTACGACAATATCGGCTTCTATCTCCTGTCGCGGGAAGTGGCCAAGCATATCAAGGTGGTTCAGTCCGGCCAAGGCGCGGACGAGATATTCGCCGGCTATCACTGGTATCCGAAGGTCGCCGGCGCGAACGATCCACTTGCCGCCTATCAGCGCGCTTTCTTCGACCGCGACCACGAGAAGCTCGGCACACATCTCAATCCCGAATGGATGCCGGATACCGATGTCTCCAGGGAATTCGTCGCCAACCATTTTGCCATGGAAGGCGCGACCGAAGCCGTCGACAAGGCGCTGCGGATCGACGCCCATGTCATGCTGGTCGACGATCCGGTCAAGCGCGTCGACAACATGACCATGGCCTGGGGGCTCGAAGCCCGCGTGCCCTTCCTCGATCATGAACTCGTCGAACTCGCCGCCCGCGTTCCGGCCGATGAAAAGCTGAAACAGGACGGAAAGGGCGTCCTGAAGGAAGTCGCCCGGCAGGTGATCCCGTCCGAGGTGATCGACCGAAAGAAGGGATACTTCCCGGTTCCGCAGCTGAAATATCTCTCTGGCCCGACGCTCGATTTCGTCAAGGACGCGCTCCATTCGGACGCCGCGAAGTCGCGCGGGCTTTTCCAGAAAAGCTACACCGACGCGCTTTTTGAAGATCCGTCCGAGCACATCACGCCGCTGCGCGGCTCCGAACTCTGGCAGGTGGCCCTTCTTGAGATGTGGCTGCAGGCGCAGGGGGTTTAATTGGTCTCACCGGAAATGCAGCCAAGACCGAAATCCAACGCCGAACTCCGCCTCCGACGCAAACGCTCGGCGAGCCTCACCGCGCCCGCCTCGCAGATCGGCCGGCATCTGAAGGACGTGAAGCAGGATGCGTTCCTGGACTGCGGCTGGGGACGCCTCGTCTTCGCGCACACCTTCCAGGATACCGGCAATCTCGTCGCCAACCTGCGTGAGGAGGGCCCGGACAGGCGCGACATCGCGTTCTATGTCGCCGATCCGCATGTCCTCCTCGCCTACGCGCCGCAGGAGCTGTTCCTCGATCCGTCGCATACCTATCGGCTCGATCTTTCCACGTATCGGCCGAGTTCACGCCGGCCGCGTGGCTATTTCATCCGCCGCATGTCGAGCGAGCAGGACGGCACCGAGATCAATCGCATCTATCAGACGCGGAATATGGTGCAGGTGCATCCGGCCTTCCTGACCGCCAATCATGACAACCGGGCGCTGACCTATTTTGTCGCCGAGGACGAAACGACCGGCGCCATCGTCGGGACGGTGACCGGCGTCCATCATCGTCGCGCCTTCGACGATCCGGAGAACGGCTCCTCGCTCTGGTGCCTCGCGGTTGACCCGCAGGCCGTCCATCCCGGCATCGGTGAAAGCCTCGTGCGGCGTCTTTCCGAGCATTTCCAGGCGCGCGGCTGTGCGTTCATGGACCTCTCTGTCATGCACGACAACGACAAGGCGATAGCGCTCTACGACAAGCTCGGCTTCCATCGCGTCCCCTTCTTCGCGGTCAAGCGCAAGAACCAGATCAACGAGAAGCTCTTCACCGGCCCGGACGAGGGCTTTGACGAGCTCAACCCCTACGCCCGCATCATTGTCGACGAAGCGCGGCGGCGCGGCATTCATGCCGACGTCACCGATGGGCCGGGCGGTTTCTTCCGCCTCACCCAGGGTGGGCGTACGATCCACTGCCGCGAAAGCCTTTCGGAACTGACCACCGCAGTCGCCATGTCGATCTGCGACGACAAGACGGTGACGCGGCGCATGGTCGAGCCGGCTGGGGTGAAGGTTCCTGACCAGATCGACGGCGACAAGGCAGACGATGCCGAGATCGCCGCCTTCATCGAGAAGCACGGCTCGATCGTCGTGAAGCCCGCGCGCGGTGAACAGGGCCGCGGCATAGCGGTCGGCATCGACAATCTCGAAGACGCCAAGGCGGCCATCAAGACCGCCTCGGAAGTCTCCGAACGCGTTCTCCTCGAAGCCTGCTTCGAGGGCGATGACCTACGCCTCATCGTCATCGACTACCGCGTCGTCGCGGCCGCTCTCCGTAAACCGGCGCAGATCACTGGAGACGGCGAGACGAGCATCCGCGATCTCATCGAAGCGATGTCGCGCCGGCGTTCGGCAGCTACGGGCGGCGAGAGCCGAATTCCCATGGATGGCGAGACGACACGCTGCGTGAAGCATGCCGGCTACGACATGGAGGATGTCCTGCCCAAGGGTGAGACGATCGCAGTGCGAAAGGCGGCCAATCTCCACACAGGCGGTACGATCCACGACGTCACCGGCGAGCTTCATCCGGATCTGGCCGCCGCTGCCGTGAATGCGGCACGGGCGATCGAAATCCCGGTGACGGGGATTGACCTGATGATCAAGAAACCGCACCAAGCGGACTACGTCTTCATCGAGGCGAATGAGCGGCCGGGTCTCGCCAATCACGAACCACAGCCGACGGCCGAGAGGTTCATAGACCTTCTCTTTCCGCTCTCGATCCCTTATGCAACGCGCAGCGCCCGCAACAAGCAACGGAAACAAAAGGAATAAGTTAAGTGCCACGCCTCGTCATCGACACGCATTATCTGACGGAGCAATTGAAGGCACTTCTCGAAATACCTAGTCCAACCGGATATACTGATACGGTTGTCCGGCATGTTGCCAAGGAGCTTGAGCGCCTCGGGCTCAAGATCGAACTTACCCGGCGTGGCGCCATCACCGCGCTTCGTCAGGGATCGAGACGCGCCGCGGCCCGCGCCATCGTCAGCCACGTCGATACGCTGGGCGCGCAGGTCAAATACCTGAAATCCAATGGCCGGCTGGAGCTCGTTCCGGTCGGCAACTGGTCGGCCCGATTTGCCGAAGGCGCACGCGCGCAGATCTTTTCCGACAGCGGCATCTATCGGGGCACGATTCTGCCGCTGAAGGCCTCCGGCCATACGTATAACGACGAGATCGACACAGCCCCCATCGGCTGGAACCATGTCGAACTGCGCGTCGACGCGCTCTCGCGCGATCTTGCTGAAGTTGAAAGGCTCGGCATCCATATCGGCGATATGGTCGCCATCGATCCCCAGCCGGAGTTTCTTGAAAACGGCTTCATCGTTTCGCGTCATCTCGACAACAAGGCGGGTGTCGCGGTGATGCTGGCTGCGATCCATGCCATGGAGCGCGAAGGTGTTTCGACGCCGGTCGATATCCACTGGCTCTTCACCATCGCCGAAGAAGTGGGCGTTGGCGCCTCCTCGATTCTGACGCCTGACATCGCCTCGATGATCGCGATCGACAACGGAACATCGGCGCCGGGACAGAACTCCTCCGAATTCGGCGTAACGGTAGCCATGGCCGACCAGACGGGCCCGTTCGACTACCACCTGACCAAGAAGCTGATCCGCCTCTGCGAAGAGGAAGAGATCAAGCATCAGCGAGACATCTTTCGCTATTACCGCTCCGACTCGGCCTCAGCCATCGAAGCCGGACACGATGTTCGCACGGGGCTGATCACCTTTGGCGTCGACGCCTCCCACGGCTACGAGCGTATCCACGTCCACGCCCTGCGCTCACTCGCCGAGCTGGTGACCGCCTACGCCACGTCTCCGGTCGAGATCGAGCGTGACCGTAATCTCCATGCCGGCCTCAAGGGCTTCACCCGTCAGCCGAACGATGAAGCTCGCCAGGAGCTTGCCGAGGACTCCAATCCGGCGGAATAGGTCGCCTGATCCATCGATCGGCCGGCAACGCCTCTAGCGCAACAGCTTGCGCGTCTACCGATTGCTGGACTACCCTCCCGTGAGTAAGAATCGGCGCATTCCGTCTGCCGACGAAAGCCAGCGGGTTCGGACGAGCGACAATGGAAAACGAGTTTCTCGCGCAAGCCGGCGCATGGTTCACCGAGGCCTGGGCTTCGGTACAGGCCCACACGGCTAACTCGCTCGAATGGCTGACGGGATCAGCACCCGATCTGATGGACCAGGCGATCGCGACGCTTCAGCAGCGGGCGGATGATCATCCCATCGTTGCGGCATTTGCGATCGCAGCCGTGGTCGCTACGCTTCTCGTCACGCGGAATATTCTCGCGCTGATCGCCGCCGCATTTTTTGCGATCGCGGCTCTCGTCGGAACGGAGCCGGTCACCGATCCGCTGGCGCGACTGGTCTTTCCTGCCGGCTGCCTGATCGCCCTCGCCTTGCTTCTGGCGGCGATCGCAATCGATCGTCGTCGCGGCCGCCAGCTCCGCCGCCAGATCGGGGACATCAAGGCGCAAATGGCAGAATTGCAGGAGAAATACGACAGCGAAGTTCGATGGCGCATGGCCGAGCGGCGCGCATCGCCACCGATCGAGGAACGGCAAATCAAAGCCTCCGCCACCGCCCGCTCCCACACAGAGGCAAAACCTGCACAGGCGCCCAGCGAGCCTGCGCAGGCTTCGCCTCCTGCGCAGCAATCACCGGGCACGGTCAACGCTCCGGCGACGGCGAGCGGCTGAACCCTTTATCGCGAAGCGAGAAGCATGTCGCGGGCTGGCTTCAGATCCACGACCTTGTAGCCTCGGCGTTCGAGCTCCTTCAGGAAGCCCGGAAGCATGGCGACCGTCCGCGCCTGGATATCGTGAAACAGGATCACCCCCTTGCCCTTCTTCTCGATTGAGGCGAGCGTCCGCGACATGACGCGGCTCGGGCCGTCCTTGAAGTAGTCCTTGGAGTCGATATCCACGTCGATCGCGACTACTCCCTGCCCGGCAAGCCGCGCGCGTAACGCCTTGGTATCTGCGAGATAGGGAAAGCGGAAGAACGGTGCCGGCTTTTCGCCGAGGGCGGCGGTGATCGACGCTTCGCCGCGGCGAATCTCGGCAAGCGCGCTTTCGGTGCTCATCGTTCTCAGATTGGCATGGCGTTCGGTATGCGTCCCGACCGTATGGCCTTCCGCCGCCACCTGGCGCGCGATCTCCGGATAGGCGCGCGCCATCTGGCCTACCATCAGGAAGGTCGCACCGACGCCGGCATCATCGAGTGCCTTCAGGATTTTCGGCGTCTTGCCGGGCATAGGCCCATCGTCGAAAGTCAGAACCACTTCCTTATCGCGCAGCGCGATGTCCGACACCTCAGCGACAGCGAGCGTCCGGCCGGCAAGCAATGAGCGGCTCGCCGGAAGAAACGATTGATAGAGCGGAAATTGCCGACCGGCGTTTTCGCTGCCTCGATCCGTGTAGGAGAGCGCTGTCGTGTACGGCGTACCGACCGTCGAGAGGTTTCCTGTCTGCGCGGGCCGCGACCAAGCACAGGCGGAAAGTGAGGCTGCGCAGACAAGCGCGGAGCCGATGCGAAGAAGCGACATGAGAGAGCGTCCGAGACCGTTGAGCACGGTTCGGACTCTCGCTCGTTAAGGTTAATGCTTGGTTGTCCGGCATTCTTCCTTTAGGGCAATTTCGGCTGACCGCCGATCTTGTTTCAGTCACCCATCTCGTCTTCTCGCCCGGCCTGTTCCATTTTCTCGGCACGGACCTCGGCGATCGAGAGTCCGTCGACCGACGTCACCTCGAAGTGCAGACCGTCCGCGTCGACGCTGTCGCCCACTTCCGGCACCTTGCGGAGACGCTCAAGCAGGAAGCCCGCGATGGTCCGGGACTTTTCCGTTTCGAGGCTCCAGCCATAGAGTTCTTCGAGACGCGAGAGCGGCGTCGTGCCCGGTATCTTCCACCGGCGCCCCGCCACGTCCTCAGCATCGGGAACGTCGATCTCGAAGCCACTATGGACCTCCCCGACCACTTCTTCGATCGCATCCTCGAAGGCGACCGCGCCGAGAACGCTGCCATATTCGTCAGTCACCAGCGCCATATGCGTGCCGTGCTTTCGCATGTTGTCGAGGAGGCTCGCGGTATCGACGCTTGCCAGTGTCTTCGGCAGAGGATGCAACATGCCCGTCAATGTCTCGGCATCGAGCGCGTTACCCGTTTCGGTCTTGTGGCGGATGACATCCTTGACGTGGACAACGCCGAGGGCGTTATCCAGGCCATTGCGGGTCACCGGCAGACGGCTGGGACCGGCGGCAAGGATCGTCCCGGCATAGTCCGCTGCGTCTTCCTGGCTGAGGTCGAGGGTGATCACATGCCTCCGGGGCGTCATCAGCTCTTCGGCGCGCCGGCCCTGCATGCGCACGATGTTCTGGATGAATTCGGCCTGTTCGGGCGCAATCGAGCCGCCCTCGCCTGAATCTTCCGCGATCGCCGCCAGTTCCCGCGGCGTATAATAGCGCGCCTCCGTCCTGTTGAGGCCGAAGAGTGAGAGCAGCGCCTGGCTGATGATGTTGAGCGCCCAGACGAAGGGTCGGAAAAGGATTTCGAAGAAACGGATCAGCGGCCACATGAGAATGAGGAGCCGCTCCGCCCCCTTCAACGCCAACGCCTTCGGGATCATCTCGCCGAACACCACGTGGAAATAGGTGAGGATCACGACGGCGAGGATCAGAGCTACGAGGTGGACCGCCGCCCCGTCGATGCCGAGTGCGGCCATCGGTTCTTCCAGCCAGATCGCGATCTGATGCTCGCCATACATGCCGAGGCCGATCGAGGCGAGCGTGATGCCAAGCTGGGCGACCGCAACGAAACGATCCTGCGCCTCCGTGCCATCGAGCCGCCGGGCTATCGTCTCACCGGTCTTCGACATCGCTTCGAGGCGCGAGAGACGGCTGCCGACGATGACGAATTCCATCGCGACGAAGAGGCCGTTGATCGCAATGAGGAGAATGATGAAGGCGAGCCCGATCATGCCTCATCTTCCTTGTTTACGGCAGACTTCGGAAAGGAAACGAGGCGCGGCAGACCGTTCTCGACAGCCTCCACTGTGAAGGTGACCCCAACAAGCTCGACCGTCGACCCGCGTCCGCCGTCTTCCACGCCCAGTTCGAGCCTTACGAGACCGGAGATCGAATCGGCATGTTCATCCGGCAACTCGAAACCGAATTCGCGATTGACCTCGCCGATCAGGACGTCGCCGCGTAGGATGACACGTTCGTTCTCATGCCGGATGCGCGGCTCTTCCTGGTCGAACTCGTCGACGACCTCGCCGATGATCTCCTCGACGAGATCCTCCACCGATACGATCCCCGAGACGATGCCATATTCGTTGAAGACGACGGCGATGGTGTCGCGTTTTTCCTCGAGCTTGTCCCAGGCCTCGGCGAGGGAGAGAGTATCGGGCAGCATCTGCAAGGGACGGATGACGCTCTCGATCGGAGACTCAGGGTTCTTTTCAGCAAGCTCGAAAAGATCGCGAAGATGCACATAGCCCGCCGGCTTTTCAGTCTCGGAGCCGTTGATCACAGGGAAGCGGGTAAACGGCGTTGCAAGCATCATGCGCAGCGCATCGCCGGCGTTCGGCTCGGAAGACATGAACTTCATACGCGCGCGCGGTTCCATTACCTCGCTCACCTTGCGGTCCTGAAAGGCGAGAACCTGATGCAGCATTTCGTGCGCGTCGCGTTCGATGACGCCGCCCTTGAGGCTGTCCTCGATGAGCTGACGCAGCTCGTCATGGCTATGCTCGTCGCCGGTCTCCTTCGGCTTGTCGAGACCGCACCAGCGCATGATGAGCATCGCCGAGCCGTTGAGGAGCGTGATGAACGGCCCGAGCAGAAGCAGCGACCAGCGCATCGGTCGCGTTGTGCTGAGCGCCGTCGCCTCCGGCGCGCGCACGGCGATGGATTTCGGAAAGAGTTCGCCGAAGATTACCTGGAGCGCGGTCAGTACGATCAGCACAAGCGGCGCGCCGACGACGGCACTCGTCCAGCCGGACGGCAGCACTTCATCGAGCGGCGGGCCAATGTATGGCATCAATGCCCGCTGGCCGTAGACGCCGATGACGAGGCTCGTCAGCGTGATGCCAACTTGTGCGCAGGCGATGTAGCGGTCCATCCGCTCTTCGTCGGTGACCGTCTTTTCCAGATAGGCCGCGTTCGCATTGCCGTCTTCGGCCTTCGCCTCCAGCTTCGGCTTGCTCGCCGAAACAGCTGCAAATTCGGCGGCGACGTAAAACGCATTGCCAAGCAGCATGAGACAGATGACGGCAATGACGATGGCAAGGCCCATACCCGCGAACACTCCACTGAGCCGCTGGCATGGCGAAATGTGCCCTCGGGCACGAACACCGTGCCGATGGCGGCGGTTTCAAACGTCAGGAACGGAAACAGGGCAGCGTAGAGCCGGAGACAAGGGCGGAAGCGCCCCGATCGATCACCTTTGCGAAACCGTCGACTGACGGGAAAGCATCTCGCCGCTCAACGGTTCCGGATCGGTTGCAGGGAGGCGGCGCGGGTGTTGCGGCCTACTGGTGATCGGCCCGCTCTTCAAGCGGCTTTTCCGGACGGCGGATATGCGGGACGGCTTCGAGGAGGAGCGGGTGGAACGACTTCGTTTCGCCGGCATCGACCTTTTGGAAGAGCTGCGTGCGCATCCGCGGCTCCCAGAACTTGTTGATATGGTCGGCAACCCCTTCGGAGCGCGCACCTTCCGGCGTCGACTGGAAGAACTTGGCGATCTGGTTTCCCATATAGACGAGCTTGTCGCGCTCCATCGAGGTCTCTCCCGCGTGTTCCGGCGTTTATGCCAGCAGGGTTTCGTTCGTGTCGAGAGGCTCCAGAGCGCCTTCGATCCGTTCTGGTGATGTGAAGATTTCGAACTCGGCACCACGCAGGATCGCGACGAGCGTCACCTTTGCAGCTTCGGCTTCGGAAATCGCAAGTTCCGTCGGCGCGGAGATCGCGGCGATCAGCCCGCAGCCCATGACAGCCGCTTTCTGAATGAGTTCGACCGAGACGCGACTGGTGATGGTGATAAAGCCGGACGCCGGATCGACGCCGTTGCGCGCCAGATGCCCGGCAACCTTGTCCAGCGCATTATGACGACCGACATCCTCGCGCAGGACGACCATATGGCCGTCGCGCTCGTGGAATGCGGCCGCATGCACTGCCCGCGTCAGGCGGGACAGCGTCTGCTCCGCCGACATCTCGTCCATAGCCCGCACGAGCCGGTCCGGAGACACGCGCTCACTCGCCGTCACCTCCGGCAGCACACGACCCGCGAGCTCGAGAGACTCCACACCGCAGAGACCGCAGCCAACCGGCCCCGTCATCTGCCGCTTGCGTGCCACATAGGTCTCGGCCCGCTGCGGCACGAGACGCACCTGGCAGTCCGTACCCGCTTCCGTCTCCACGATCTCGATTGCGTCGATCTCGTCGATCCGATCGACGATCCTCTCGTTGAGCACAAGCCCGACCCCTAGATCCTCGATCTCGGCAGGCGTCGCCATCATCACCGCATGGGTCGAGCCGCCGATCGAAATCGCCACCGCCCGTTCCGCCGGAACGTTGCGAGTCTCACGACGAAACGCCCCGTCGCGATAGGCGATCGAGGCAAGGGAACGCGCGGGCTTGATCTCTTGGTCCATAAACGACTGGAGCCTTGAAACGGAGCCGGCCGGGCGTTCGCCCGGCCGAACATCGGTCTGCTTATTCCGCCGCTTCCAGCGGGCGTATCCTGCGGCTGGTCTCGGTGAGCTCGCGATAATCTTCCTGCCACTCGGTAGGGCCGTTGGTCGGAGAGACCTGCACCGCCGTCACCTTGTATTCCGGGCAGTTCGTCGCCCAGTCGGAGAAGTCCGTGGTGATCACGTTGATCTGTGTAGAAGGGTGGTGGAATGTCGTGTGAACGACACCGACCGCCATCTTTTCCGTGATGTGAACCTTCAGCGAGGTATCGCCGACGCGACTCTGCAGCTTCACGAAATCGCCGTCGCGAATGCCGCGTTCCTCGGCATCGTGCGGATGCATCTCGAGAAGGTCTTCCGGATGCCAGACCGTGTTCTGCGTGCGCCGGGTCTGCGCGCCCACATTGTACTGACTCAGGATACGACCGGTCGTCAAGAGCAGCGGGAATCGCGGGCCGACCTTCTCGTCGGTCGCGACATATTCGGTCCGCACGAACTTGCCCTTGCCACGCATGAACTCGCCCACATGCATGACCGGCGAGCCGACCGGATGCTCCTCGTTGCAGGGCCACTGCACCGAGCCTTCCTTGTCGAGAAGCTCGTAGGTGACGCCCGCGAAGGACGGTGTCGTCGCAGCGATCTCGGCCATGATCTCGGAGGGGTGCGAGTAGTTCATGTCCATGCCGATCGCTTTCGCGAGCAGCTGTGTGACTTCCCAGTCGGCATAGCCGTTCTTCGGCTCCATCACCTTCCGCACGCGATTGATGCGGCGCTCGGCATTGGTGAAGGTCCCGTCCTTTTCGAGGAAGGTCGAACCCGGCAGGAAGACGTTGGCGTAGTTCGCCGTCTCGTTGAGGAAGAGGTCCTGAACGATCAATAGATCGAGCGCGCCAAGGCCTGCCGAGACGTGCTTGGTATCCGGGTCGGACTGGAGAATGTCCTCGCCCTGGCAGTAGAGGCCCTTGAAGGTGCCCTCGACCGCAGCATCGAACATGTTCGGGATGCGCAGCCCCGGCTCCTTGTCGATTTTGACCTTCCAGAGGTCTTCGTAGATCTTGCGCGTCTCGTCCTGCGAGATATGCCGATAGCCCGGCATCTCGTGGGGGAACGAGCCCATGTCGCAGGAGCCCTGCACGTTGTTCTGGCCGCGCAGCGGGTTCACGCCGACGCCCTTCCTGCCGATATTGCCGGTCGCCATGGCAAGGTTCGCGATCGCGATAACCGAGGTCGAACCCTGGCTGTGCTCGGTGACGCCGAGACCATAGTAGATCGCCGAATTGCCGCCCTTGGCGTAGAGCCGCGCTGCGCGTCGCACCAGGTCGGCCGGCACGCCGGTCACGATCTCGACGGCTTCCGGCGAGCGGTTCTCGGCCGAAACGAATTCCTTCCAGTCCGCGAACTCGTCGACCTCGCAACGCTCCTTCACGAACTCCTCGTCGACGAGACCTTCGGTGACGATCACATGAGCGAGCGCCGTCAGAATCGCGACATTCGTTCCAGGCCGCGTCGGCAGATGGACGTCAGCCTGGACATGCGGCGTCTTCACCAGATCGATCTGGCGCGGATCGATCACGATCACTTTCGCACCTTCGCGGATACGCTTCTTCATGCGCGAGGCGAAGACCGGATGGGCATCCGTCGGGTTCGCGCCGATCACGAGGATGACATCGGTGTGCTCGATCGAGTCGAAGTCCTGGGTGCCGGCCGAAGTGCCGTAGGTGGTCGCGAGGCCGTAGCCCGTCGGCGAATGGCAGACGCGGGCGCAGGTGTCGATATTGTTGTTGCCGAAGCCCGCCCGGACCATCTTCTGGACGACGTAGACTTCTTCGTTCGTGCAGCGTGAAGAGGAGATGCCGCCGACGGCACCACGGCCGTATTTGGCCTGGATGTCCTTGATCTTGTTCGCCGCGAACGAAATCGCCTCGTCCCACGAAACGACCTGCCACGGGTCCTTGTAGGTCTCGCGGATCATCGGCTCGAGGATGCGCTCGTCATGCTTGGCATACTCGGTAGCGAAACGGCCCTTCACGCAGGAATGGCCGCGATTGGCCTTGCCGTCCTTATAGGGGATCATGCGGACGACTTCCTCGCCCTGCATTTCCGCCTTGAAGGAGCAGCCAACGCCGCAATAGGCGCAGGTCGTCACGGCCGAAGAGGTGGGCAGGCCCTTTTCCTTCACCGTCTTTTCCTGGAGCGCCTCGGTCGGGCAGGCCTGTACGCAGGCACCGCAGGAGACGCATTCGGAGGTGAGGAACTCGTCGACCGGCGTACCGGCGGAAATACGGCTGTCGAAGCCGCGTCCCTCGACCGTCAGCGCGAAGGTGCCCTGAACCTCGTTACAGGCCCGGACGCAACGCGAGCAGACAATGCATTTGGAAGAATCGAAGGTGAAATAGGGGTTCGAATCGTCGAGCTGCGCATCGAAATGATTGCGCTCCGACGGATCATAGCGAACCTCGGAGAGCCCCACGCGCTCGGCTACATCGTGGACCTCGCAGTCGCCGCCGCCCTTGCGCTCGTCCCAGTTGCCCGGATGGTCGGAAACATAAAGCTCCATCACGCCCTTGCGGATGCGGTTCAGTCGGTCGCTTTCCGTGTGAACCACCATGCCCTCGCCGACCGGCGTCGTGCAGGAGGCGGGCGTCGTCGCCTTGCCTTCGATCTCGACGACGCAGACACGGCAGGAGCCGAAGGCATCGAGCATATCGCTCGCGCAGAGCTTCGGCACCGAAATCTCGGCCTCGGCCGCCGCCCGCATGATCGAGGTCCCCTCGGGCACGGTGACGGACTGACCATCGATCGTCAGCGTGACCATCTTCTCGGCCTTGGAAGCCGGCGTTCCGTAGTCTTTTTCTTCGATAAGGCTCATGCGGTTCCTCCCTGGGGGAAGTGTAAGGTCGTCGGTTTCGGCCAAAGCCTCAAGCCCGACCAGTATAGCAAGTTTATCGCGCGGCGCCGAGATCGGTCCGGATCAGCGAGAGCAGGCGGTCGTCAATCATAACGTCCAGTTCCAGAGATCTATCATCTCCCGGAAGCCGCCCTACTCCGCGGCCTCCCGCACCGACGTTCCGTTGAAGTCCTCCGGGAAGTGCCGGATCGCGCTCATCACCGGATAGGGGGTAAACCCGCCAAGGGCGCAAAGCGATCCGAATTCCATCGTGTTGCAGAGGTCCTCGACGAGTTCGAGGCTCTCGGCCGCGTTCTCGCCAGCCATGATCTTTTCCACCGTCTCAAGCCCGCGTACCGCGCCGATCCGGCAGGGCGTGCACTTGCCGCAGGATTCGACCGCGCAGAACTCGAAGGCGAAGCGGGCCTGCTTCATCATGTCGACCGTGTCGTCGAAGATCACGATGCCGGCATGGCCGATCAGGCCCTTCTTTTCGGCGAAGGCCTCGTAGTCGAAGGGCGTGTCGAAGAGCGAGCGCGGGAAATAGGCCCCGAGCGGCCCACCCACCTGGACGGCGCGGATGGGACGGCCGGAATTCGTACCGCCCGCGATTGTGTCGACGATCTCGCCGAGCGTCAGGCCGAACGCGACCTCGAAGAGACCGCCGTGCTTGACGTTGCCCGCGATCTGCAGCGGTATCGTGCCGCGCGAGCGGCCCATGCCGAAATCCTTGTAGAATTTCGCACCCTTGGCGAGGATTTCCGGCGTCGAGGCCAACGATATCACGTTGTTGATCACGGTCGGACGGCCGAACAGGCCCTTGATCGCCGGCAGCGGCGGCTTGAACCGCACCTGTCCGCGCTTGCCCTCCAAGCTATCGAGCAGCGAGGTTTCCTCGCCGCAGACATAGGCTCCCGCGCCGACCCGAACTTCCAGATCGAAGGCGTGCGCCGAGCCAAGCACCGAGACACCCAGCCAGCCGAATGCCTCGGCCCGCTTGATCGCCTCGCGCATCACGCGGATCGCGACCGGATATTCCGAGCGAAGATAGATGTAGCCCTTCGTCGCGCCGGTCGCGATCGCCGCAATCGTCATGCCTTCGATCAGGCAGAACGGATCGCCCTCCATGATCATGCGATCGGCGAAGGTCCCGGAATCGCCCTCGTCGGCATTGGCGACGATGTATTTCTTCGGGCCCTCGGTCTTCATGACCGTTTCCCACTTGATGCCCGTCGGGAAGCCTGCGCCGCCGCGTCCGCGCAGGCCGGATTCCTTCACCTCCTCGACGATCGCTTCCGAGCCCATTTCGAGCGCACGGCGAAGGCCGAGCAGACCGCCATGAGCCTCGTAATCCTCCAGCGAGAGCGGGTCGGTCACGCCGCAGCGCTTGAAGGTCAGACGCGTCTGACCCTTCATGAACGGATGCTCGAAGACGTCGCCGATCCGCTTGGCGTGATCGCCGCCGGTCAGGAAGCCTGCATCGAGCAGCGCTTCCATCTCACCGGGCTCGATCGGGCCATAGCCTACGCGGCCATTGCCGGTATCGACCTCGACAAGCGGCTCCAGCCAGGCCATGCCGTGCGAACCGTTGCGCACGATCTCAATGCCAAGACCGCGATCATCGCTGAGCTTCTGAAGCTCCTCGGCGATCTCGTCGGCACCATTCGCGACGGCGAAGGAATCGAGCGGGACGTAAACCTTGGTCATAGCAGCGCCTCCGCCGCGAGTTTCTCGGCGCGCGGCTGGCTCAGCCGGCCGATGATCCGATCGTCGAGCATCGCCGAAGGCGCGGTCGCGCAAAGGCCGAGGCAGTAGACAGCTTCCAGCGTCACGGCGCCATCGGCCGAGGTCTCACCGAACTTGATGCCGAGCGCCTTTTCCAGCGAATCGGCGATCGCATCGCCGCCGGCCGCCTGACAGGCTTCGGCGCGGCAGACCTTCAGGATGTGGCGGCCGTGAGGCTCCCGCTTGAAATCATGATAGAAGGAAACGACACCGTAGACTTCGGCGCGCGTGACGTTCAGCTCCCCCGCGATCAGCCGAACCGCCGGGTCGCCGATATAGCCATAGCGATGATTGAACGCATGGAGGATCGGCAGGAGCGGCCCCTCCAGATGCTTATGCTCCTCGACGAGCGCGACCGCGTCGTCTTCGTCGAATTCAACGTGATGAGCCACGCCGGCTCCTCCCGGGTGTGTATGAGACTTTGGTCGAGGGAAACACGGACGCAAACCCATGATCAAGCGCCGCTTTCCATGTTTCGATAGGTTTTGTCTATCGGAATTTAGAGATGCTCAAAATTCCCAAGCCGGATCTCGGACTTGAAAGTGAGCAAACTGTAGCCAAAAGAGGCCAAAATTGCGCTTTTCAGGCAATTTTCACAGCTTGGAACGGTTCTATCGATAGCTCTTCTTTTCGCAATCGCGTCTCTGCGGGGCAGTTGGCACAAGCATGGCGCGGTCCGTGCGCGATGCGACAAATCTTCCGGCGATGCGCCGTCGCCCCAGCCGAACCGAAACGACAACCGAGCGGCGAGAACGTCACGCGCCTAGGCTGCTTCTTCGGATCGCGCCGCCGCCTCGTTCCAGAATGCCGCGACGATCGGGGGCCTGAGATCACGCCGCGCGGTCACCAGACCGATCGGATAGCTGACGGTTGGTTCTGAGAGCGGGATCGAAACCATCGGCGGCGCGAGCCCCAGCATCACCGTCGCATGATGGGGCATGATCGTCGCGAGACCCGCCATCCGCACTTGCGAAAGGATCGCAAGCATCGAATTCGATTCCATCACGGTCTCGAAATGCCGGTCCTTCTCACCGAGATGCCGGTTCAGAATATGCCGGTTCTGCATGCTGTGGCTCAAGAGACAGAGCGGCACGCGGCTCGCCTCGTCCCAGGTCACTTCCTCGCGCTCCGAAAGCGGACTGCCGACCGTCGTCACGAGGCTGTAGCGCTCCTCGTAAAGCCCTTTATATTCGACCCGCCGCACGCGATCGTCTTCGAGATAGGTGAGCCCGACATCCACCTCGAAATCCTCGACCGCCGCCAGCAGATCGGCGGACGACATCGAGGTGACATCGAAGGTGACGTCCGGATGACGCTCGCGGAACGGCGTCGTCAGGCGCGCGACCAGAGAAAGCGCAGTCGGTATCGCACCGATCCGGAGATGCCCTGTGAGGCCGCGACGCACGCTGCGCACTTCTTCGCGCATCGTCCGCACATCGTCGGTGATTTTGCGCGCCCAGGCGAGCACCCGGTCGCCCTCGCTCGTCATGCCCTTATAGCGCGATCCGCGATTGACGAGCGTGACGCCGAGCCGCTCCTCCAGGTGCCGGATGCCGGCCGAAAGCGTCGGCTGGGTGATCCCAAGCTTGTCCGCCGCCCGCCCGAAATGGCGCTCATGCGAAAGCATGATCAGATATTCGAGCTTGTCGATCACGTCTGCGGGCCTCCCGTCCCGAGGGGACTATAGCCCATTCGCAGCCGAGTCGGTCCACCCCTGCGTGCTAAAACGGGGCAATACGCCGTTGACTCACTTTCCAGACCAAACGCCGATCGCACCTGGCGCTTTGCCGGTCACAGGGTCCGTTTCCGGCAGAGCCAGCTTCGCGATCTCTTCCCTTGCGCCTTCGACGTCGACGGAACCTGCCCGCGTGATCGCTCCAGACTGGCCCGGCGGATAACCGCCGGCGACCTGAAAATCGGAACTCGCTTCCAGCCGCTTGTGACCGACACCCGCCGGCACGACCACCGTATCGCCCGGCGACATCGGCAGTGCGATCCCGCCCTCATCCTCGTCGCCACCGAAGCCGACGACCGCCTCGCCGGAAACGCATGTCAGCACTTCATGCCCGTCGAGATGGAAGTGCCAGTAATCGAAGACGGTATAGACCCAGGTTCCCTGCCAGCCATTCGCCTCGAAACGCGCCTGCACCTTGGCGGCCGTCGCCTCGTCCGACGCGATCTCGCCTGTGATGACAATCAGCGGCAGTTCGCTGTTCGGAATGTCTTCGGTGGCCGAGAAAAGATGTGTTTCAACGGTCATGTCGCCCTCGGATGGATGTCGGTCGATCGCGTTCGAATGCCTCGATCAATACGTCCATCGGGTCCAAAGGTTCGGCTGCCCCGATCGCGAGAGAGGCTAAATCCCCATCTCCGCCGCCAGCGCATCCAGCCCCTCGCGCACGGTTTCAACGATCGTGTCGATATGCCCGTCCTCGATAATCAGCGGTGGGCAGAAGGCGAGCGTATCGCCGGCAATCGCGCGGGAGATCACGCCACGCTCCTGAATATGCGCGAAGGCCTTCGGTCCGAGGAAGCCCGGTGCATGCGGCGCGGTCGTTTTTCCGTTCTTGTCCATGACCAGCTCGACCGCCGCGATCAGCCCGACGCCGCGCACCTCGCCCACCAGCGGATGATCGGCGAGGCTGCGCAGTCCCGCCTGAAGCCGAACGCCGCGCTCGCGGGCATTGCCGACGAGATCGCGCTCCTCGATGATCCTGAGATTCTCCAGCGCCACGGCTGCTGCCACCGGGTGGCCGGTCGTCGTGAAACCGTGGCCGAAAGTGCCGGTGCGCGCCGTCTCATCGGCGATCGGCTGATAGACCCTGTCGTTCATCATCACCGCTGAGATCGGCAGGTAGGAGGAGGAGAGCGCCTTCGAGACCGTGATGATGTCCGGCTTCAGATCGTAGGTGACCGAACCGAACATCTCGCCCGTGCGTCCGAAACCGCAGATTACCTCGTCGGCGATGAACAGGATGTCCGGGTACTTCGCGAGAACCGCCTTGATCTTCTCCCAATAGGTCGCGGGCGGCACGACAACGCCCCCGGCCCCCATCACCGGCTCGGCGATGAAGGCGGCGATCGTCTCCGCCCCCTCCGCCTCGATCGTCGCTTCCAGATCGGCCGCGCAGCGGCTCGCGAATTCCTCCTCGCTTTCACCCTCCCGGCCTTCACGCCAGTAATGCGGGCAGGTCGTGTGGAGAATACCCGGCATCGGCAGATCGAAAGAGCCATGGTTTGCCGGCAACCCGGTCAGGCTCGCCGAGGCGAGCGTGATGCCGTGATAGCCCCGAATGCGCGAGATGATCTTTTTGCGCTGCGGCTCGCCCGTGGCGTTCGAGCGATAGCGCAGAAGCTTGATGATGAGGTCGTTCGCTTCCGAGCCGGAATTGGTGAAATGCACCTTCGACATCGGAACCGGCGCAAGCTGGATCAGCTTTTCGGCAAGATCGACCACCGGCGCGTGGGTCTTGTGTGTAAACGAGTGGTAGTAGGGCAGCTCGGCCATCTGCTTGGTCGCGGCATCTACCAGGCGCTTTTCCGAAAAGCCGACCGCGACCGACCACAGCCCGCTCATCGCCTCGATGTAACGCTTGCCGTCGATATCCTCGACGAAGACGCCGTCGCCCTTCGCCATCACGATCGGCCCGACCTCCTCGTGCCGCCGCGCATTCGTATAGGGGTGAAAGTGATGCGCGATATCGCGCGCTTCGATCGAATTGGGCAGTGGCGGCATGGGAAGAAGCTTTCAGCGAAAGAGCAACGTTGTCACGGCGACAAAATCGAAACCGCGACGGCCGCGCAAGCCCGGTAGCTGCTCGGCATCGCTTGCTCACACCCTAAAGACGTGGCCGCGCGCGACTGAAATGCTCACGGCAGAAGCACAGCCTCGATGGTTGACGGTCTGCCTGCAGATGGTTTTGGAAAAGTGCTGAAACGCGTTCCAATGTGAGCAAATTTAGCTCGCCCGCATCACTTCTACTTGAGACGCTATTTTTTTGAAAATGAACTTTTCAAAATTAAACGCCTCAAAAGGCGGGCGTTTTTGTCGCAGGTCGTTGTGAAAGATCGAAAACCGATTTATAAGATTCACAACACGTTTTCGCGATCACTGCGTGAGCGCAATCGGGAGTAGACTGGCATGCTCTACGTCGCGGACTGCGAATTCAAAGACCTTGGCGAAGATTTTTTAGAGGACCCAGCTTTTCTTCGCTCCGTCCTCTCGTTCTCTACCGATTGCATCAAGGTTCTCGATCTCGACGGTAATCTCCTTTTCATGAGCGAAGGAGGCAAGCGCGTCATGGAGGTTGGAGACTTTCAGTCGATCCGGGGCTGCCCGTGGCCGACCTTCTGGGCCGGCGAATGGCGGGAAAAGGCCGACCGCGCGGTTGCGACAGCGAAGGCCGGCGGTTGCGGCCATTTTCAGGGCAGTGCGCCAACCCTCGCCGGTACCACGAAATGGTGGGATGTCCGGGTCACGCCGATCGTCGAAGAGAGCGGGCAGATCACGCGCCTCCTCTCCATATCGCGCGACATCACTCAGGAAAAGCTTCTGGAAACCCGTCTCGCAGACAGCGAGAAGCGTTTGTCCGCGGCTCTCAGCGCCGCTGGCGTCGTCGGCATCTGGGATTACGATATCGCGGCGGATCGCATCCACGCAGACGAAAATCTTCTCCGGCTCTACGGGCTCAACAAGCCTGTTTCGCCCGAGGGCTTCAATCCGCGCGAGATCGAGACCCGCATTCACGAAGACGACCTCGCTCTTTATCGCGAGAATTTCAGTGCGGCGATTGTTGGCAATTCGGACTTCGACTGCGAATTCCGGATTGCCGGCGTCGGCAATACCTATCGCTGGATGCTGGCGCGCGGACGCACGAACCGAAACGAGAGTGGCCTCGTCGACCGATTTTCCGGCGCTGTCGTTGACATCACCGACCGCAAGCTCGCGCAGGAACGTGGCCAGATCGTCAATCGCGAACTCGCCCATCGCATCCGCAATCTTCTGTCCGTTGTCGGAGCCATTGTCTCGCAAACCCTGCGGCACACCCAGACGACTTCGGAAGGACAGAAGGCGATCAGCAAGCGCCTGCAGGCTCTCGACCGGGCGCAAGATGTTCTCCTGCAGGAGGAAATTACCGGCTCAGCCATCCACAACGTGGTATCGGCGGCAGTCGAGCCGCATCTTCGCAGGACCACGCTTCTGTCGGTCGAAGGTCTTCCGCTCGTTCTGAAATCGAACCAGCTGCTCGGTCTGTCGCTCGCCATGCACGAGCTCGCCACGAACGCCGTCAAATACGGCGCATTGTCCCGCGACGGCGGAAAGCTCTCGCTGCACTGGTCGACCCGTGCCAACGAGAGCGGAGAGCGCACGTTCATATTCGAATGGATCGAAAGCGGCGGCCCCATCGTCAGCCAGCCTGAGCGAAAGGGATTCGGGCGGCACCTGCTCGAGCGCGGCGTCGCCGGCTATTTCTCGGGCACGGCGAAGCTGGATTTCCGTCCGGAAGGCCTCGTCTACAGGCTCGAAGGCGTTCTTTGACGCTTCGAGCCCGCAGTTCCTTCTCGGCTCAGTCCTTCAGCGAACCGCAGAAACGCTGGATGCGCGAGCAGGCTTCCTCCAGCAGCGCTTCGGATGTCGCGTAGGAAATCCTGAAGTTCGGACCGAGGCCGAAGGCCGAGCCGTGGACAACCGCCACGCCTTCGGTCTCCAGAAGGCTCGTCACGAAGTCCTCGTCCGAATTCAGCACCTTGCCGTCCGGCGTCTTCTTACCCATCAGTCCGGCGCAGGACGGATAGACGTAGAACGCGCCCTCCGGCACCGGACACTTCATGCCCGTCGCCTGGTTCAGCATCGAGACGACGAGATCGCGCCGGCCCTGGAAGATTTCGCGATTCTTCGGGATGAAATCCTGCGTGCCATTCAACGCCTCGACCGCCGCCCACTGCGAAATCGACGCCGCACCTGAGGTCTGCTGGCCCTGGATCATGTCCATCGCCTTGATCAGCTGGATCGGACCACCGGCATAGCCGATCCGCCAGCCGGTCATCGCATAGGCCTTCGAGACGCCGTTCATGGTCAGTGTGCGATCGTAAAGGCCCGGCTCCACCTGTGCCGGCGTATAAAAGGTGAAATCGCCGTAGACGAGATGCTCGTACATGTCGTCGGTCAGCAGCCAGACATGCTCGTGGCGCATCAACACGTCGGTAAGCGCCTTGATCTCATCCTTCGTATAGGCCGCGCCCGACGGGTTCGACGGCGAGTTGAACAGGAACCACTTGGTCTTCGGCGTGATCGCCTTTTCCAGCGCCTCAGGAGTCAGCTTGAAATTCGTCTCGATGCCGGCTTCCACGAAGACCGGCGTGCCGCCGCAGATCGCGACCATTTCCGGATAGCTCACCCAATAGGGCGCCGGGATGATCACTTCGTCGCCCTTGTTGAGCGTCGCCATGAAGGCGTTGAACAGGATCTGCTTACCGCCTGTGCCGACGATGGTCTGGGCCGGCTCGTAATCGAGGCCGTTCTCGCGCTTGAACTTGGCGGCGATCGCCTCGCGCAGCTGTGGAATGCCGGAGACCGGCGTGTACTTCGTCTCGCCCCGCGCGATCGCCGCGATGGCCGCTTCCTTGATATTGTCCGGCGTGTCGAAGTCCGGCTCGCCCGCGCCGAGACCGATGACGTCCATGCCTTTCGCCTTCAGCTCGCGCGCCTTCTGCGTAACGGCGATGGTGGCGGACGGCTTGACGCGGTCGAGGGCGTCGGCAAGGAATGCCATGATCAAACTCCGGTTGTTCGGTTCGGACAGACCCTCGCCTTTTGATATTGCAGTTGCGAAGGGCGGTGGGACACTAGTCCCGACACAATGGCGGTGCAAGCATTCCATCGGATCCTGCGCGAGTTTTCACACGGGTTTCCGTCGCCGCCAGAATTTGGGACGCGATCCTTTCAGTGAAAAAAACGATCGCCTTCATTCGATAGTTTGATTGGCGGTAAGCCCGTGCACGGGCCTAGGAAATCTTGTCTTCGTCGAGCCGGGACCAATCGCGATGATCACCATCTACGGCATGCCGGACTCCGGCAATTGCTATAAGCCCCGCCTTCTCTGCGCGCTGACCGGGCAGGCGTTCCGTCATGTTCAGGTTTCGACGCAAGACGGAGGCACCGCCTCGCCCGGTTTCCGCGCCAAGAACCCGAACGGCAAGGTTCCGCTGCTCGAAACCGAGGACGGTCGCTTCCTGCCCGAATCGAACGCGATGCTCGTCTATCTCGGCGAAGGCACCGCCTTCGTGCCGGCCGATCCTTTCACGCGGGCTGAAATGTTCGCCTGGATGTTCTTCGAGCAGTACAGTCATGAGCCGACCGTCGCCGTTCGCCGCTCGCTGACGATCTATGCGGATATGAAGAAGACGGCGACGCCGGAGCGATTGGAAGCGACCCTCGAAGGCGGCAACAAGGCTCTCGGCGTGATGGAACAGCGCCTCGCCGCGTCTGACTGGCTTGCGGGTGAAAGCGTCAGCCTCGCCGATCTCTGCCTTTATGCCTACACCCATGTGGCAGGCGAAGGCGGCTTCGATCTCAGCCAATATCCGGGCATCGAGTCATGGCTGACGCGGATCGAAGCGCTCCCCGGCTACAAACCGATGAACTGGCTTCCCAACGGCTGACAGGCCGGGATTTCAACCCCATCGTCACACGCGATACGATTGGCTGGGCAAGCACTTCGCACATGCCATTCATGTACGCGTCATGTAGAATCCCTAGAGTGCCGCAAACGGTGAAACGGCGAAGGCCGTAGCCGCTGGCGCCTGGAATACTGTCTTGAAACCACGATACTTTCCGGCTTCCATCCGAATGGGCATGGTTACGTTCGCGCAAGCTGGATCGTGATAAACCCTCTCGCTCAGCCCTGCCGGAGACGAAAGGCCGGCAGATCTTGGGTGAAGGCCGATACACTACCTGAGCGTGCGTAGCGCCGACAAAACAACAAGAACAAGCCGGCGAAACGAACGGCGATCAGGAATCGAAGCGAACCGGAATCCGGCGCTTCAATACGGGGATTGGAGACACCATGAGCTACCATCTGCGAGAGCGCGTTCGGCTTGAGATCGAGAGATGCCGTTCGCAGGATGCGATCATCGATGTCGGTGGTCTTGCCGCCCGCATGTCGCAGGAGATCGATGGCGAGAGCTCCACGGCGGCCATCATGCTGCAGCGGATGATCATCGACGAATGCTCCCATGCCGGCATCGGCATGCGCGTTGGAGTCTCTCCGAACGCCTGAGCGGTTTCGGGCTTGAACGAATGAAATCGATCGCAAGGCGCGGCTGGCTCGACCATCCGCGCCTTTTTGATTCCAGCCGGTTCAGCGCTATCTTTCGTCACCGCCGGTCGATTGGAGCCGCGCCGGCCCGGGCGCTTCGCTCTCGGGCTTGAGCGGCCAACCCTCTCGCTGCTTGCCGCGCACGCCGTCCAGCGTCTCGGTCTGGTCGTGCAGCAGGGTGACGCGCGTCTCGAACGGCATGTCGATCCCCGCTTTGTCGAGCGCCGATTTGATCTCCTCCAGCGCGGCGGCCTGAGCATGAACCACGTCGGTACGAACGGAGTTCGTCCACCACCGGACCCGCAGCGTTACCCAGGACGCGGCAAGATCCCAGACCAGAACTTCAGGTTTCGGGTCCGTTTCGACGCCTTTGGCCCGCGTCAACGCATCCAGCATGACCGCTCGTGCCGTTTCGATGTCGTCGCCATAGCCAATCCCCACATCGTATTGTGAGCGCCGCTTCTCGTGCGCCGTATTCACCGTCACCGCATTGGAATAGACTTCGGCATTCGGGATGATCACGCGCCGCCGGTCATAGGTCGTGATGATCGTCGCCCGTGTCTCGATCCAGTCGACCGTTCCCTCATAGCCGTTGACCACGATCTGATCGCCCACCTGAAAGGGCTGACGGATCAGCAAAAGCAGGCCCGCGAGCCAGTTCTGCAGGATGTCCTTGAAGGCAAAGCCGATCGCCACCGATCCAATTCCGAGACCTGCCAGCAGATCGGCCGGATTGAGCGAGGGAATGACGATCGTCAGGCCGAGCAGGATGCCGAATAGGATGATGATCCATTTGATGAAGGCGCCGAGTACTTCGCCCAGATTGTCCCGCCCCCTGCGGCGGGCCCAGCGATTGAACAGGCGGTCGAACAGCCATCCTGCGAGAAAGAAGATTACGACGACGACGAGCGCCACCACGATATTCGGCAGCAGCTTCTGGATACCGATAACCCAGGATTCGACCTTGCCGAGGGCGATCGACGGATCGAATTCCACTGCCTGATCTACGGTATCAGCTCCGGACGCACCCTGATCCATATCCTGCGCGAATGCCTGCATCGGCTGAAACCTCTGTCTCGCAACCCTTCGAAGTGCTCATAAAGAAAGCGCCGGACCCAATGCCCGACGCTTCCCTCAGTCTCAAAACTATCTCCCGCCCAACCGGCGAACAGCTGGGCGCGACATCATCGCCTGTCCTTACTCGGAGCCGCCGATCACGCCGCAGGCAACCCGGTCGCCGGCATCGCCGGAAGGCTGAGACTCATAGTCGTCCGCACCGCCATGAACCATGATCGCCGAACCGTCATCGTCCAGCACAGGTGCCTCGCCGTCGGAAACCGTCAGGTTCGGATTGAAGACGGCAAAGGTTGCGCTGCCGTCGTCACCGGCCGTGAAGTTCGGCATGTCGCCGGCATGCGGGCCATTTTCGGCCATGTAGCCGTGGTCCATGTCGGTCGGGTTGTAGTGCCCGCCGGCCGCCGAGAAATCCTCGCCGCACTGACCGGTCTCATGAATGTGAAAACCGTGCTCGCCCGGCTCGAGGCCGGTCAGTTCGGCATC
This sequence comes from Fulvimarina thalattae, assembly GCF_040239565.1. NCBI lineage: Bacteria > Pseudomonadati > Pseudomonadota > Alphaproteobacteria > Hyphomicrobiales > Aurantimonadaceae > Fulvimarina > Fulvimarina thalattae. The sequence goes on from NZ_JBEHWS010000005.1 coordinate 304,912, forward strand.
GAAGAGAAGGCCGTTCGGGGTCGGCGTGACGGTCACGGTGCCACGCTCCGAACCGTCCGGCGCGTTCATCGTGATCTCCATCGGCTCCATGCTGCCGCCGGAGCTGCTTTCGCTCGACGCCGCCGCGGTATCGCTCGACGACTGATCGTCCTGAGCGAGAGCAGGCGTTACGATGAGCGCGACGGATGCGAGTGCGGAAAGTACAAGTGCTTTCACGGGAAGGTTCCTCCCAATCAAATGAGTTCGTCAGGGCGATGTCTGCCTCATCGTTCTGCGAATGAAGTCGGACATCGGGCTTCGGGATGGGAACGGCGGGCCGATCCCGATTGTTCCGGCTTGCGCAGGGAGGCAGCGGCTGCGATTGCCGCGGCGAGCGAACGCGAAAAGGGTAGCGAAGGATGGGACGAATCTTGAACAGGGTCGCGATCGGTCTCGGCATTGTGGGCGTCGCCGCAGCCGGCACCTTCTATCTTCTCGGCCCAGAGCGCGTCTGGCGCCTCGCAGGCGATCCCGACCAGGGCTCGGTCGACTGGGACGCCATCGAGCGAAGCCCGAACCCGAACGATGCCCTCGCCTGCTCCGTCGCAAGCTGTTCAACGCCAGCCGAGCTCACGCTTCCGCTCTACGATGCGACGCCCGAGGCACTCCTGAAAGAGGCCGACGAGATCATACGGGGCGGCGCGCTCTCAGGTACGGTCCACCGCGTTGACGACGGACAGAACCCGCTTGCCAAGCGCTACGTCGTGCGCACGCCGCTGATGGGCTATCCCGACACGCTCAATCTCGGCGTCCGGTCCGTCGAGGGGAAAGCCGGACTTCTCCTTTATTCCCGCGCGCTTCTCGGGCGGTCAGATTTCGGTGCCAATCGCCGACGTCTCCAGACGATCATCAACGCTCTTCGCCCGAAGGCACTTCCCGAAGGCTAATTGCTGAAAAATCTGGACAGCGCCGCGAAGGTCTCTTCCGGCGCTTCCTCCACGATGAAGTGACCCGCATCGATCGGCTCTCCCTCGACGTCCTCGCACCAAACGCGCCAGATTTCGACGAGATCGGCGCCACTCGCCGGAATGCCGGCGGCTCCCCAGAGCGCCTGCGTCGGGCAGACAATCTTTCGCCCGGCCTCCCGGTCCTCCCTGTCGAGCCGCCAGTCGATCGTCGCTCCGGCCCGATAATCGTTGCAGGAGGCTTCCACATAGGCCGGCCGGCAAAAGCTTTCGCGATAGGCCTCCATCGCCGCCTCGGAAAAGGCCGAGAGGTCCTTCGCCTTCGTCCAGCTCGCGATCGTATGATCGAGGAAGTAGACCGGATCGGCACCGATCAGCGTTTCCGGCATCGGATGGGGCTGGGCGAAGAACGGCCAGTGATAGGTCTTCAGCGCCGCCGCCGCATCCATCCGCTCCCAGACCTCGGCCACCGGCACGATGTCGAGCACGGAAAGCTTCGTCACGGCGCCGGGATGATCCAGCGCCATACGATAGGCGACACGCCCGCCGCGATCGTGGCCTGCGATCATGAACCGCTCGTGCCCGAGCGCCCGCATCACCGCCAGCATGTCCCGGCCCATCATCCGCTTGGAATAGGCAGCGTTGTCGGGATCGTTCGCCGGTGCCGACGACCGCCCATATCCCCGAAGGTCCGGCACGACGACCGAGAATTGCTCAGCCAGCCGCGGCGCCAGCTCATGCCACATCGCCCCGGTCTGCGGATAGCCGTGCAGCAAGAGCAGCGGCGGCCCCTCGCCCGCCATCCGCACGAAAATCTCCGCGCCTTCGCCCTCGATCATGCTGGTCTGGAAATTCTCGAACATCGCATCGTCTCCCGGTTCGGCCTCTGCTCAAAGACCTAGGAAAGACGCTCTGCCGGTACAGGAATGCGGGCTGCTCTCCGCCACTCGGTCCTCAATAATCCCCCGTCGCCACCAGCCCGTCGAGAAACTCTCGCGCCTCTTTCCGTGATTGCTTCAGCTTCTCCTCGTTCATCCGGTCGAGCGTCGCATAGGTGCGGTTGAGGCGGGGATTGCCCTTCAGCCGCTCCTTGTTGCGGGCGATGAAGTCCCAATAGAGCACGTTGAAGGGGCACGCCCCCTCGCCGACCTTCTTGTTCGGCGAATAGGTGCAGTTGCCGCAATAGTCGCTCATCTTGTCGATGTAGTTCGACGAGGCCGCGTAGGGCTTCGAGGCAAAGAGCCCGCCATCGGCATAGAGGATCATGCCGACAACGTTCGGCATCTCCACCCATTCATAAGCGTCGTGATAGACGACGAGATACCATTCCTGCACCTCGCGCGGATCGAAGCCGCAGAGAAGGCAGAAATTGCCGATCACCATCAGCCGCTGGATGTGGTGGTTGTAGGCGCTCTCCCGCACCTCCTTGAACGACTGTTCGAGACAGTTGAGATCGGTCTCGCCGGTCCAGAAGAAGTCCGGGAGCTTGCGCTGGGCGTTCAGCTTGTTGGATGAGGCGTAGTCCGGCATCTGGTTCCAGTAGACACCGCGAATGAACTCGCGCCAGCCGATGATCTGGCGGATGAAGCCCTCAACCGCATTGATCGGGGCATTCTCCTCCCGGTAGGCATCTTCTGCCCGGTCGCAGACCTCGCGCGGGTCGAGAAGCCCGCAATTGATCAGCGCCGAGATGTGGGAATGGAAGAGCAGCGGCGCGCCCTCGCGCATCGCGTCCTGATAGGTGCCAAAATCCGGCAGCGCCTCGTCCAGGAACCAGCGCAGATAATGCAGCGCCTGTCGCCGCGTGACGGGATAATCGAAGTCTTCGAGTGACCCGAAATGATTGCCGAAGCGCTTGGCGACCAGACCGAGCACCGCCTCGGTGGTTTCGTCCACAGCGTAGGTCGGCCGCTCCGGCGCGGTGATGCGCTTCTTCAGCGGTTCGCGATTGGAGTGATCGTAGTTCCACTTGCCGCCGGCCGGCTCGTCGCCGTCCATCAGATAGCCGGTGGCCTTCCGCATTTTGCGATAGAAGAACTCCTGCCGCAGCTCCTTGTTGCCCTCGGCCCAATCGTCGAAAGTCTCGTGGTCGCAGAGAAACCGGTCGTCCGGCCTGATCTCGACCTCGCAGCCGAGCTCTTCCCGCCAGTCCTTCATCATCTGGAGAACGCGCCATTCGCCCGGCTCGGTCACGACCACCCGATCCGGCTTGTGGCGGTTTACCGCCCGCTTCAATTCTTCGGTGAAGGAGCCCGTGTTCTTGTCGTCGTCGAGCGTGACGTAATCGACAGTCACGTCGCGCTCGCGCAGATCGTCCGCGAAATGCCGCATCGCCGAGAACAGGAACGCGATCTTGCGCTGGTGGTGCCGCACATAGTTCGCCTCCTCCGCCACCTCGCACATGAAGACGACATCGCCTTCCTCGATGTCTTTCAGCGAGGAGAGATCACGGCTCAGCTGATCGCCGAGAACGAAACGAAGGGTCGCCATAGGGTCAGCTCCGCATCACGCGGATCGCCGAGCGCCCGCCGTCGACGCCGATAACCTGGCCGGTGATCCAGGAGCCGGCATCGGTGAGCAGCAATTCACCCATCGCGGCGATATCGTCCGGCTTTCCAAGCCGCGGGATCGCGTGCATCTTCGCGACGGCATCGGCCATCTTGTCGTTCCCGGCCACGGTCTGACCAAGCGGTGAATCGACGAGCGACGGAGCGATCGCGTTTACCCGCACCTTCGGCGCATATTCCGTCGCGAGTGTCCGCACGAGGCCGACCACGGCGCCCTTCGCCATGGCGATCGAGGTATGGGCCGAGAAACCCTGATCGACAGCCACCGTCGAAAAGAACAGCGCACTCGCACCGTCTTCCGCATTCGTGAGAGCCTTAGCCGATGCCTGGAATGCCTGTGCCGCACAGAGCGCGTTCAGGCGAAAATCGTTCAGGATGTCGTCCGCTGTCACTTTCGCGAAGGGCTTCAGATTGATTGAACCGACCGCGTAGCAGAGCCCGTCCAGACGCTCGCCCGCTTCTTCGGCGCAGGCTTCGATCGCGCCATCTTCCATGACATCGCAGCGGATCGTCTTCGCCGACAAGGTCTCTCCAAGGCTTTTCAGTTCTTCTTCATTTCGTCCGGCGAGCACCAGTTCATGTCCGGCTTTGGAGAGCCGGCGCGCGATCGCGGAGCCGATGCCACCATTGCCGCCGTAGATCAGATAACGTCCCATGAAATGTGCTTCCCGCCTGTTGCTTGATGCGATCCACCGATCGCCTTGTCAGGTCAGGCAAATTGGAACAGTCTGGGCGCCGCAAAAGGTCGTTAAGGAGAGGAACGGGTGCGACCAATCGATCCGCCGAGTACCTTTGCTAAGACTTTCTTACCTTAACCTTACATCAAACGCGACCTTTTATCTTTTCCTAACGTTAGATATAATCTTTTCTCGTTAGCAACTAAATTCTCAATGTAGTCCGCGCATGGTCGAGAACTTCGGATCGCCTGCTCTTTTCAGGCGTCCGTCGATTTGAATGCGCGCGCGGCGTGCCAGACCGACCGAAGAAGAGACGCCTTTCGATGAGCACCAAAACTTCCGTGAAAGCCGCCGATCGTCTCGATGCCGAACAGATTTACGTTCGGCTCGAAAGCAGTCTCGACTTTACTTCGGAAGACTATGCCGGGCTCTTTTCCGCTTCGAATGCGACGGCGTTCCAGCATCCGGTCTGGCTGACGGAATTCTATGGCAAGCTCGCCGCCGCCCGCGGCGCTTCCCCGATCATAGTAACCGGGCGTGACGCCGGGGGACGCCTCCTCTTCATGCTTCCGATGATCCTGCGCCGCATCCGCGGCTTCAGGCTGCTCGAAGCCAATGATCTCGGCGTCAGCGATTATTGCGCCCCCGTGATCCGCACGGACGCCCGCGGAACGCTCATTGCCCAAGCGAACCTTCGGAGCGCGATTGCAGCAGCGCTTCCCGCTCACGATCTCCTGCGCATCCGCAACTGCCGCGCCGCGACGGCAGATGACTGGCAGCTGTTCTTCGCCGAACCGTTTCGGGACCACGATTTCAGCGCCCACGCGGCAGAACTCGGCCGCGACTACGAAAGCTGGCGATCCACGGCACTGCCCGACTCCTTCCGCAAGCAACTCGACCGCAAGAAACGCCGTTTCTTCAAAGCGGGTGAGGTCAGTATCGAACAGCTCACCGATCCCACCGCGATCCGGGAGGCGATCACCGCTTTCGCCTCACTCCGGAACGGGCGCTTCGCAGGCGACATGATCCAGTGGCCGGCCGTCGAAGAATTCTACGCAGACATCGCCGTCGCCGGCTGCGCGAGCGGCTTCGCCCGCACCTACAAGATGAGCTTCGACGGTGAACCGGTCGCCTATCTCTTCGGCCTCTGCCATGCGGGCCGCTTCAACTACCTCCTGATCGGCGGCGACTACGACCGTTTTGGCCGCCATTCTCCGGGGCTTGTCTTCTATGACGAGCTGATCCGCGAATGGATCGCCGAGGGCGGATCGGTCTTCGATTTCACCATCGGCGACGAGGCCTTCAAGGCCGATTTCGGAACGAAACCCACCCGCATGGTGACGCTGGAGACCCCGGGGAGCAGCTTCGGCCGTCTGGCTCTTGCTGCTCGTGCGGCCCGGCAACGCGTGCGTGGCTGGAAGAACAAGAAGAACTGACACTCGAAAGCGGATGGCTGGAATGGCAGCGGCAGTAGGAGACAAGGCCATGGGCAAAAAGCCGGCATTCCTGGAAAATTCGGTGATCATCGGGGCCCATCCCGACGACGAGATGCTGTGGTTCGGCTCGATCGTGAAGGATGTCGATCAGATCATCCTCGTCTATCGCGACTTTTGGGCCGACCCGTCTCGCGGCCCTGCCCGCGCGGAGGCGCTCGCCAACCATCCCCATCCCAATCTCACCAGCCTCAATATCGCGGAAGCCGGCACCTACGGCTGCGCGGACTGGTCCGCGCCGGCGCCCAGCGAGAGAGGCATCGCCTTCTCGATCGCGGCCGATCTGCGGGAGGTCAAACGCAAGGTCAAGCAGGTCGTCGGTCGCGTGACGCCGCTCGATCTCAATTATGCCGACAGCAGTATCCGCAATGCCTATGCGGAGAACTACGACAAGATCTATGCCGCACTCAAAGACCGGCTTTCGCCGGAAATGAACGTCTTCACCCACAATCCCTGGGGCGAATACGGGCACGAAGATCACGTCCAGCTCTTCCGCGTGCTCGATGCCTTGCGCAGCGAGATCGGCTTCACATTGTGGATGTCGAACTACTGCACCGAGCGCTCGCTGCCGCTTGCCATGCGCTACTTCGGTGCAGATCATGGCGGATATATTCGACTGCCGGTCGACAAGGCCCATTGCGATCTGATCGCCGACGTCTATCGCGATGCCGGCTGCTGGACCTGGGCGGAAGACTGGTGCTGGTTCGACGAGGAATGCTTCATTAGGGCGCCCAAGCAGATGAGCAATCAGAAGACTTACAAACACCTGATGCCGATGAACATCTTCTCGATCGAAGAACCACGCCGGCGCTGGTCGTGGGAAAAGCTTGCCGCGACCGTGCCGCCAGCGATGCTCGGCATGGGCTACGTCATGAGCGAATTTTTCTGATCAAGGCTCTGCTCAATCCTCCGCGAAAGAACGCGGAAGCCAAAGAAGAAGGGGCGCCCCGTCGGAGCGCCCCTTCTTCATGTCAGGGTCTCGGCTCTCAGGACGTCGCGATCTTGCCGCCGCCTTTTTTGGTGATCGCAACCACGGACGGTCGCACCGGCATGTTGTCCTTGAAGTCCGGCCAGCGGGTCGACGGATCCTCGTAATAGGACGGGCGACCGAAGCCTTCCCATTCCTCGCCGCCATCGCCCGGGTGCTGGACCGCAACGAAGAAGGTCGCGAGGTCCGGCGTCGGCTGCGGGCCGCACATCTCCGCGCCCACCGGCACACGATAGAACAGCTTGGACGTACCCCGCGCCTCGCCTTCCGTGTCCATCGCCCAGAGCCCGTCCGTGCGGCCGGTCTTGTCGGCGGAGTTGCCGTCGGTCGAGACCCAGAGCCGGCCGTCGCTATCGACGGCGCAGTTGTCGGGCATCCCGAACCAGCCGTTCTCGGTCGTCGCCGTCGAAAAGGTCGCGCCCACATCCGCGATCGACGGATCGCCACACTGGACGAGGATTTCCCAGGTGCCAGAGGTACCGGCGAAGTCACCGCCCTCTTCCGAGATTTCCACGATATGGCCGAAGGCGTTGTCGACGCGCGGATTGGCGGCATTCGCCTCCTCGCGCTTCGTATTATTGGTCAGCATCACATAGACGCGGCCGTTCGTTTCGTTCGGCTGGATGTCCTCGGGACGGTCCATCGGCGTCGCGCCGAGAAGATCGGCGGCCTTGCGGGTCTCGATCAGGACGTCGGCCTGGCTCTCGAATCCGTTCTCGGCGGTCAACGGGCCTTCGCCATGGGTGAGCGGCATCCACTCGATGCTGCCGTCCTCGTCGAACTTCGCGACATAGAGCGTGCCCTCGTCGAGAAGGTTCATGTTCGCGGCGCGGTCGTCCGGATTGTAGGTGCCGGCGGTCACGAACTTGTAGACGTAGTCGAAGCGCTCGTCGTCGCCGAGATAGAAGACGACCCGGCCATCCTTTGCCACGATCGATTCCGCGCCTTCATGCTTGAACCGGCCGAGCGCCGTGCGCTTCTTCGGCACGGAGTTCGGATCATCGACATCCACCTCGACCACCCAGCCGTAGCGGTTCGGCTCGTTCGGCTCTTTGGAAATATCGAAGCGGTCGTGGAAATTGCCCCATTCGTAGGAGCCGTCCGGCACGCCGTAGCGCCCGTAGTTCTCGGCCTCGCGATGGCCCTCCGGCAGCTCGCCGATGAAGTAGCCGTGGAAATTCTCCTCGGCCATGACATAGGTGTTCCAGGGCGTCACACCGCCGGCGCAATTGTTCAGCGTGCCGAATACCTTGGTGCCGGAGGCGTCGGCATTGGTCTTGAGGCGATCGCTCCCGGCAGCCGGGCCGGTCAGTTCCATCTCTGTCGTTGAGGTAATGCGGCGGTTCTTGGCGCCGTCGCGCACCACCTGCCACTTGCCGCTTTCTTTGCGGATCTCGACGATCGTGCCGCCATGGGCCGCCATCTCGATGTCGACGCGCTTCCGGTCGGCCGGAGCGACGACGAGTTCGGCCGCCTGCTCGCCGCCCTTGACCGTCACGACCCCCGGGAACATCAGATGTTCGTTGGTATACTCGTGGTTGACCACGAGCAGGCCGTGCTCCGACGAGCCGTCGATCGGGATATAGCCGACGAAATCGTTGTTGTAGCCGAATTGCTTCTCCTGGGATTCGGGCGTCTGGTTCGTCGGATCGAACTCGGGCGAATCAGAAAAGAGCGGATCGCCCCAGCGCAGGAGAACGTCGGCGTCATAGCCCTCGGCGACGTGATGATCGGCATCGACGCCGGCAACCACCTCCTTGAAGTCGAAAGACGTCTTGCTGCCGGCGGCATGGGCTTCGTCCGCCGCCATCAGGGCCATCGGGGAGACCGTCGCGGCGATCGCCGTCGCGGCCATGGAGCCCCGCAGGAAGGAGCGGCGTGAGAACCGCTTGGCGATAATCTCGCCCATGGTCGGATTGGAGGTTGGGTTGAGGCCCGGTCCGTCGGCCTCCTCCAACTGGCTCGTCTTGAAGATGGCTTTCGGCGTCACGTGCTCGTTCATCGGGGGCAAGTCCCTGCGGTTCAAGAAATCGGTAGGCGCGGCGCGACGTGCCCTGATTGGCGCATGCGGGATGTGCCGCATGGAAGGTCGGCGCCTCGGCCTGTCTGGAACCGTTATAAATCTCCGATGACAGGTGGATGACGCTGCGCCGTGCCAATCGTCCGCGGCGAAGCGGCCGGCGGACCGGCGCTTCCCGCTCCTCACGCCAGAAGCGCTGCTCTTCAAGGGCTCCAGAAAAGCTGCCCGATTTGAGGCAGAGCCACATTTCACAGCAATTTACACAAAGTTGAAGGTCTCGAAATAAGTTGCAGTCGTTACGAGGAGCCTGCAATGCGAAACACGATCCCGGTTCTCGCCCCATCAGTCGCGCTGACTTTCCTGGCCGGAACCGCTTTTGCTCAAGGCGGCAGCCTCGTGGAAGAGACCGCCGAGGCGCGCCTGACCGGCCTTGCGGCCGCACTCGACACCACCTGGATCCTCGTGGCGGCCGCCCTCGTCCTCCTCATGCAGATCGGCTTCATGATGCTCGAAGCCGGAGCCGTGCGCACCAAGAACGCCATCAGCGTCGCCCAGAAGAACCTCCTCGACATCGCCTTCGCGACCATTTCCTTCGCCGGCATCGGCTACATGATGGCCTTCGGTCTGTCCTATCCCACCGGCTATTTCGGCTGGGATTCCAACCTCATCTTCCTCAATGCCATTCCGAACGAGAACATTGCCTTCTTCATCTTCCAGGTAATGTTTTGCGGCACGTCGGCGACGATCATCTCCGGCGCCGTCGCCGAGCGCATGGGGCTGCGCGCCTATATCCTTCTCAGCATCCTGCTCGCCGCCGTCATCTATCCGGTCTTCACCCACTGGGCATGGGGAGCGGCCCTCGGCGACGCACCCGGCGCGTTCCTCGCCAATGCCGGCTTCGTCGATTTCGCCGGCTCCACCGTCGTCCATGCCACCGGCGGCTGGATGGCGCTCGCCTGCATCATCGTCCTCGGCGCCCGCGCCGGCCGTTTCGACGGCGATCATCCGATCCGCTTTGGCGGCCACAGTGCGGTCCTCTCCTCAGCGGGCGCCCTCATCCTCTTCGTCGGCTGGATTGGCTTCAACGGCGGTTCGACGCTCGCAGCCTCGCCGGACGTGCCGCCCATCGTTCTCAACACGATCCTTGCCGCCGCCGCCGGCGGCGTTGTCGGCTATGGCCCGCACTGGTGGCGTGGCACCCTCAGCCCGGACCGCGCGATCAACGGCATGATCGGCGGCCTCGTCGCGATCACCGCCGGCTGCCACCTCGTCGGTCCGGACGGTGCCCTCCTCCTCGGCGCGCTCGGCGGCTCCGCGGCCAACCTCGCCAATCGCGCGATCGAAAAGCGCTTCAAACTCGACGATGCGGTCGGTGCCGTGGGCGCTCACGGCGTCGCCGGCGTCGTCGGCACGATCGGCCTCGTCTTCGTCGCGCCGGAAGCCTCCCTGCCCGCCGGATCGCGTCTCGACCAGTTCTACATCCAGGCCGCCGGCGTCGGCCTCAACTTCGTCTGGGCCTTCGGCTGCGGCCTCCTTCTCATCCTCCTCGTCGACGGCCTGATGCGGGTCCGCGTCTCGGCGGCCGACGAAGCCCTCGGCCTCAACGAAAGTGAGCACGGCGTGCGCCTTGGCACCGGCAATCTCGAATTCGCCCTCGATTCGCTCACCCGCTCGACGACGGAGAAAAACCTCCACATCCCCGTGCAGGCAGGTGACGATTCCGAAGATCTCACCCGGCGCCTCAACGCCCTGATGGACAAGCTTCAAAAGACCGAAGCCGAGCGCCGCAAGCTTTCCGAATCCGCCCGCGACCGCGACGAGGCCGAACGCTTCGCCGCCCTTGGCGAGATCACCGCCGAGGCGATCCTCCTGCTCCACGAGGGGCGTGTCAGAAGCGTCAATCCCGCCGCAGAGACCCTGTTTGGCGTGGATTACGAAACCCTTGCCGGACGTACGGTGGAATCGCTCGCTAAAATCAACCGGCTCGACCAGCTCCCCGCCTGGCTCGACGCTTCCGACGGCACCCTCTCCGAAACCATCCTGCTGACCGACGACGGTCGATCCGTCCCTGTCGAAGCACGCGTGCGGGTCACGAATTTCGAAGGCCGCGAAGTCTCGATCGTCAGCCTTCTCGATCTCAGCGAGAAGATCGCAGCGCGCGAGCGCATCTTCCATCTCGCCCTCCACGACACACTGACGGACCTGCCGAACCGCGAACTCTTCAACCGCCGACTCGGCGAAGCGCTCGACGAGCCGGACACCTCGTCAGCCTCGGCGCTGCTCCTCGTCGACATCGACAAGTTCAAGGACGTCAACGACATCCACGGCCACCCCTCGGGTGACGCCGTTCTCGTCGCCGTCGCCGAACGCCTGAAAAGCTGCGTGCGCAAGGGCGATACGGTCGCGCGCCTCGGCGGCGACGAATTCGCCCTCATCCAGACCGGCCTCAGCTTCGCAACCCAAGCCGCCGATCTCGCCCATCGGGCGCTTTCCGCGATTTCGGAGCCGCTCGCCCTGCCCTCGGGCGCGACCATTCAGCCGCGTGCCAGCATCGGCGTCTCGGTCTTCCCGCGTGACGGGGAGACCGCCGAAACCATGCTCCAGAACGCCGATCTCGCCCTCTATGCGGTGAAGGAAGGCGGCCGCAACGGCTTCAAGCTCTTCGAGGACGGCATGGGTCAGGCCCTGCGCCTCCGGCAAGAGCTGGAGACCGATCTCTCCTACGCCATCGATCGCGGAGAACTCGAACTCTATGTCCAGCCGCGCGTCGACCTGAACGCCGGCCGGATCGCTTCCTACGAGGCACTCCTGCGCTGGCAGCGCGGCGACAGTTTCATCTCCCCCGCCGATTTCATCCCGATCGCGGAGGCTTCAGGCCAGATCGTCGAACTCGGCGAATGGGTGATGCAGGAGGCCTGCCGCATCGCAAGCGACGAGCTCACCGAAGCCGCGATCAGCGTCAATGTCAGCCCGCGGCAGTTCCTCGATCCCAACCTCGTGCCGATGATCGAGCGCAACCTCAAAGCCACCGGCCTCGATCCGGCCCGCCTCGAGGTCGAGATCACCGAGGGCGTCCTCATCGACGACGACCGGCGCGCCTTGCGCATCCTCGGCGAACTGCGCGAGCTCGGCCTGCGCATCGCGCTCGACGACTTCGGCACGGGCTATTCCTCGCTCAGCTATCTGACACGCTTCAACTTCGACACGATCAAGATCGACAAGAGCTTCGTCCAGTGCACCGAGGAAAAGTCCTGGCACGTCATCTCTTCAGTCATCGCCATGTCCCGCGGCCTCAAGGCCTCCGTCGTCGCCGAAGGCGTCGAAACCGAAGAGCATCTCAAGCGCCTCGCCCGCGAAGGCTGCGCGGAAGTCCAGGGTTACTTCATCGCCCGCCCGGCCCCGGTCGCCAAAACCATCCGCGAACTCCCCGCCGACCTCCGCCGCGCCCTCCTCGACCGGCCTGCGGAGACATGGCCGGAAGCGGCCTATGCCTGAAATCGCCAGCGGCCCCTATCCCAAGACCGCACCCGGTTCCCCAACCTTGGTCTGCCGCGATCTCCCCTCCTTCGTCACCCCGGTGAATCTCATCGGATGGTCCGTAAGAATTACTAGACGGGTATCCTTTATTCAGTTTAATCTGCCGGGTTCTATTGGGCGATGTGTATCGTGATCCATTGCCATCCCGAAGAGGTTTTTTGTCCACCCTGCGTCATCTCGCAGTTTCTGGTAGGATTCCCTCTCTACATCGCTTAGATCTTTTCCCTCTTAATCCTCGACATTGTCGTGGATTGGTTCAGCTTCATCCTCTTCTGTTTTCTGTTTCTCCGACAAACCTCCGCGCCTTGATCTTTTAGATCTCGCGGGTGCGAGCGCCAGTATGCCCGACTTGGCCGAGGGAAAAATACGGCGGGCGGGGAGTCCAGCTAAGCAGACGGCCGGAGGAACCGTGATATTCGGGTTTGGCGAGCGACCAAGGAAACGCTCATCGCCGACTGCATTGCCTCTGCCACAAGGCGGGCCTTCTCAGCCGTCGACCAAAGGCGTCTGCGCTGCACTGAGGTGATGACTCCAACCCGTGAAAACCAGCCGTCCGAAGCTTTCGACATAGTCGTACTTATAGGCGGATGCCTATGCCTTATCCGCTATACCGACTGTCAGGTGGAAATACGGAGCGGTTCAGATAATTCCTCCGGCAGTCTCGAAATGGAGGGCTTTCGGAGATGCCCAGCTGAAAACCGCAGTTTCTATGTGAATTGTTCAATATCTAGATTTTGAGACAGTATTGAAATATCGCCGCCGTATATGCAGGAAATTGTGACTAAGCACCCGGATTCTATTTCTTTCACATACCGCGCGATTTGGCTTAAAAGATCGGATCGATCACCAGAACGCCCATCCAGCAAATGAGCCCAGCCAATATCGCCGGCAAGCATCGCATCATCCGGTTTATTTCGGATGTCCCATACGAACACGTCGCTAACGATTGAGTTTTCCCAAAGAGACGATACATTGATCGCAATAACACCACTAAAATGCATGGCGGTGCTCATATTACGGCCTGAAGAAATAGATATTTCAAAAACCCGCGAACTGGTATCGTAATTCAATTTTGAAACAATACCGTCATGTATTCCTCTTATGTTGAGCCGCCCGCGCTCGTCCGTGGTCCAGTTCATTCTTGTGCTCCATACATTATGATGACGGCGTGATACGCCACGGTCTTGGCGGATCGTTAGGGTTTGGCAGCCGCGATGGACCTCTGTCCAGATGTGTTGGAGCCCCCCTCCCTCCGGACGGCTCCAATCGTGACTATGGTCACCCGCGCCAATTCCGGACTCGTCTGAATGACCGGCGTCACGATCTGTCAGCGGATATCCGTCTTCGCCATACGTCCGGCTATTATCCGGGCCTTGGACTGTCGATCCTGGTTCGCCTTTGAACGGA